>JANYCD010000053.1 GCA_025360425.1 Sterolibacteriaceae bacterium
GTTGCAAGTACCTATGTGCGCACCATTGCCTTAGACCTCAAATCAAAGTCTCCGGAAAATACCTGGGTATGTGGAACCGACATTAAGACATTCTACGATTCGATACCGTGGGACCGCTTATTAAAAACATTACGCCGCAAAATCGAGTGTGAAAAAGCGCTCCGCCTAATCAATAGCGCTCTCGTCACACCAATTGTTCCAAAGAATACGCGCAGAAAACACCATAGTGATTTCCGCTCACAGAAGGGTGTTCCGCAGGGATTGGCAATCTCGAACATTCTTGCTTCTATATACATGCAAGATATTGACGATGCGATGCCAAAAAAGGGGATCACCTACTACCGATACGTAGATGATGTGTTGATGTATGGTGATAAGGATTGCGTAGGTCACGCTTATCGCTCACTACGGACACGACTTTCGGTGCGTGGTCTGTCACTTCACCCCCTTAACTCCGGTAAGAGCTACATTCACCCACTCTCAATTTCGTTTGGCTACTTAGGATATATTTTTAGTTTCCCGGATATCACTGTTCGCGACTCTACGATTGAACGATTTCTCCAATCAATAGCGGCCAAATTCAGCGATTTGACTCACAACAAAGGCCGGACCCTCGATCGTAGAAAATACTTAACAGTTGAGCGATTAACGGAAATATTTCTTATGGAACTTAATGAGCGAATTACAGGAGCCATTAGCGAGAAAAAAACGTTATGGATGGATTGCGTACTTTAATCAGATTACAGATCTGACGCTATTGCACCGTATGGATCATTCGATAGCTAGTATGTTTGGGCGATTGCCAGAGTTTGATCACAAAGCACCTAATAGTCTTTGCAAACTTAGCCGGGCTTACTATGAAATGAAGTTCAGTCCCACTGGCGGGTACGTTCGCAACTACGACGTGATCACCAATAGAGCTGAAAAGTTGGCATTCTTGGTCGAGAGAGGACAGATCGGGCCTGACGAATCGCTAACTGACGACGAGATAAATGATCGTTACGAAACATACCTGCATCGCGTTCTGTCAGAAATGCATGGCGACGAGGGGGTTATTTATTAAGAAGTAGGTATGATTCGCAGGCGGGCGATGCCTACCGCGTAAGCGGTACCTCTTGTTGTTGTGTGCAACAAGGGCGGAAGTGCTCCTTCCCTTGCGAAAGCAAGGGTCGACAGTCGGTGTATCGAGACCTGCTCGGGGGTTTGAGAGACCAAACTGCTCAGGAAGAGACTATGACGATCTAAAACAGACATCGCCCGCATTTTGATCTAACAAACCTTTCTGCTTTTCTTCTGGCCCTTTGTACACCAATATGGCGTATGGAAGGACTTGAATTGGTGTTCGAAGTGGTTTTCCGGTAGGACTACATGCCATGAAAACAATATCCTCTCAGTATCATCCACCACAAGATGAACGTGAACTTGTGCTCGCGTGGCTCCGCCGTGCGCGTGAGTCGCAGATGGCGCACTACGAAATGGCTAACATTTTCTCTGCGCGAGAGCGATGGCTTGGTGTTCCAGTTATTCTCATTACTACAATTATTGGTACATCTGTTTTTACGTCTTTAACATTCCAAATAATTTCCCCTGAAGCGAAGATCGCAGTTGGTATGCTAAGCGTTATTGCTGTGGTACTTTCTAGCCTTCAAACTTTTTTCAAGTACTCCGAGCGTTCCGAGTCCCACCGCTCTGCTGCCTCGCGTTTTGGTGCGGTTCGCAGAAAACTCGAAGTAATCTACGCCGAGAATTCTCAGTCTGAAGAAAAGCATTACATCACCACACTTCGTGATGAGCTTGATCATCTTGCCGACGAGTCACCTCATGTGCCGGTCGCAGTGTTCCAAAAAATTCAGAAGAACATTTTTTACACAGGTGATGCTAACGCGCAACGCAACACTAGTGGAAGCGATAAAACCATTGGTACCAACTAGATCTGCTTTGTATCTCGCCGCCGAATAGTTTGGATCACGCCGCCAAGTTAGAGCCTGCCACGGAAGTGATCAAACAAGTCATTCATCGTTTTCAGGACGGGTCAATGTCCGGTGTTGCATACACGGTGGATATGCGTAGAGGAAACACAAGCATCCACTTTGGCCGATATCCGGTTTTCGGCCTGACCTACCTTTGCCTTGACGGAACATGTCAGGCGGCAACGTGCCCGTAACCTCCCTAGCGTCGAATTGTCAGCAAGATCCTGTCAATTCCCGATGTTTTCTGTTCAATCTGCCAGACCAGCGTACTGCCACACCGAACACGCCATCCCTGCGGTTGCAGTACCATCATTGCGATATCATTTGAGATTCTAGAGCAGTAATTGGCCGATCACTAAGCATCGGCTTACTTGAATTCCCCCTAGTCTAGGAGTGGTGACGGTATTTTTGACGGTATCTTGGGATTTTTACTTATTTAAACCGCTTAACCATGCGGCTAAATGGATGATGTTCGATTCTGGTCCCGGCACCACTGACTTATGACCATCCTTGTTACCGGCGGCGCCGGTTTTATCGGCGCGAATTTTGTTCTCGACTGGCTGCGTCACTGTAATGAACCCGTCGTCAATCTCGACAAGCTTACCTATGCCGGCAATCGCGAAAACCTGATTACGCTGGAACGCGATGCCCGTCATGCGTTCGTGGTGGGCGATATCGGCGATCGCACGCTGGTAGATCATCTGTTGGCGGAACACCGCCCGCGGGCCATCGTGCATTTCGCTGCAGAAAGTCATGTGGATCGCTCGATCCACGGCCCGGAAGACTTCATGCGCACCAACATCGAAGGCAGTTTCAGAATGCTGGAGGCAGCGCGCAGCTACTGGAGTGCGCTGGAAGACGTGGCGCGCAGCGGATTTCGCTTCCTGCACGTGTCGACAGATGAGGTCTACGGCTCGCTCGGACCGCAAGACCCGGCGTTTTCCGAAACTCATGCCTACGCCCCCAACAGCCCGTATTCCGCGTCCAAGGCAGCATCCGATCACTTGGTGCGTGCCTATCACCATACCTACGGTTTGCCCGTCCTGACAACGAATTGCTCGAATAATTATGGCCCGTATCAGTTCCCCGAAAAACTGATTCCGCTGGTGATCGCCAATGCGTTGGCGGGTAAGCCACTGCCGATCTATGGCGATGGAATGAACGTGCGCGACTGGCTCCATGTGTCCGACCATTGCGCCGCAATCCGTGTCGTTCTGGCAAAGGGCCAAACGGGCGAGACGTATAACATCGGCGGCTGGAACGAGATGCCCAATCTGGTCATCGTCATAACAATCTGCGCTCTGCTTGATGCGCTACAGCCATCGGTTTCCGGACCTTACGAGCGTTTGATTGGCTTTGTCAAAGACAGGCCCGGCCATGATCGCCGCTATGCGATCGACGCGCGCAAGATCGAACGCGAGCTTGGCTGGCGCCCTGCCGAGACCTTCGATAGCGGAATCCGCAAAACGGTGCAGTGGTATCTCGATCATGGACAATGGACTGCAAGTGTACAGAGTGGCGCCTACCGAAACTGGATTGCCGCCAACTACGTGAACCGGGCATGAAAAACCATTTACCACCGGACCATCAACCAGCCTTATTCAGAGCGCTTCTGTGACGAAGATACTGCTGACTGGAATGACGGGACAGGTCGGGGGAGAGCTGGCACGCGCACTGGCGCCATTGGGCAAACTGGTGATTCCGGAGCGCAGCCGCTGTGACTTGTCCAGGCCGGAAGCCCTGTCGGCGCTGGTCGATGAGGTGCGCCCCAGTGTGATCGTCAATGCTGCGGCTTATACCGCCGTAGACAAAGCCGAGACCGAGGTGGATCTGGCAATGACGATTAATGGTGACGCGCCCCGTGAGTTGGCGATTGCTGCCCGCCGTCATGGTGCATTGATGGTGCACTTCTCGACTGACTATGTTTTTGACGGGCGCAAGCTTGCGGCTTACGACGAGGACGATCAACCTAACCCGCTGAACAGCTATGGCCGCAGCAAGCTGGTGGGTGAAGACGCTGTACGCACTGCCGGCGGGGACTATCTGATTTTTCGCACCAGTTGGGTCTACGGTGCGCATGGCAATAATTTCCTGCGCACAATTCTGCGACTGGCCGAAGAACGCGACCAGCTGTGGATTGTGGCGGATCAGGCGGGCGCGCCTACTGCGGCCAGTTTGATTGCTGATACAACCGCGATGACGCTGGATCGTGACTTGGTGCGGCGCAAAAGTGGCGATTTCGAAAGCGATACCTTCCATCTCACTGCAAGCGGCAAAACCACCTGGCACGGTTTTGCATCGGCAATTGTCGCGGGCGCTCGCAAACGTGGCCAGGCATTGCGGTGCCGCGACATCATCCCGATCAGCACGGCTGAGTACCCGCTACCTGCGGTACGTCCGGCTCATTCGAGCCTTTCATGCAAACGGCTGGAGTTGCGGTACGGCACCAAGCTGCCGAACTGGGAAACCGGTTTGGCGCAAGCTCTCGAAGAATATTTCCACGTCTGACCGAACTCCTACCCCGTATCTGAGCACGCGTTGAAGTTGCCGAACCGGATTCAGTGTCCCAATGATGTCCGAAATCCATTCAACCCAAATAATTCAGTCGAAATTGGGAACCCGGCGCGTTCACTGGCAAAGTCACAAAATTCATCGCTCAAGGCATCGCGGATGGACACAATGCCAACCGGCTGATCGTCTTCGACCACTGGAACGTTCCGAAAACCGCCTTCCAGCATCATGCGAAGCGCATGTCCGATTGGGTTGTCCGGGTGGATCGTTTGCGGATTGGTCGACATAACCTGACTGAGCAGGGTGATCTTGGGGTCGCGGCCCTCCGCAACCACGCGGTAGAGGACATCACGCTCGGTAAAAATACCTGCAAGCCGGCCGGCATCAACCACCATGACAGCTCCTTCACCGAGCTCTTTCATCATCCGCGTTGCGTGAAGTACGGTGGTTTGTGGGGGCGCAGCCAGACCACGTCGGTTCTCGATCAGCGTCCTGATAGGTCTCTGTAGCATGTCCGATCTCCTCTTTTATGTTGTCTGCGTTCTGGTCGGGAGGCTCGAATCTGCTTCCCGGCTTGTGCGCATACTTCACAAGCTAGACAATGTTCGATGGAAAATCAATGTTGTCGAGTAGAATATTTTTGCCCATTCCCTGTGAATGTCCGTACTGCGGCCAATCTGGCCAAAAAAAGAAACATGATAATTCTGAATTTGAAGTGCGCTTCAGAGCATTCCTTTGAAGGCTGGTTTGCATCCACCGAAGCCTTCGACGACCAGACTCGCGCGCGACTCGTTTCCTGCCCTCTATGCGCGGATACGGCCATTACGCGGCTGCCGTCCGGACCGCATGTCAAACGGGTCGGCGAAAAGCCGGCGGGTGGAGGGATGCCCGCACTGCTCTCTGACGCGATGAAGGCAGTCGCAGAGATGATTGCACGCAGCGAGAATGTCGCCGAACGTTTCCCTGAGGAAGCCCGAAAAATTCATTATGGGGAGACTGCGCCGAGGAGTATTCGAGGTCAGGCATCCATGCAGGAAACACGAGAACTTCTCGAGGAGGGCATTGGGGTCATTCCCTTGCCTTTTCCCGCAAAGGAAGACACTCACTGAAACATGGAAATGCGGCGTCAAACAAGATTCAGCCATCAAGTACTTAAAAGAGCGGCAATGAATAGCCTCGAATTGCCAAACCGCGACATCGCGCGAAACAGCGGCGCTGGACGACTCAATCGTCGCGGCATACCTGAATTATGCCGATAGTGAACCAGTGTTGGCAGCGATGAGCATATCCCTGATTGACCGCATCATTGAAACCGGGTCGCGCAATCCAGCCGCACCTGCGTTCATTCATCAGGATCAGGTCATTACCTATAAGCATTTACGCGCCTTTCTCTGCGTCGTAGCAAAGACGCTGCATGAGCGCGGGATCAGACCAGGTGATGTTGTCGGGCTGGCTATGGCCCAATCTCCACTGCACTGTATTGCCATGCTGTCACTCGCAAGCCTTGGGGCAGTTTCCGTTCCTTTATCTGCATCTTTGAAAATCGAGAATCAGTTGGCATTGATCAGGCGCTACGGAATCCATACGGTAGTGACGGACCGAGACAATATCCGCATCAGCGGCATTACCGTGACCAGATTGAATAATATTACCGTTTCCGACAAGGAGTCGTATTCTGATTCCATCTACTACACACCGGATACTGAAACTCCCATATATGTCGCTCTGTCGTCGGGGACTACCGGGGAGCCCAAAGGAGTTTTGCATACGCACGGATCGCTGCTTGACCGAATCGAGAAAACGCTCTACTACTGTGATCGAACTTCCCGTTTGATTCCTCCCGATCTGCACGTGACGGTCGGGCTTGTCTTTGCGGTGGGTATTTTGTCTTGCGGAGGCGTGGTGGTATTTCCGCGCACTTACGATCTGCTGGACATGATTGCAGCGATCAACCTGTATGCCGTGACCCATATCCTGTTGTCACCAGCGAAAGCCGCGCAGGTTTCTTCCCTGCTGCCAACAGACGGGATCGCCTTTCCAACGTTGAGTCACCTGCGTATTGTCGGTTCAACACCTTCGGAAAAACTTCTCGTTGCTTTACGGGAAAAATTTTCCCAACACATCTATGTTCCTTATGGCTTGACTGAACTCGGGGTGGTATCACTGGCGACGCCCGAAACGTTATCCATGTCGCCGAAGAGTGCAGGAAAGCTGATGCCCTGGGCCAGAGCCGAGGCAATCGACAAGCAGGGTAGCGTGCTGCCATTCGGCCAATCCGGGGAGATCCGTCTTTCTGTGGAAGGTATGCCGACGGGTTATTTTCGTGACTCCGAGCGCAGTGAGGGGAAGTTCCGGGATGGCTGGTTTTATCCTGGAGATATGGGCCAGATTTCTTCCGATGGATTACTGACCATAGAAGGCAGGATCGACAATATCCTCAACATTGGAGGCCATAAGGTCACTGCGGATTATGTCGAGGATATGTTGGTCAGCCATCCGGAAGTTCGGGAAGCCGTAGTTTTCCTGTTTGAGCTTGACGGTGAAGAAATTCTGGCAGCCGCCATTATCAGTGACGGGAACAAGATCATTCGAGATATTGCCGGGCATTGCAAACGGCATCTTGGCGTACTGGCCCCAGAAAAATTTTTCTTCGTTCGGGATTTCCCGCGTAACGCTGGTGGCAAGCTGAGCAGAGCGGAAATTCCGGCGATGGCATCAAGAATGATGGACGATAAGAAATTGTTTGATTGATGTCTGGTAACTTGACTATTCCGCGTGACGAATCATTGCCAGTGATGAGCAGACTTACAGACTCTCTGCCGAAAACATCGGTGCAGCGGAACGGCATCGGAGCCATCGTCGTTGGCGTGCTCCCAGGCGAGGGTATTGGCAACGAGGTTGTCTCTGCCGCTCTTGATGTTCTGAATGTCTTGTCGTCCGTCACCGACCGAAAGATTGAAGTGCGCACGGGTGGCATGATTGGCTCTGAGGCTCGACGATCAGCCGGTAAAAGCCTTACCGATGAAACGATCAAGTTCTGTGAGTCAGTATTTGCGGAGCGTGGGGCGCTATTTTGTGGACCCGGTGGCGCACGTTTTGTATACGACTTGCGTGCACGCTTCGACCTGTTCTGCAAGTTCACCCCACTGGCGCCGATGAGCACCTTGCGGGACACGGGGGCATTACGGCCGGACCAACTCGACAGGGTTAACATCATCGCCGTCAGGGAAAACGTGGGCGGAGCCTATTTTGGACAATGGGGCCGCGACAATGATGCCCAAGGCCGGCCCGGCGCCTATCATCGTTTCGAATATCGTCTCGATCAGGTGACCCGTATTCTTGGCGTTGCCGCCAGACTCGCGGCCCAGCGACGAGGAAAGCTTTCTGTGGCGCTCAAGCGCGAGGGAGTGCCAACCATTAGCGAACTCTGGATCGAGGGGCTCGAGCATGTTCGCCGAACGAACCCTGTAGACGTCGAGATTCTCGACATTGACAATGCGGTGTACCAACTCATCGCAGATCCGCATCGCTTCGATGTCATCGTGTCATCCAATATGTTTGGCGACATCCTGGCAGACTGTGGTTCTTTGTTGTTGGGATCCCGAGGCATGTCTTATTCAGGCAATTTCAGTGGTGATGGTAAAGCCGTATATCAGACTGGACACGGCGCTGCGTTCGATATTGCCGGGACCAATACCGCCAATCCGGTTGGGCAGATACTTTCCATGGCCATGATGCTCAGAGAGAGTTTTGCCTGGCCTGAAGGAGCAGATGTGATCAGAGCCGCAGTGACGACTATCCTTGCTCAAGGCTATCGCACCAGAGACATTGCAGGTCGGGATAGCCAGATCGTTGGCACCCGGGAGTTGGGGTTGCGCATCTGCGACACACTGCATTCATTGATCGGCAAGGATGCATGCGCCCAGCCCTTGTCCTGATCGATCTTCAAAGGGACTATCTGGATCGGACCGGATTGATACCGGTCGAAGAGGAGCTTGTAGCAAACGTCGCCAAGCTGCTCAACCTGTGTCGGCAATATTCAGTCCCGGTATTTCATGTGGTGACGCTGGTGCATGCAGATGGCTCCAATCGCATGCCGCACTGGGTAAAACAGCATCGTTGGGATTGTCTGGCAGGTACGCCCGGCGCCCAACCACCTCCCGAGCTCGCGCCCCTATTTGACGAGCCTGTTTTTTCCAAACCTTATTTCAGCGCATTCGACAGCCCCGATTTCGGCACCGCTCTTGCCGCCAGTGGGGCCAATACCCTGATTCTGTGCGGCATATACACCCATGCGTGCATCCGCGCTTCGGCTCTGGATGGCTATCGTCACGGCTACGAAGTATGGGTCGCTACCGATGCAGTGGGGTCCACTGATCAGGACCATGCGCGTTTGACTCTCGATTACATCGAAGGGCGAGCGGGGACATGTTTGACTGTGGCAAAAATCGCCGATCAGATCATTTCGGCACCAGTAGTTAATCCAGCATCTTCCAAGGCACCTCGGGTATGGCTACATCGCAATCCGGCCCAATGGAATGAAATATTGAGTGAAGTTCCACTCGCCGAGGCTGCTGAGGTGGCGGAAGCCACGCAACGGGCCGCAAAGCTCGCCCGAACCACCGCGCAGCAGACCGTCAATAGTCGCCGGAAAGTCTTGTCTCGATGGCTGCACTGCCTGATGAACCGAAAAGAGCAGTTAGTGCAGCTGCTGGTACTTGAGATTGGCAAACCCATCAAGGATGCAAGAGCCGAGTTTGAATATGCAATCGCTCTGCTGTGCCAAATCATGGAAACCTTTGTTGAAGAGACGCCTGAAACCGGTACGGACTTTCTCGTACGCCGGTGCCCGATAGGAGTAGTCGGCCTGATTACCCCTTGGAACAATCCCCTCGCGATCCCGGTAGGCAAATTAGGGCCGGCACTTGCCTATGGCAATACTGTCGTGTGGAAACCCGCCTTGCAGGCTCGGCAAATTTCCTCACTCATCATGGCGAGCCTGGACGAGGCTGGTTTGGGCGATCAGGTCGGCATGGTTACCGGAGATTCGCGGACAGGCGGTTTCCTGATCATGCAGCAGGGAATCAATGCCATTTCATTTACTGGTTCGGTTGCCGCTGGTCGCCAGGTCGCGGCAGGATGCGCAGCCACCGGCAAGACCCTGCAAGGAGAGCTGGGGGGAAACAACGCCGTGCTGGTGATGGCCGACGTGGATCCTGAGCAGACAGCCAGACAGCTCGCTTCGGCGATCTTCAGCTTTGCCGGGCAGCGATGCACCGCACCACGCCGTGTCATCGTTGAGGAATCCGTGAAAAATCGATTCGAGGCAGCGCTTGTTGACGCGACACTTAAATTGAGGATCGGCTTGCCGCAACTCGACGATACTCAAGTTGGTCCGGTCATTTCGCGGGAGCAGCAAACCCGGCTCGCTGCGCTGACCGCAGTTGGACGGTCAGCAGGTGGGCGTTTGCTTTGCGGCGGCAAGGCCCCCAAAGATTTTGATCATGGCTGCTGGTTCGAACCGACCTTGATCGCCGATCCTGATCCGGCATCTGCTCTGGTACAAGAGGAAAGTTTCGGACCTATTGCGGTCGTTCTCGGCGCCCGAAATTTCGATCAGGCGTTGGCGCTTTGCAACAACGTGCAGCATGGCCTCGTCGCCACAATTTTTTCCGGGAATACTGTGATTCAGCAGCGCTTTCTTGAGTCGATTCAAGCCGGCATTGTTGCCGTCAACCGCGCACCACTATCGATCAATCCAGCCGCACCATTTGGCGGCTGGCGGCGTTCAGGTATCGGCGCACCTGAGCATGGACGCTGGGACAGGGAGTTCTACACCAAGCCTCAGGCTGTGTATGGGGCCTGGTCCGCACGAGTCAGCTGACTACGGACACAACTAACGCTCGATATTCAGCAACAGCTTGGCCTTGCTTTGCGCTTCGGCTTTATTGATGTCAGTGGTCTGGCGACCAAAGGCCTCACGCGCTGCTCTACCGCGTTTTGTCGCTTCGATGCTTTTGATGCAACGCCAGCGCTTGCCGGCTTTTGTGTCTATTTGACGCATCTCCTCTTTGGGATGATGCGTTCCACAGTGGTAGCAGTAAAGGGTATCAGCCATCGGTCGTTCCATATAAAAACTGTAGGCAGAGGCTAATCGTACCACCGGATGCGGGTTTTGGCTTCCGACTGCACTATACGCGGCGCAGCGCTGGTGGAATGGTGGGTGGTACAGGGATTGAACCTGTGACCCCTGCCGTGTGAAGGCAGTGCTCTACCGCTGAGCTAACCACCCGATTGCGGAAGGCGCGCATTTAATCATAAAGCGCTTGGTTAGGTCAAATGCGCCCCCGGGCGGCGGGTGGCTCGCGTAAAATCCGCGGCTTTTCCACAAGCCACCTCACATGACTGTTCGCACCCGTTTTGCGCCGAGCCCTACCGGTTATCTCCACATCGGCGGCGCCCGCACTGCACTGTTCTCGTGGGCCTATGCGCGCCGTCATGGCGGGGTATTCATCCTGCGCATCGAGGATACTGATCTGGCACGCTCCACGCCGGAAGCGGTGCAAGCCATTCTCGACGGTATGCGGTGGCTGGGCCTGGAACACGACGAGGGACCGTTCTACCAGACGCAGCGCACGACGCGCTACAAAGAAGTGATCGCGCAGATGCTGGCTGCAGGTACCGCGTATCACTGCTATACCTCCAGAGAAGAATTGGATGCACTGCGTGCCGAGCAGGAAGCACGCAAAGAAAAACCGCGTTATGACGGCCGCTGGCGGCCAGAGCCGGGAAAGACTTTGCCATCGCCCCCAGCTGGTGTTGATCCTGTGGTGCGTTTTCGCAATCCTGTCGATGGCACGGTGGCTTGGGATGATCTCGTCAAAGGCCGCATTGAGTTTGCCAATGCCCAACTGGACGACCTGATCGTCGCCAGGGCTGATGGCACGCCAACCTACAATTTCTGCGTCGTGGTCGACGACTGGGACATGGGGATTACCGAGGTGATTCGCGGCGACGACCATGTCAACAACACGCCGCGGCAGATCAATATTCTTCAAGCCTTGAACGCGCAGGTACCGTATTACGGTCATTTGTCGATGATCCTTGGCGACGACGGCACCAAGCTTTCCAAACGCCATGGCGCTGTGTCGGTCATGCAATATGATGAAGACGGCTATCTGCCTGAGGCGGTAATCAACTATCTGGCGCGTTTGGGCTGGTCGCACGGGGACGAAGAGATTTTTTCGCGTGAGCAGTTCGTGCAGTGGTTCGATCTGGACCATATCACCGCTTCTGCGGCACAGTTCAATACCGAGAAACTGAACTGGCTCAATCAGCAGTATCTGAAACACGCCGATGACGCGCGGTTGGCAGGCGAAGTGGCGAGCCGGTTGGCACGGCGCGGCATCGACCCCGAATCAGGTACGGCATTGGAGCGCGTGGTAACGCTTTACAAGGACAGGGTCACCAATCTCAACGAGTTGGCGGATGCGGTTGAGCCTTTCGTTGTCGAGATACGTCCCTCGGCGGAGATGATCACGGCCCATTTCAACGATGTTGCCCGCAATGCGCTGGGTGAACTGCGTCTTCGCCTGGCCACTGCCGCGTGGGAAAAGGCCGCGCTGAGCCAAGCCATCAAAGAGACCTGTAGCGCACTGGGGGTGAAGATGCCACAGGTGGCGATTCCACTGCGGGTAGCGCTGCTGGGCACTCCCCAATCGCCATCGATTGATGCGGTGCTGGAAGTGCTTGGGCGAGAGCGCGTACTCGAGCGTCTTGATCGCTTGCTATAGATCGCCTATTAGCGGTACTGAAGCATGCCGCCAGCTTCCAGAACCTTCTCGCCGCTACGCCACGGCGGTGAGTTCTCGCTGGTAAACACGCGGCTGGTGCCATCCTCGAATCTCACGGTTGTCTCGTAACTGGTCTTGGTGCGTTGTGTTTTCTCGACCTTGTTGCCAAGCAAAGCACCGCCTACGACGCCAGCAATTGTGGCCAGATCACGCCCGGTGCCCTGGCCTACGCCATGACCAAGAGCACCACCGAGCACGCCGCCGGCAACTGCACCGACTCCGCTGCCTTGTCCTTCTTGTGTCACTGCACGAACCGACTCGACCATGCCACATTCACGGCAAATGGGCGGTGGTGGGACATATTGTGGCTGAGGTGGTATGTAAGCTGACTGACTATCCGCAGATGGCGCAGGGATATGCTGCGCTTTACGCACCACGTGCTTGATTGGCTTGGGTTCAACGGGCTGGACTGAAACAGCTGCGGATGGAACCGGAGTCGCGATTGGCTGAGGCGTCACTGCGGGCGGTGGGGGTACAAACTGGACAGAAGCAACAGGATCTGCAGCCTTCCCCTGCCCGGGGATGAGACCGGTCATTGCCGCAATGCCGACTGCGGAGGCGGCAATTACTGCGACAGCAGCAACCCAGATGATCGGATGTAGTGCAGGGCGTGTATTCGTAATGGTTTCCATGGTTTTCTCCGCAGGTTGTACTTTGTGGAGAATAACGAACGAACATACCCTTGGGAGACCGGAGCAACAGACTGTTACAAATGGTCGTCTTGCAAAGAGTTCATGATGGTTGCATCGCCCAGGCTGCGGCGTTGGGTGCGTAACAGAAACCGTGCCGGATCCAAGGCATCAACCAGATCACCTTCGACCGGTAACGGTTCACCACTCAATTGGGCTGCCAGCAGTTCTGCTGCAATCGGCGCCCAGAGCAGGCCACGCGACCCCAACGCGAGCAAGGCATGCAGTCCGGGCAGACGCCGGTATTCCCGCAGACGAGCCTCGCGCCGCAACGGTGTTTGTAGATCGGGCAGGGCACCGACCAACGGCATGCGGTCAATGGTGGTCGTACGAAAGGCGACGCGACCCTTGAGCTTGCTGGTGTCAATGGCGCTGCTGTACCCCGGCAGCAGTCCGTCGAGATGGTGCAGGTTATCGCGGTGGCTTTTCATGCTGACGGCGGGATCGCTATCAAAATCGAACGTTGCACCAAGACTGTGAAATCCATCCACTTCCGGAGTTACATATCCATTGCCGCACAGGACATGCTTCAGGAACGGCAACGTGTCACATGGAAGGTAAGTTACCTGGCCCCGTATTCGCACTAGAGGCTCCATGTTTGCGGGCGCCAAATGTGCGGCGTCGAAAGCATTGGCAAGTACGACCAGCGGCGTCTCCGTGAGTACTTCGCCCGAATCGGACCATGTCCGCCAGCCGCCGGCGATACGTTCCAGCCGCGCAACGGACGTGTTGTAACGTGTTGCCACACGCTCGCCATGGCGTCTCAGCAATGCCTGACAAAGCGTTGGCGGGCTGACCCAGGCCCCAGCGGGATAATGCCAACCACCGGCGGCGAGGGTGTGTCCGACTTTTTTTTCTGCCGCCGCGCGACCCAGAAAATCCACGTATTCGCTTGGGAACGCCAATATTCGCAGGGTATCGCACTGTTCCTGCTCCTGCTCTGCGTCGCGTGCCAATTGCAGGATGCCGCAAGAATTCCAGCGCATACCCTGATCTTCCGCTGCCAGTTCGTTAAGCAGACGCAGGCCAAACAAATATCCGGCGCGGGAAAGACGCGCTGCAATATTGTCGTCCCGCGCCAGCATGGGATGCAGCAAGCCGACAGGATTGCCCGAAGCTTCCATCGCAGCGCCCGGATGCCTTTCCATCACCAGCACCTCCCAGTTTCGCGCAGCGAGACGTTCGGCAATCGCGGCTCCGGCCAATCCAGCACCAATAATTAATGCGCGGCGTGGTGTTTCATTTTTTTTCGGTTCTCCGAACAGAACGCCACAAAGCATTTCGCGTTTGTGGCCGAATCCCGGCCGTTTTTCGAGGCGCCAGCGTCGAGCTGACAGGGCTTCGCGAACTTCTGCGGCAACGCTCCAGGTCGCCAAAGTGGCGCCTGGAGCACATAGCCGGGTCAGACCTTTGAGCAGGTCAGGTTGCCACAGGTCTGGGTTCTTGGAAGGAGCAAAGCCATCCAGGAATAGGGCGTCGGCGCTCACCCTGATTTTACGAATCAGGTCATTGGCATCGCCGAAGAAAAGCGTCAAGGTGACCCGCCCACCATCCAGCAGCAAGCAATGCGCGCCTGGTGTCAGCGGTGGCCAGGCGTGTTGCAGTTCAATAGCGCGAGACGCGAGTTCCGGCCAGCGACAATGGACAAGTGCGAGATCTTTGCGGCTGAATGGATGTTTTTCAACTGAAACGAAATGCAGTCGAGCGGACCGGCGTGGGTCTTCGCGCCAAGCCTGCCAGGTAACAAGAAAGTTGAGGCCAAGACCGAAGCCGGTTTCAAGGACAGTGAAACTCTGCCGCTCTTGCCAACGAGACGGGAGGTCGTTACCGCCGAGAAACACGTGGCAGGCTTGCGCCAGCCCGCCATCGCTTGAGTGGTAGATATCGTCAAAAGCCGGCGAGTAGGGGATGCCTGCCGCGTTGAATGTCAGGCGGGCAGGCAATAAGCGGCAAACCCTCATTTACTGCACAGGAAACAAAAGGTGTGAACTTGTCGCAGGCTTTCTGGCACCCTTTGTAACCAAAATCTATTCCTTGCGCATCTGCGGGAACAGGATCACATCGCGGATAGCGGGCGAGTCGGTGAGCAGCATGATGAGGCGATCAATACCGATGCCGCAGCCGCCGGTGGGCGGCAGGCCGTATTCGAGTGCACGGATGTAATCAGCATCGAAGAACATGGCTTCTTCATCGCCCGCTTCTTTGGCTTTGGACTGTTCCAGAAAGCGCGCGGCCTGGTCTTCCGGATCGTTCAGCTCGGAGAAGCCATTGGCAATTTCACGACCGACAATGAAAAGTTCAAAACGCTCGGTGACATCAGGGTTGGCATCTGATCGTCGGGCAAGTGGAGAAACTTCGGTCGGGTAGTCGATGATATAGGTGGGCTCCCACAGTTCAGCTTCCGTGGTTTCTTCGAATAACTGCATCTGTAGCGTGCCGACACCGGCTGTCGGGCTCACGGTCACCCGAAAATCCGCAAGTTTCTGCCGCAACCAGATTGCGTCAGTGAGTTGTGCAATGGAAAAGCCGGGATGGTGTTGATGGATCGCTTCCACCATGGTGAGCCGATGGAAAGGGCGTGACAGGTCAAGAGTGCGTCCCTGATATTCGAAGGTCTCGCAACCCAACGCCTCGCGTGCTGCGTGGCGGATCAAGCCTTCAGTAAAGTCCATGAGGCTCGTGTAGTTGGAATAGGCCTCGTAAAACTCCATCATGGTGAACTCGGGATTGTGCCGCGGCGATAGCCCTTCATTGCGAAAATTGCGGTTGATTTCAAACACCTTCTCGAAACCGCCCACCACCAGGCGCTTGAGGTAGAGCTCCGGCGCGATACGCAAGAACAACTCCATGTCCAATGCGTTGTGATGGGTGACGAAGGGCTTGGCCGAGGCGCCACCGGGAATCGGATGCATCATCGGCGTTTCCACTTCGAGAAAGTCATGGTCCGTCATGTAGTGGCGGATAGAGCCAATCAGGCGGCTGCGGGCGACGAAGGTGAAACGGGTTTGGTCGTTGGTGATCAGATCAAGATAGCGCTGACGATATTTCTGCTCGACATCGGACAAGCCATGGAATTTCTCCGGCAGTGGACGCAATGACTTGGCCAGCAGGCGAATTTGGCTGGCATGGACTGAAAGCTCTCCGGTTTTTGTTTTCATCATCGTACCGACCACACCAACGATGTCGCCCAGATCCCAATGCTTGAATTCGGCATAAATTTCTTCGCCAACGCTGTCGCGGGTGACGAAAAGCTGGATACGGCCGGACAGGTCCTGAACCGTGGCAAAACTGGCCTTGCCCATGACGCGCTTGAGCATCATCCGGCCAGCCACGGAAACCTCAATATTTTCTTCTTCCAATGCTTCCCGAGTTTTTTCGCCGTAGATCTCATCCAGCTTGGCCGCAGTGTTTTCCCGCACAAAATCGTTGGGGTAGGCACGGCCCGATTCGCGCCATTTGGCAAGCTTGGCACGACGTTCTGCAATGATGTGATTCTCGTCCTGAAGTGGCGTATCGGGAGTCTGTTCAGTCATGATGAGTAGAGTGATTGCCTTGATTCAGCGAGCGGATAATCTGCCATTTTAGTCCAAAGAAGCCACGCTCCAGCCGCTTGGAAGCTATTTCCGCAAAGAATCAGACCATTGAAAAACGAAAGCGATGACGTGATCCGGGTTTGGCCTCTTCGATCCAGGTCTGCTCGTCAAACACGGTGACTCCGCTGCGCTCCATCCATAACGCAGTCGAGCTGCGCGTTCCGTAACCCGGGCCGCGTACGAACGCTGCGGACAAAAGCTTTTCCCATTCGCTATCGACCCCCGTGCGCGGCAGCATGGCATCCGGATAAGTCGTGTCATCGCGCAGTAGTTGGAACAGCGGCCGATCGTCCGGCAAGGCCTGAAGCGCCTTGGCCAATGCCGATTTCGACTGTTCGACTTTTGGCCACGGAGTGTCCAGCAATTCATTTGAAAGCCCGTAAATGCCCGCAGGAAGTTGACGCACTTCGCCGTTGACGTTGCTGACCCAAAACAGCTTGTCACGATCTGCGGCCAACAAATTGAAACCGTTGTAGCTGCGGCCACCGAGTCCGGCCAGTTGGTTGCAATAGGATTTGGGGGACTCTGCGCCCTTAAGAAAATTGGCGACCAACGCGCCGCGTGAAGGGGCATCGGTGCGTACTTTTGCGGGAGCGCGATGGTTGGTGAGTGCGGCAAAGCGCCCATTACGGGTAACGCCCATCCACGTACCACAAGCGCTCAGGTCGCGGCCGGCGAGAACAGTGGAGCTATCCCACCAGAACGCAGCCGGCGCAGTGTGGCGGGTAAAAAATTCGTCGCGGTTGGCAGCGACGACCAAGGGATACTGCGGATGAACCTGCCATGCGAGCAGTATCAGACACACGGATTAATCGGTCTGGTAGGGCAGTTCGAGCAAGGCCAGGCGCGGACCACTCGGTGAGCGCAAGTACACTTCTCCAGCCTTCGCCGCACTTGATGGAAGAACTGCCAGCAATTCCGTCCCGCCGGCGGGCGAGGGGGCGATAGCGACGATGCTGCCACACGCCTGTTCGCCTGTCTCGGGTGCATACACTGAATCGCCGACAGCGACCGTGCCTTCGACAAGCCGGGCGCGGACCATCCGCTTTTTGATTTTGCCCAGATATTCCGTGCGGGCCACGATTTCCTGGCCCGGATAGCAGCCCTTCTTGAAACCAACGCCGCCGATGAGCTCGAAATTGATCATCTGCGGCACAAATTGCTCTTGCGTCGGCACCGAAATGTGCGGAATCCCGGCGGCGATATCCAGCCATTGCCATGCCGCCACACCTACCGGACGGGCACTGGCCAAGAGTTGTTTCCACACTGCGATCGCTTCAGTAGCGCGAATCACCAATTGAAAGCGGTGTTCGGCGATCCCAATTACGATGCCGGTTGGGAAAGAGGCTATGTGCATTGGCGCCGGTGGCGTCGCTCCAATTTCGGCGAGTAGGGTGCCAGCACTGGGACCGGACAAACCCATCACAATGTATCGTGCGGTGGCATCAGTCAGCTTGACCTTGGACCGTAGCACGTACATCGAGAGTTTCTTCAGAATTCCCGGCAGGATGTCAGCAGACAACTGTAAAAATAAGTCATCGGCCCCGTGCCAAATAAGGAAGTCGGCCAGCAGCCGGCCTTTGGGCGTACAAAAACCGGCGCGTTGCACGCCATCCGGCGCGATGCCCTTGATATCGTTGGTCAACAGGTTGTGCAAGAAGCTCTCGGCATCTTCGCCAGCCGCCTGAATCAATCCAATATTTACGCATGGACTGATGGTCGTTTCTCGCGCAACAGCTAAAATTTCGCCAGCCAGATCACCGAAATCCTGAATGGATTCATGGGCGCCCGACTTGACCAACAGATCGATCCAATCCTTGTTCATGGTGTCCTGACTGTATATTCTATTCGGATATTATAGGGGTTGCATCCTACGTCCATTCCAATGCGCTTACTGAAGTTACTGCTCTCAATTGCCCTGTTGGCGGGCTTTTCGTTGATTGTGGTGATGTTTGTCTTTGCCATCCGTCCGTTGGAGTTAAGGGCGACACCTCTGGAATTCAATATTCCGTTCGGTGTTGGCCTTCGGGCTGCGTCCAAGGCAATGGCCCAATCCGGCATTGATTTTTCTCCCTGGCAATTTTCGTTGCTGGGACGCATGCTCGGCAAAGATTCCAACATCAAGGCTGGCAGCTACGAGATCGATGTCGGCGTGACCCCATTGCAATTACTGGACAAACTCACGCTGGGCGATGTCAGCGAGGGCGAAATCGTTATCATTGAGGGCAAGCGCTTTAGCCAATTGCGTGCCGCGCTGGATGCTTATCCATTCGTCCGGCATGACACGACAGGCTTGTCCAATGGACAGATACTGGGCTTGATTGGCGCAGCGGAGGTTTATCCGGAAGGATTGTTTGCCCCGGATACCTATCTGTTTTCAAAAAATTCCAGTGATGTGGATATCCTGCGCCGGGCCTACCATGCCATGCAGCAACGACTCATTCAGGAATGGGAAAAACGGGATATAAAGCTGCCATACAGCCAGCCTTATGAAGCCCTGATCATGGCTTCCATTGTCGAAAAGGAAACCGGAATCGCTGCTGACCGGCCGCAGGTTGCTGCGGTGTTTCTTAATCGATTGCGCAGCGGCATGCCGTTACAAACAGATCCCACAGTTATCTACGGCTTGGGCGAGCAATTCGATGGAAATTTACGCAAACGTGATTTGCAAGCCGATACACCGTACAACAGCTATACCCGACTGGGGCTCCCGCCGACGCCGATTGCCATGCCGGGAGTCGCTTCGCTTCAGGCGGTTCTGAACCCACCCACCACAGACAAATATTATTTCGTCGCCAGGGGCGACGGATCGAGCGAGTTTTCGCGAACGCTGGAAGAGCATAACCGCGCCGTGGCGCGCTACCAGAAACATACAGGGGAGCCGGGATGAGCAAGCGGGGCCGATTTATCACGCTGGAAGGCATTGACGGGGCAGGTAAGAGCACCCACCATGCCTGGCTGGCGAATCTTTTGCGATTGAACGGCAAATCCGTGATTTTGACGCGCGAGCCGGGCGGTACGCAATTAGGCGAAAAACTTCGCACTCTTTTGCTTTTTGAACCGATGAACCTCGAGACGGAAGCCTTGCTGATGTTTGCAGCACGCCGCGAACATATTGCGGAAGTCATCCAGCCAGCGCTTGAACGCGGCGACTGGGTCGTTTCCGACCGTTTTACCGATGCCTCGTTTGCTTATCAGGGGGGCGGGCGCGGTTTGGCCTGGGCCAAGTTGGAACAACTGGAGCAGTGGGTACAGGGTGATTTGCAACCGGATCTGACCTTTCTGTTTGAGCTGGATGTCATCACGGCCCGGCAACGTTTAGCGAACACCGGCAATGCGCCTGACCGATTCGAACGGGAACAACAGGAATTCTTTGAGCGGGTGCGCAATGCCTATCACCGCAGAGCTGAGGCGTATCCCGGCCGATTTTGCGTGATCGACGCCCAACAGAGCATTAGCGCTATACAGAAAACACTTGAAGAAAGATTAGTAAGTGGCTGATTATAAGTATTACGAATGGACAAAACCCCAGTGGGAATCGTTGCTTGCCAAACCTGAGGGGTTGCACCACGCAATGTTGCTTGCTGGACCGGCAGGCGTCGGAAAGAGCGCGTTCGCCGAAGCGCTGGCGGCTCGTCTGTTATGCGAAAAAGTGGAATCGCCTACGGCCTTCGCTTGTGGACACTGCGATGCCTGTCACTGGTTTGCGACTGGAAATCATCCTGATATTCGAAAAGTCAGTCTGGAAAAAGACGACGAAGCCGAGAATGAAACCGACACTGAAACCGAGGGCAAGCGCACTACTGGCGGGAAAAAGACTGCCGCCAAAGCGACACAGATTCGCATTGATCAGATCCGAGAGTTGGAAGAGTTTATTTTTGTCGGCAGTCATCGTCACGGAAACCGGGTAGCTGTCATCGATCCAGCCGATTTGATGAACACGCCAGCCGCCAATTCACTTCTTAAAATACTGGAGGAACCACCTTCAAATACCTATTTTATATTGGTTTCTTCAAGATGGCGCGTCCTTCTTCCAACTTTGCGCAGCCGTTGCCGTCAGCTCCTTTTTGCTCTTCCCGAACAGGATGTAGGGGTGGCCTGGCTGGCAGATCAAGGTGTTTCCGACCCAAAAATAAAGCTCAGTCTGGCTGGTGGTGCTCCGCTGAGAGTGTTGACACTTTCCGGCAAGGAAAATGGAAGCACCGTTGAACCAGTGCTCGCGCCACTTGACCAATCAGCAGTGGATCCACTAGGACTGGCAGCGTTGTGGCATAGCCTGCTGCGCAGCAACGACAACCTGACGTTGGAAAGCTTGGTAGATACACTGCAGAAATGGCTCTATGACTTGATCCGGGTCAAGCTGAATGCTCATCCCAAATATATGATTAATAAAATGCCTCTACTGTCCAACATCACAAAAAAAGCCGATCTCTCAAAATTGACCCGCTGTTATGGCGATCTGTTGAAAATCCGCATGGTTGCCAATCACCCCTTGAATACGCTACTTTTCCTCGAAGACTTGGCAGCCCGTTATGCCACTGCTGTAGCAGGATCACGGTCATGATGCTTGTTGATTCTCATTGCCATCTCGATTTTCCCGAGTTGCATGAGCAACTTCCGCAACTTATCGAGGCCATGAAAATGCAGGGCGTTGAATGGGTCTTGTGCCCCGGAGTTACCCTAGAAAGGCTTTCATCGGTATTGGCGGTCGCCGAGGCTAATCCGCACATATATGCTGCTGTGGGAGTTCATCCGGATACTCAGGAAGGCAAAGACCCAACAGTAGATGAGCTGGTTGCGTTGGCGGCACATCCAAAAATTGTGGCGATCGGTGAAACCGGGCTGGATTATTACCGCCTCGAAGGTGATCTTGAATGGCAAAGGACACGATTCCGGAGACATATCCAGGCAGCCCGAATCACTGACAAACCTCTGATTATTCACACCAGAGCCGCCAGTTCCGACACGCTCGCCATCCTGCATGAAGAGGGTGCCAACGAGGCTCGCGGCGTGTTCCATTGTTTCACCGAAGATATGGATGTGGCACGCCAGGCACTGGATCTCGGCTTCTTCATATCGATTTCGGGAATCGTCACGTTCAAGAACGCCGTCGCACTTAAGGAGGTGGCGCGCATGATCCCTCTGGATCGTCTGCTGGTCGAGACCGACGCTCCCTACCTCGCCCCGGTTCCCCATCGCGGTAAGCTCAATCAGCCGGCCTATGTCCGCTATGTCGCTGAAGAAATTGCTAGGCTGCGCGGGTTAACACTGGAAGCAGTTGCGGAGGCTACTTCGCGCAACTTTTTCGCGCTGTTTTTTCCTGGCGGAATACCTGCGTGATCCAATTTCGTAAAGTAGTCATGGTCATTCTTCTCGCAGCGATTGCATTTTCGTCGTTCGCAGGAAGCTATGACGTGATGATCACACCCACCAAAGAGAGAGATACCGATACAGTCATGTCGCTATTGCAACGGGGCATGGAGGTCAGCTATGCTCAAAAAATGCCATAGCGTGTGCGAAAATGAAGACCTGCGGCTATCCTCTGCAAGTCATTTTTTCGGGAAGCTCCCCGCAGCTAATTGATAAGCAGGTCACATTGTGTCGGCCTTTGGAGTCTGAAATCGTGCCCATGGACATCGGGTCAATTGATGCATCACATGAGCTGGATCCAACCGGCGAGGTTGATCTAGAGGATCCGCGTGCCATTGAGCAAGCTATACATGCGATCCTGAGCCGTCTTTATGGGAAAGACTACGATTCGGCGTTGTTAAGTCAGGGACTCAACGACCTGGTGCGGGCTTTCCGCGGCGATTATCCCGGGCTGCTGCGCTGTGACACGCTCTACCATGACTTGCGCCACGCGCTAGAGACCGGGTTGACCATGACGCGGATTCTGGACGGGCATGTTCAGTCCCTGCCTCCCGGCAGCAAGGATCCAATCGACGCGCACCACGCACTGCTTGGCGTGTTACTGGCACTATTCCACGATATTGGATTGCTTAGACGCGATACCGAAGCTGCAATATGGGGGCCAACGCTGACGCCGATCCATGAAGAACGGGGCGTGGACTTCATGACTCGATATCTGGCTGGCACTGCGCTGGCACCGCTGGCAGAATTGGCCAAATTGATCATGTCGACCAAGCTTCTTTTCAAAATGCCGGAAACCTGGTCAACACTGGATCAGAAACTCGCCAGCATGGTGGCATCAGCCGATCTGCTCGGTCAATTGGCTGATCGCTACTATCTCGAAAAGTGTCGTGACTTTCTGTTTGTCGAATTCAGTGCCTTCGGGCTTGCCGGGACACCGGACAGCCCGTATCCGGATAGAGAAACCTTGCTCGCCAAGACCCCGGGGTTTTTTGAGGGAATAATTCGCGAGCGCCTGGAACAGGAGTTTCACGGGGTATATCGCCTGCTGGAGTTTCATTGTTGCGGGCGCAATCCCTGGGAAGAGGCGATCTGGCGCAATCTGAAATATCTAGGCGAAGTATTGTCATCTAGGGATTTCGCGCGCCTGCGCCGCCGGCCGAAGCCCTTCATCGGTGAGACGATGGCGAATTGAATGCAAGTCCAGTCGGGGAGACGGCCATCCTCCGGATATACTCCACGTACTGAAAGCCCTGTTCAGGAGTGGCAGCAAAAAACCCGGCGTCGTAAAATTTCCAAACCATGACCGATCCGTCAAGCCGAACTTTTGTTTGCAGCGTGCTATTCCTCGACATCGTGGAATACTCGAAAAAATCGGTCACGGAGCAATTGAAGCTCAAGCAGCGCTTCAATGCATTTCTGGTCTCGGCATTACAGCACGTTGCTGTCAGCGAACGCATTGTGCTCGATACTGGAGACGGTGCCGCCGTCAGCTTCCTCGGCAGTCCTGAAGATTCATTGTTCATCGGCATCGCGTTGCGTGATGCAATCGCCGCAGAAAACCCCAACGAAACGCCGCCACTGCTGGTTCGCATTGGAATCAATCTTGGTCCGGTGCGATTGATCAAGGATATCAACGGACAGCTCAACATCATCGGCGACGGCATCAACGTTGCCCAAAGAGTCATGAGTTTCGGCGAACCTGGCGCCATTCTGGTGTCGCGTTCGTATTATGAAGTTGTGTCGCGGTTGTCCGACGATTACGGACAGATTTTTCAGGATGCCGGTACCCGCACCGACAAACATGTGCGAGAGCATTCGGTGTATGCGGTAGGCGCGTTGCCACGCAATGCCGAGCAACTTCAAACCAATCCTGATACGCCACGCGAAAATCAGATTGCCGGAAGTCTGTTTGCCAGTAACGGCTTTGGCGATACCTCGCCATTGCCTGAAAAACATGTGCGCATGAGTCCCCGCGTGCTGTTTGGTGTGCCCCTGATTGCGATAGCAATCATCGCCACCGGAGTATTGCTCAGGCTTGAATTGGGTAAAGGTTCTGAGGTTACGGCATTGCCAGTGAAGGGGGCACTTGCCCCGCTGGTGAAGTCCGCCGAAGCCCCTCTTGCCATGAAAGAACAAGACAAACCCGTTGTTTCAGAAATCCAGAAACCGGAGGTTATTAAGGGCAAAATCAACCTTGCGATCGTGCCTTGGGGAGAGGTTCTCGTGGATGCGCATGCGCGCGGAATCAGCCCACCGCTCAAATCCCTGACTCTGGCCCCCGGCAGACATGTGATCGAGATCAAGAACACTACCTTTCCAGCGTATAAGGAAACGGTGGAGGTAAAAAGTGGCACTACGCTGAAGATTCAGCACAAGTTCTAGGCACCCAGCACGGAGAGCAATGGTGATGATCAAGTTAAAGATGTGGCTTTTGATACTGGCGAGCGGAATCCTCCTGATGGCATGCGCCCCCATCAAGTCGATGAAGGAGGCCATGCACAGCAAGGGCGCAAGCAGCCTATCGGCCGGGATATCCGGATATGAGGACGGCAAGTATCCGGATGCAGCCAAAAATTTGCAAAGCGCACTTGACCAAGGACTTGACACTTCAGAGCAGGTCATGGCGCACAAGTATCTGGCGTTCATTCAGTGCATCTCAGGCAAAGAGCGTCTTTGTCGTGACGAATTCAAGAAAGCATTGGAACTCAATCCAACTATGGAACTGGATCCCGCGGAAGCGGGTCACCCGATCTGGGGTCCGGTGTTCAAAAGCGCCAAGGGAAAGAAGCCCGACGCCAAGAAATGACTCAGCATCAAACCATCGCGTAATTCGGTAACACCGGATCCTCGATCATGGATCGTAATATGGAACCACAAAAATTTGGCCGCTACGAAGTCATCTCCGAGCTGGGGCGCGGCGCGATGGGGGTCGTCTACAAGGCGGCTGACCCGGTTCTCAATCGCGTTGTCGCCATCAAGACGATCAACCTCCTGCTGGCCGACGATGAGCGTGAAGAATACGAGGCACGCTTTTATCAGGAAGCCAAAGCCGCCGGGGGCTTGAGCCATCCCAACATCGTCACTATCTACGATCTGGGCAATACCGGTGATATGGCGTACATGGCCATGGAATTTCTGGAAGGGCAGGAACTGCGTGAGTTGATGGGCGAGAACCGGCAATTGCCGATCAGAAAGGCGCTCTCAATTGCCGCACAGGTGGCGGACGGCTTGGCTTATGCACACGAACGCGGCATCGTGCATCGCGATATCAAGCCGGCCAACATCATGATCCTGGGCGAGGATCTGGCCAAACTTACCGATTTCGGGATCGCACGCATGCGTACCTCGGAAGTCAAGACGCAGACCGGCATGCGGCTGGGCTCGCCGAAATACATGTCGCCCGAGCAGGTGATCGGCAAACGCACTGACTACCGCTCGGACATTTTTTCTCTCGGCATCGTGTTGTACGAAATGTTGACCGGAAAAGCGCCGTTCTCGGGGGGCAATCTCGAATCCCTGATGTATCAGACCATCCATTTCACCCCGCCGCCGCCGAGCAGAATTAATCCGGATATCCCGGAAATGCTGGATCTGATTCTTGCCAAGATGCTGGAGAAATCCGCTGACGACCGATATCAAGGCGCCAGAGAAGTTGCCAGTGACTTGCGCGAATGCGAGAAGCACTATGGTTCCGAGTCGGTGCTTGGCAGAACCGGCAACGCTATCGTGGCGACCGGATTGCACGATCTTCCACCGGCATTCGCCGCTGATTTCGGACCTGGCGTCAGCGTGGCAGCACCGGAAGACTCAAGACGCGGAGATGTTGAAAAAGTCTCTGGAATCGGCGTCGGTGCTCTGGGAATCTCCCCAACCTTCGATTCCTTCGAAGCGACTCAGCGTCTGGCCAAGGAAGTGGGCATGGTGCGCGAGTTCGAGGATTTCTCGGCGACAATGAAATTCGCCAAGACTGCACTAACCCCAAGTGCCGTGCCAATTGGAAACCCGCCAATCACTCCCGTGTCAATTGCGCAGAATGCAAAAGCGAGTTTGCCAGGCTGGAGCGGCAAGGAAAAACTGTTCGCGTCGTCTTTGCTGTTGATCGCTATCCTTGTCGCGGCGCTCATCATTTTTTACTGATCGAGGCCACATGCGAGCCGGCTATAGCCAGCGACGCATTGAATAACCGCCGAGCAGGGGGCGCTGCAAAGCAGAAGATACGATGTGGCGGCCCCAGTTGAATTCCTTGTATAGCACCACGAAGCGCCACATGTCGCGCAAAACCTTGGCGCGGTCGCGCCAGCCCAGCGCCATGAGTGCCGCGGGAAAGTCGGCTTCATGCGGACGGTCGAAGGCGATCTTGAGTGGATTCCATTGATCGGAAGTGCGGCGGACTTCTGATGCGATCATTTTGCGATACATCTCCTGAACCGGCCGGTTGCGCAAGCGAGCTTCGACCACGGCTTCACCACTGATCGCTCCGGAATGAAGCGCACAACTCATTCCCTCGCCAATCATGTTGAGGAATCCTGCCGCCTGGCCGGTGATCAGCACATTGCCCTTGCCGAACACGTAGCGGTTGACCAATGACGGACCGAAGTTCTCACCGCAACCTTCATCGTCGGTGGCGGGTTGCAGTGTCACATCGTGTTTGGCGGCCAGATATTTGACGACGCTGTGATGTTTCTGTGCGAAGTTGTCGCCACGTTTGAAGCCGACGCCGACAATCTGGCGCCCATCACGCGCGTGACTCCATGTGTAATGACCCAAGCCGGGGTGAAACCAGAAATGAAAATATTGCGGATCGAGCGGGCATTCGACGATGTCATGAAACTTCTGTCCAACGAAGAACCACGGAATCGATTTGGGGTATTGCGGATAGATGGCCCGAGTGACCAGTGAACTTGGACCATCGGCGCCAATCACGTAACGAGCGCGATATTCGGTCGGTTCGCCATTTTTCCGGGTGCGTACGATCACATGGTCACCGTTGTCTTGCAGGTCGACAAACGCCGTCTGGTCGTGAATCTCGGCGCCGCTGCGCTGGATGGCCCATTGATCGGAGTACTTACGATGTAAATGCGGAGTGGCGCCGCCGAAAAAGTCCATCGACATCGACACCATGCTGGGGAAGTGAAATGTCACACCCTGGCAGGATGTTGGTTCATGCAGCGCCTCGCGCGGCAGGGGGCCGAAGTTCTCCAGCAAGAAACGGTGTCCGCGCGGCGAAAGTATGCCGCTGCAAATCTTGTGGCGCGGCAATTCCTTGCGCTCCAGGACGATGGTTTCCAGCCCCGCGTCGATTAGACGCTTGGCCGCCGCTGCCGCAGAAAGGCTGGCGCCGACGATGACGACATCAACATTACGCACGACGATTTGCTCCCTTCAACATGCTCCGGCTTCCGTTAAATCAGCCAAATACATCACGGGAATATCGCTGACATTCTCAAATGCAGTGCGATCTTCGTAGCGCTCCACCACGATGCGTGAAATCCTGCGCCCATGCAATATCCAGCAGGCTTGTCCGTCATTATCCTGTGGCGCGAGCCCCAGCCGCTGCATCAGGTTGGGCGCACTGGGCGGTATGGCAATGCGCTGCAAATCGAGATTAAAGGCGCACGCTCTTGCGGCGCGCAAACCATCATAGTATTTGACCAGCCGCTGATAATCGGCATGATAGGCGCGTGGTTCGATGACGTACAGGTCGGTCGCACGCAGGCTGTTGCGCACTTCAGGCAAGCCGCTCAATGCTTCCCCAAGACTGACAAGTGGTGCACCGGGCAACCAGCGCGCCAAATGCCGCAACAACAGGCCATCGGCCACGATCAGCTTCGCGCTGCGCCGTAAGGATGTGAGGAAATTTTCAAGTCGCTGCGGTGAAATTTCGGCTCCAGCTTCAAGCGCCAGAGCAATATCCGAACCATCATCGCCTGCCATCATCACACCACCGAGCAAGGTTGCTGTGTGGTTCAGTACTTCAGGATTGGCTGCCAATGCACGATCCCGCAGCAACAGTGGCGCGGAGGAGATGGGTTGCAATCCCGCGCGGCTTTCCGGCGCACTGGTCGGGAAGCCCGGCGGCGGTCCCAAAGTGCGTCGCAGGTCCAACACCATGTCCGTAAGATTGATTCGCTCCGGGCACACCGGCTCACAAGCGCCGCATAGTGTGCAGGACTGGATCGATATCGTCATGTCGGCGGGGCGCACGTCATTCTGTAGCGCCTTGCTGCGTCCGTGTGGCGTCAATTCAATATCGCAGGTACGGCGCCATACCGGACAAACCAGCAGGCACAGACTGCAGCCGCTGCAATCGGCATAGGTTTTGGAAATTGGAGAATTGCCGCGCAGAAGCCCCGACATCAGAAAATTACATCCCGATTCAGAATCATGGCAGGATCGGCTGCACGCTTCATCTCCAAGTGGCGATCCACCAGCGCATCACCAAAGATGCGGCGTATGTAGCCTTTCATCATGCCGCCGAAACGGTAGTAGCTGCCGCCGAGATCGACGCCGATATCGTAGATCTCGTTTTTGAAGGATTGCAGCGTATCGCGACTGTAGATGCCGTCGTCCATTACCGGTTCAAATTCACAACCATAGGCCCAACCTTCGGCATCCGGCGGAATGCAGGACATCTCGTAATGTGGGCGATGCTCAAGCCGCACTTTGATGCCCACGCAGTAGAGGGTGTAATGAGCGAAGTACTTGCGACACACCGCGTTGCCGCGCTCGACTGCTTCGACGAATTTATCGCTCGAAGTCGCCAGGTCGGGAATCACCATTTGCCGGCTGCCCCAGAACTTCCACACCGCACGGGAAAACACCACAGTGCGGTCGTGCATCAAGCTATCGCGCATGTATTCGGAACGTCGGAATTCTGGAAACAGTTCACGCTTGCGCTGTAGCAGATACCACGCTTCGGCATATTTCCATGGGCGCACGGCATAGCGCGCCAGCGTTCGCAATCCGAACGCCAATTCTCCGTGGCCACGCAACTTCGACTGCCATGTCTTGTGGAACTCGGTTTCCCGTTCCACGGAGTCGAACGCCACCAGCAGATTCACCGCACGATCCATGATGGTCAGGATGCCCGAATAGTCGCTGGCGTCATTTCTGTCCAACATCTGCAGATCTTCTACAGCAGTGCACAAGGACCCGTAGTAAAAGTAATGCATCCGCAGCGGGGTGTAGCGGCGTATCCGCAACGTGGCTTCAGTAATGACACCGAACTGGCCGTAGCCGAGAATCACGCGCTGGAACAATTCGATGTTCTGCGTATCGGAACATTCAACAATCTCGCCAGTCGGGGTGACGACTTGCAGGGCCATAGCCTGATCCGCACTGCATCCCAGGCGCGGGGAGTTAACGTCAATTCCACCGACTCCCAGTGTACCTCCTACCGACGAAGTCAAATTCAGTGGTGCCGATAGGTAGTCCAGATCATGGCGGCGTAATTCCTCTGCCAGTGCATGCCAGAAAATACCGGCCTGGGTGCGCACTGTAAGTCCATCGGGATCGACATTGAGTACCTGACTCATGCCGGTCATGTCAAGCAGCACACCGCCAAATGCGACCGACTCGCCTTCAGTCGTCAGCCCGCCCCCGCGGACAGTCACCGGCACACGATACTCCTGCGCAACTTTGAGCAATTTCGATATCTGCCCGGCACTTTGCGCGATCACTACCCCGTGCGGCAAACCATAGGCAGTGCCGCCGGCATCGGTGGCAAAAACGCCGCACGCCGTCGTCGTCTCGCGTACGTTGATGTCGCGTTCACGGGCTGCGGCAACAAACTGCTGCCAATCGGGACCATCCCAGCGCGAAGGGTTGGTCTGCTGACGCTTGATACCACGCAATGAGTCAGGACCCACCGGGCATGGAACCAGGCCGCCAGGGATTGGATGAAAGTTGGGTTCTGCTGGAATCATGGAATAAGTTTCGTACGCGGGTGGTTCGAATTGCAGCCTCGCGGCGAATTATCGCTTAACTGTGCTGCTCCCTGATTCATTCGGGACCCAAAATCCAGCGCTTACTTACATTTAGTAGCAAAGTCGCTATCATGCAAAGTGCTAAAGGCAACCGTGCCATAAATCTAATCTGGCATCATCATGCGGTATATTCAAAGGAGAAATAAATGAGAAAAAAAATTCTGTTGGCCCTTGTGCTTTCCACCGGCAGTATCGGCTTTGCTGTCGCTGCTCATACCACCCCGACACAGAAGGCGGAGTATGCAACGGCGACCAAGGAAGCAGCCGGGCGCTATGCCGACGACAAGAAACTCTGTGCAGAAGAATCAACTTCAAGTACGCGGATGCAGTGCCTGCGCGACGCCAGGATCGACTACCGCAAGGCGCTGGCCGCCGCCAAGGTCAAACTCAAGGAGGCCTCGTCGACCAAGCCAGCTGCGGCTATCGTATGCCAGGATTGCGGCAAGGTAACAGCTGTCAAAGTGGTCGAGAAGGAAGGTGAAGGCACACCATTGGGAGTGATCGCCGGCGGAGTCGCCGGAGCGGTTTTGGGCCATCAAGTTGGGCAGGGCAGGGGCAAGGATCTGGCCACTATTGCCGGTGCTGCCGGAGGTGCCTATGCCGGCCACAAGGTCGAGCAGAACGTGCGCTCGACCAAGTCCTGGGCGGTCACGGTTCGCATGGATAACGGAGAAGAACGCAATTTCAATTTTGACAAGGATCCCGGCTTTGCCGCCGGCGATCTGGTCAAGCAGGCTGGAGAAAGCATTGTTCGGCGCTAATTTCCTGGCGATTTGTTTTTCTTTGGAGATGACAACAAATGGCAATAAAAGTTGGTGACAAACTGCCAGCGGGCACCCTGACTGAAATGATTTACGAAGCATCGGAAAGCTGCCCCGTCGGCCCGATGCCTTTGAACGTCGGGGAGGCAAGTAAGGGCAAGCGAATTGTGATACTCGCTGTTCCCGGTGCATTCACGCCGGGCTGCTCCAATGTCCATCTGCCCGGCTATCTGACCAATGCCGACAAGTTCAAAAGCAAGAAAGTGGACGAGATCTGGTGTCTGTCGGTGAATGACGCCTTCGTGATGGGTGCGTGGGGCCAAGACCAAAAGGCTGCGGGCAAGGTCAGAATGCTGGCCGATGGCAGTGCAACCTATACTAAAGCGCTTGGCCTGCAATTGGATGCCAATGCCTGGGGCATGGGCGAACGTTCACAACGTTATTCAATGCTGGTTGAAGATGGTGTAGTCAAGATTCTGAATCTTGATGAAGGCGGCAAGGTCGAAAACAGCACAGCGGAAAAATTGCTAAGCCAGATTTAAGGCTTTTGGGGAAGTGGGTGGCAGGTCCCGACCGGTCACTTTCTGCGGCCGGTCGGTTAGAATACCGCCCTGTCACGCCGGGGTTTGTGCTTGGGAGCCTTGGACGTTCAGCCAGCTTGAAAGGCGAACCGGACAAGGTTCGCCTTTTTTAATTTATTTGGGTCCGCCATGTTTGATGCCGTTAGAAACAACCGTCGTCTGGTTCAGGTATTCCTCGCGCTGATTACGCTGCCCTTTGCATTCTGGGGTGTCGAGTCCTATGTTCGCAGCGGCGGAAACGCGGGCGAAATTGCCAGTGTTGGTGGAAGCAAGATCACATCACGGGATTTTCAGCAAGCGCTGCAAGCGCAGCAGGAAAAAATGCGCGCATCAATGGGGCCGGGCGCAACTCCGGAAATGCTTGATACGCCGCAAGTCCGGCGTTCGGTATTGAACTCCCTGATCAACCAGCGGCTGATTATGCTGCAAGTAGCGAAAGCCAAGGTTGGCGTCAGCGACAGCCAGTTGTTCCAGTTCATTTCGTCCGTTCCGACCTTGCAGGAAAATGGAAAATTTTCCCGCGAACGCTACGAAGCCGTTGTCGCAGCACAGGGGATGAGCAAAGCGTCGTTTGAAGCGAAACTGCGCCAGGATCTGGCCATGCAGCAAGCTGTAGGCGCCATTGCGGAATCTTCTTTCTCCGGCCAGCAGACAGGCGAGCATTGGCTGGCGGCGATGCTCGAAGAGCGTGAGGTCTCCGAAGCCACGCTGACTCCGCAACAATATCTTGGACAAGTGACGCTCGCCGCGACTGCCGCGAAGGACCACTATGACGCCAGCAAGGCCGCGTATGCAATTCCGGAACAGGTGCGCGTCGAGTTTGTGGTTCTCAGTCAGTCGCAACTGGAAGATCAGGTGAATGTCAGCACTGAAGATATACAGGCGTGGCACGGCGCGCACCAGGACAAGTACAAGCAGGCAGAACAGCGACGTGCCAGCCATATTTTGATCTCCACGCCAAAGAATGCGACCGCGGCGGACGTTGCTTCGGCGAAAAAACGTGCTGAAGAAGTGCTCGCGCAGGCACAGGCGAAACCCGCCACATTTGCCGCCTTGGCGAAGCAATACTCGCAAGATCCCGGGTCGGCCCAAAAAGGTGGAGATCTGGACTGGTTTGGTCGCGGCGCAATGGTCAAGACCTTTGAGGATGCCGCGTTTTCACTCAAGGAGGGTGAACTCAGCGGCATCGTCCGTTCCGATTTCGGTTTCCACATCATCAAGCTGACTGGCGTTCAACCTGAAAAGGTCAAATCGCTGGATGAGGTTCGCGCCGACATTACGCACGAATTGCGTAGCCAGGCCGCCGCAAAAAAATATGCGGAACTGGCAGAGAACTTCAGCAATACGGTCTATGAGCAGCCAGACAGCCTGAAACCTGCCGCGGACAAATTCAAATTGAAAATCGAGCAAAGCGATTGGCTCGCCAAAGGCAGCCCGGGCAAGGAACTCATCAACAATCCAAAACTACTGTCTGCTTTGTTCTCGGACGATGCAATCAAGAACAAGCGCAACACCGAGGCAGTGGAAGTCTCACCCAAAACGCTGGTATCGGCCCACGTACTTGAGTATCGGCCTGCAAGCGTGCGGCCCTTCGAGGAAGTCCGGGCAGATATCGAGAAAAAACTGGCGCTTGAAGAAGCGGGCAAGCTGAGTCGCAAAGATGGAGAGAACAAATTGGCGCATCTGGTGAAAGGTGAGGCTGCCGAATTGAGCTGGGGTTCCGCGCGCAGCATTCCCCGCCTCGGCGCACAAGGTTTACCTGCCGCCGCAGCCAAAGCCATTTTTCAGACTGAAACGGCCAAACTCCCCGCATACACAGGCATCCCCGCAACAGCTGGTGGCTATATCTTGTACAGAATCAGCCACGTCAAACCTTTCACTGGTGCTGATGATCCACGCGCCAAAGCGTTGCGCCAGCAATATGCACGCATCGTGGCGGGAGAAGAGTTCACCGCGTGGCTGGCAGTTTTGCGCAAACGCTATCCGGTTGAAATCAACAACAAAGAGTTCGAAGCAAAAGACCACTAAGCTGGAAGCCGGTCGCCACAATGGCGATCAGCTAAGATGGTGCCATGAAGCTCCAGCAACTTCGTTTCCTCGTTGAAGTCGTCGATAGCGACCTCAACGTTACCATCGCTGCCCAACGCCTGTTCACCTCTCAACCGGGTGTCAGCAAGCAACTGCGATTACTCGAAGAAGAACTCGGTGTCACCGTTTTCGAGCGCGCCGGGAAACGCTTTATCGGCCTGACACCAGCAGGAACCGCCATTGTTCGCTCCGCGAGGCGTGTCCTGCTGGAAGCAGACAATTTCAAGCGTGTTGGTGAAGAGGTTCGCGACGAATCGTCCGGAACCCTGACCGTAGTCACGACGCACACCCAGGCACGCTACGTACTGCCGCTTGTAGTGGCCGAGTTCATTCGCCGCTTTCCCCAAGTTCGGCTTTCGATCAGGGAAGGTCACCCTGCGAGTGTGGCCGAAGCAGTGCAGCGTGGTGAAGCCGAAATCGGGATTGCAACAGAATCTCTTTCAGGTGCGGCAGGCTTGATATCGCTACCGGCCTACTCGTGGAGCCATCTGGTCATCACTCCCACCGGCCACCCATAACTTTCGTCAAAACATCTGACGCTCAAATCTTTGGCCGAGTATCCATTGATTACCTATGACCCGGCATATTCAGGTCGCTCGCGGATTGACGACGCGTTCCGACGGGCCGAGATCACGCCCAATCTGGTGCTGACTGCGGTGGATTCGGACGTCATCAAAACCTACGTCAGCCTCGGCTTGGGCGTCGGGATCATCGCTGAGCGGGCGTTCGATCCGCAGCGTGATACGGGCCTGATGAGTGTGGTGGCGAAACACCTGTTCGGTGCCAATGTGACGCGTGTAGCCTTGCGCAGGGGCATGCAGCCCCGACGATTTGTTCTGGCTTTCCTTGAATTGCTTTCACCCCAGCTTTCATGCGAGGCAATCGCTGCCGCAAGTCGTGAAGACGGTGAGTCCTACGACATCTGAGCTTCAGCTTACCAAAGCCTCCACCAGGGTTCCGGACGATCCAGTCCGCGTTCGTAATAAGCGCTCTTGGGAAAGTTTTTGCGCATGACTCGCTCGCTATCGTCGCGCAAGTCCTTCATGCCCATTGCGTCGTAGCCCTTGATCAACACGAACAGAGCTTCTTCATTTGCCGGGGCATCACGATAAACCCGCAGGGTCTCCTGCGCCCGATTGACGGCCGCGACATACGCACCGCGGTGAAGGTAGTACTTCGCGACGTTCACTTCATGCGCGGCCAGGGAATTGAGAAGATAGGTCATACGCGCCGCCGCATCCGGCGTGTATTTACTTTCCGGAAATTTGCTGGTCAATTCCTTGAATGCGAGAAATGAATCGCGGGCAGCCTTTGGATCGCGCTCGGTCTGATCCTGGCTGCTGATCTTGTCGAATATACCGATTTCACCGTTGAAATTGGCCAGACCTTTCAGGTAGTAGGCATAGTCGACGTTGGGATGATTCGGGTGCAGACGAATGAATCGATCACAGGCGCCAATCGTGGACGCCGGATCATTCTGCTTGTAGTAGGCGTAAGCCACTTCCAGCTGGGCCTGTTGGGCGTAGCGTCCGTAGGGATAGCGCGATTCCAGCTTCTCGAAGTACTTGATCGCCTTGTCATACAAGCCGGCGGACATCGCATCGCGCGCCTCGGTGTATAGCTGGCTGGCGGACCACCCGGCAGTTTCGTCCTTGTCCTTGGACGTACCGCCGCAACCCGCAATCAGAAGGGAAAGCAGCACAGCAATTACCGCTAAACTACGCATGATGGAAACCCGGGAAACGAACGCTGCAAATTATAGCCCATCAACTTCGCCTTCCCGTCGCGCCCTCATTCCAGAGGACATGGCCGGGCTGCGCATCGACCTCATTCTTGCCCGCCTGTTTCCCGAAATTTCGCGCAGTCGGCTGCAAAGCTGGATCAAGGAAGGAAAGGTCAGGGTCAATGGCAAATCTGTAGACCTGCGGCACAAGGCATGGGGTGGCGAGACCGTCGAGCTTGATACGACACCAGACAATTCCACGACGGCGGACGCTGCCGAAGCCATCGCGCTTCCCATTGTGTTCGAAGATGCGCAGATGATCATCATCGACAAGCCGGTCGGACTTGTCGTACATCCCGGCAATGGCAACCGTTCGGGAACCTTGCTGAATGCCTTGCTGCATCATGCGCCCGAACTTCAGGGATTGCCGCGCGCTGGTATCGTGCATCGCCTCGACAAGGACACCAGCGGGCTGCTGGTCGTCGCCAAAACGCTGGAAGCGCAAACCGAACTTGTTCGCCAGTTGCAGGCACGGACCGTCAAACGGCACTATCTCGCCCTGGTACACGGCGTTGTCGCGAGGGACGGCGTCGTGGAAGCACCGATTGGTCGCCACCCGCTGCAACGCACGCGCATGGCGGTAAATCCGCACGGGCGGGAAGCCAGAACCTGGTATTCGGTACAGCAACGATTTGAAAAGTCCACCTTGATCGAATGCCGGCTTGATACCGGCCGCACCCATCAGATCCGTGTACACATGGCTTCGGTCAACCACCCGCTGGTCGGCGATGCCACCTACGGCAAGCGCAAAAGCAGCAGCGCGCTGCTGGATGCATTTCCACGTCAGGCGCTGCACGCCTGGCGGTTGGGGCTGACCCATCCGGCAACGCGCGATGAATGTCAGTGGGAAAGTCCGTTACCAGGCGATTTTTCCCAACTGCTCGATACGCTTGCACCATAGCATTAATGAACAACCTCATTTTTCCCGCATGGCCGGCCCCTGCCGAGGTGCGCGCCGTCACCACGACGCGCGCGGGTGGCATCAGCACCGGTCCGTTCGCCAGCTTCAATCTCGCCGATCATGTCGGTGACAATGCGCAGTCAGTAGGCGCCAATCGCCTTCAATTGAGAGCATTGCTGTCGCAATTGCCTGCCGAGCCATTGTGGCTGAGACAGGTACATGGTTGTAGCGCGGTACTCGCCGAGAGTGTCGTGCCCGGCATCGAAGCGGACGCATCGATCTGTCGCGATGAACGCCATGTCTGTGCGATCCTGAGCGCCGATTGTTTGCCGCTACTCTTGTGCGACGACAGTGCCAACGTCGTGGCCGCAGCTCATGCCGGGTGGCGGGGCCTTGCCGGTGGCGTGATTGAAACCACCATTGCCGGGATGCGCGTTACCCCCGGCCGGCTGCTGGCCTGGCTGGGACCAGCGATCGGTCCGCAGGCATTTGAAGTTGGCGATGATGTTCGGACGATCTTTGTCACGCGAAACGCTGCCGCTGCATCTGCATTCGTTGCGCTTAAGCCCGGCAAGTGGTTATGCAACCTTTACTTGCTGGCCCGTCAGCGGCTTGCCGCCGCTGGTGTCACCAGGATATACGGCGGAAATTTTTGCACTTTCAATGATGCTGACCGGTTCTACTCCTACCGCCGCGATCGGCAGACAGGGCGCATGGCCACACTGATCTGGCTTGATCGCAGTAACCCGCGCGTATAATCCGCCGCCCATGTCTGTCATTCAATGGATTGTCCTCACTTCCCTGGCCGGCGGCGCTCTGAGCGTCGTAGCGGCGGCGGTGTTCGCCTTCACCGCGCGTGCGGCCTGGGTGCCATTGCTGATCAGTTACGCCATTGGCGCGCTGCTAGGCGCTGCATTCCTGGAAGTATTGCCGCACGCGATCATCGCCAGCGGCGACGCGAGCTCGACAGCAGCGATCATTCTCGCCGGCATCCTGGTGTTCTTTGTCCTCGAAAAACTTCTGCTCTGGCGCCATTGTCACGTCGAGGAATGCGAAGGCCATGTCAGCGTAGTTGATCATGGCGGCCAGAATCATGACCATGGCCGCAGCGGCCTGATGATCCTGGTCGGCGATACCTTTCACAACTTCGTGGATGGGGTATTGATTGCAGCCGCTTTCATGGAAGACATACGGCTCGGTGCGATTACCGCGCTGGCCATCATTGCCCACGAAATTCCACAGGAAGTCGGCGATTTCCTGATCCTGTTGCACTCGGGCTACACGCGAAGCCGCGCATTTGCCTACAACCTACTGTCCAGTTTTGCCACGCTGATTGGCGGCTTGCTGGCTTTCTATGCGCTCTCGGCCGCGCAGGGTCTGGTACCGGTCATGCTCGCCCTGGCCGCAGCCAGCATGATTTATGTCGCGGTTGCGGACCTGATTCCCGGATTGCATAAACGTCCTGAAATATCCGCCACGATTCAGCAGGTTGTGCTGATCGTGCTCGGCATTGCATCGATCGCTGTCGCACACCGCATCGTCGATCACTTCGCGGTCGCTTGACCTTCCACTTGCCCCAGGCAACCGGGGACTTCTCCGAACCTGAAACAGCCTGACGCGTCCGGCTGGCATCTTGACCGAATCGACAACGCCCGAACTTCCTTGACAGGCGCTTTGCTGCACTGCAAAATCCCCCACTCGACAGCCCTCGGCGCATACCCTTGATTTGGAGTAACGATGTCCGCCACACCGGACCCAATCGCTATATTGCAACAACTGCTTAAGGCCACTCAATCGGCCGCGCTGCAGTTTCCCCCGCAACTGACATCGCCATCCGACCAGGCAACTGCGCTGGGCCAGCCGGTGGTGGCCTTGCAACAGGAATGGACGGCACGTCAAGCCCAATTGTGGCAAACTTTCCTGTCGCGGCAGCCTGATCAGAAGCCGGAAGCAGTGGTCGCTGCCGGTGTATCAGACAAGAGGTTCTCCAACCCGGCGTGGTCGGAAAGTCCGGTTTTCGACTATTTTCGTCAATCCTATTTGATCAATGCCGACTATCTGAAGCGGATTGGCGAATTCATTCCGGCTGAAGACGATCGCGCCAAAAAGCGTCAGCAGTTTCTGATCCAGCAATATATTGATGCCATAGCGCCTTCGAATTTTGCCGCGACCAATCCCGAGTTCATCAAGACCGCGATTGACAGCGGCGGCGAAAGCATTCGGCGCGGCATCCTCAACATGCTCTCCGATATGGAGAAAGGGCGCATCTCGATGACCGACGATGCGGCCTTTACCGTGGGGGTGAACCTCGCGACGACACCCGGTGCGGTGGTTTTCGAAAACGAAATTTTTCAGCTGATCCAGTATTCGCCGCTGACCGAACAGGTTGTGCAAAGGCCTCTGCTGATCGTGCCGCCCTGCATCAACAAATTCTACATACTTGATCTGCAGCCGCACAACTCACTGGTGCGCTTCGCAGTTGAGGAGGGTTTTACTGTATTCCTCATGTCGTGGCGCAATGTCAAAAGTGATCTTGGTCATTTGACTTGGGATGATTACGTCGAAAAGGGCGCTCTAAAGGCCTTGCAAGTCGTAAGCGAGATTTGCGCAATCAAACAGGTCAACGCATTGGGCTTCTGTGTCGGCGGAACCATTCTCGGTTCCGCACTTGCCGTTGCCAAAGCCCGCGGCGAAGATCCGGTAAAAGCCTTGACGCTGCTGACGTCTCTACTCGACTTTTCCGAATCGGGTGAGCTCAACTGCTTTGTCGACAAGGCCTCGCTGACCAAGAGCGAAGAAGCCATCGGCAAAGGTGGAATCGTACCGGGAAAAGAATTTGCCGCGGTCTTTTCCAGCCTGCGCGCTAATGACTTGATCTGGCAATATGTCATTCGCAATTACCTGATCGGCACCAACCCCGCGGCCTTCGATCTGCTGTACTGGAATTCCGACAGCACCAATCTGCCGGGTCCGTTTCTGACCTGGTATCTGCGCAACATGTATCTGGAAAACAATCTGCGTTCGCCGGGCAGGCTGGAAATGTGCGGTGTAAAGGTCGATCTTGGCCGACTGGACATGCCCGCTTTCATCCTCGCCACGCGCGAAGACCACATTGTCCCGTGGCATGGCGCATATCGCTCACGACAACTGTTGAGCGGCGAAAGTACGTTCGTGCTCGGTGCCTCTGGGCATATCGCCGGAGTCGTCAATCCAGCCAAAGCCAACAAGCGCAGCTATTGGACGGACGGTGACAGCGATGGCGATGCGGAGCAGTGGCTGGCATCCGCGACCGAGTCAAAAGGCAGCTGGTGGCCGAAGTGGAGTGAGTGGCTCAAGGGGTTCGGTGACAAAAAAATCGGGGCGCGATCAGATCTCGGCAACGATAATTATTCGCCGATAGAACCCGCGCCGGGCCGCTACGTCAAGGAACGCGCATAATCTTGCATACCGGTGTTGTTTTCGACCGGAGACCATAAATGCGAGGAGGAATAAATCATGGGCCGAGTAGCGTTGGTAACCGGGGGTATGGGTGGTCTTGGAGAAGCGATCTGCGTCAAGCTTGCCGCATTGGGCTACCAGGTTGTCACCACTTACAGTCCCGGCAATACAAAAGCGCAGGAATGGCTGCGATCAATGTCCGCCAAAGGCTTTGGCTTCAAGGCCTATGCCTGTGATGTCGGTGATTATGATTCCTGTTGTGCCTGCGTCAGTCAGGTCGCAGGCGAAGTTGGTCCGGTCGATGTGCTGATCAACAATGCCGGCATCACGCGCGACATGACTTTCAAGAAAATGACCAAGAACGACTGGGACATGGTGATTCGTACCAATCTCGATTCCGTCTTCAACATGACCAAGCAGGTATGCGACGGCATGATGGAACGCAGCTGGGGCAGGGTCATCAACATTTCGTCAGTCAACGGCCAGAAGGGTGCATTTGGCCAGACCAACTACGCCGCAGCCAAGGCCGGCATGCACGGCTTTACCAAAGCGCTGGCGCTGGAAGTGGCGAAGAAGGGCGTGACCGTGAATACGATTTCGCCCGGTTACATCGGCACCCGCATGGTCACGGCGATCCCGCAGGAAGTGCTCGACAGCAAAATTCTGCCGCAAATTCCGATGTCGCGCCTCGGCAAGCCGGAAGAAGTGGCCGGACTGGTGGCCTACCTGGCTTCCGATGAGGCAGCGTTCGTCAACGGCGGCAACATTTCGATCAATGGTGGGCAACACATGTTTTAAGGGGAGCGGCCTTCGGGCCGCTATTGTTTTATTACGATCATGGAAATTGGCAATGGCGAAGAAAGTCGCGTTGGTAACAGGTGGCATGGGTGGGTTGGGCACGGCGATATGCCGGGCACTGGCGCAGAGTGGATTCACCGTCGTGGCAAATTGCCTGCCCGACTTCCCGCACAAGCATGATTGGCTGGCCAAAACCAGGGCGGAAGGTTTCGATTTCCAATCCGCCGAAGGTGATGTTGCCGACTTTGACTCCTGTACCGAGATGATCCGCAAAATTGAAGCGGAGATCGGCCCCGTCGACGTTCTGATCAATAACGCCGGCATTACCCGCGACGGCGTGTTCCGCAAGATGGACAAGGGTCAGTGGGATGCAGTGCTGTCCACCAACCTCGATTCGGTCTTCAACGTGACGAATCAGGTGCTCGAAGCCATGGCGGACCGCGGTTGGGGCAGGGTGATCAACATTTCTTCGGTCAATGGGGTGAAGGGGCAATTCGGGCAGGCCAATTACTCTGCAGCCAAGGCTGGCATTCTCGGCTTTACCAAAGCCATCGCCCTGGAAGTCGCGAAAAAGGGCGTCACCGTTAACGCCATTGCGCCGGGATATATTGGCACCGACATGGTCATGGCGATCAAGCAGGAAGTCCGCGACTCCATCGTTGCCACGGTCCCCGTCGGGCGCCTCGGCAAGCCTGAGGAAATCGGCGGCCTGTGCGCCTACCTGGCGTCGGATCTGGCCGGTTACATCACCGGTGCCACACTCAACATCAATGGTGGTTTGCATATGTGTTGACCGCCCCGACAACCCCCATGACCTTGAATAGGTTGTGGGATTCGCGGGCTATAATCGATTTCGTTGCAGCGCAGAACAAACTGGGGGAAAGACCGATGACCGAGTCACACCGTCTGATCAAGAAGTACCCGAATCGGCGCCTGTATGACACCAAGACCAGCACCTACATCACGCTGGCGGACGTCAGGAATCTCGTGCTGCAGAGCGAAGAATTTCTGGTGGTCGACGCCAAGACCGGCGAAGATCTGACGCGCAGCATCCTCATGCAGATCATCCTAGAAGAAGAAGCGGGCGGAGCGCCCATGTTCACCTCTGACCTGCTGGCCCAAATGATCCGCTTCTACGGCCACGCCATGCAGGGCATGATGGGCAAATATCTCGAAAATAATATCAAGGGCTTCACCGAAATGCAGACCAAGCTCCAGGATCAGGCGCGTGCCGTCTATGGCGACAGCGTTCCGAACAAGGATCTCTGGGCCCAGTTCCTCAGCTTCCAGGGGCCGGCCATGCAGAACATGATGGGCGCCTACGTGGAACAAAGCCGCAACATGTTCCAGAAGCTGCAGGAAAGCATGCAGGAACAGTCGCGCAAGGTGTTTTCAGGCGCGCAGTTCCCCAACTTCGACGTTGCCGGCCAAAACAAGGGCAGCGAAAAAAAATAAGCGCCGCTAGCCCCGCGCAAATCCACCCCATGCCCCAACCCAGAAAGGCCGGCCCACCCATCGTCGGCTTCGTTTCGCTTGGCTGTCCGAAGGCCGGCTCTGACTCCGAGCAGATTCTGACGCGCCTGCGTGCCGAAGGTTACGAGATCTCCGGCGACTACGACGGCGCAGATCTGGTGGTCATCAATACCTGTGGCTTTATCGACGCCGCGGTGGAACAGTCACTCGAAACTATCGGCGAGGCGCTCGCCGAAAATGGCAAGGTAATCGTCACCGGGTGCCTGGGTGCAAAGGGCAGCATCGTGGCAGACGCCTATCCGCAAGTACTTGCAGTGACCGGCCCGCACGCCACGCAAGAAGTGATGGATGCCATACACGCCCACCTGCCGCGGCTGCACGATCCATTCGTCGAGCTGGTGCCGCCGCAAGGCGTGCGGCTGACGCCCGACCACTACGCCTATCTCAAGATTTCCGAGGGCTGCAACCACCGTTGCAGCTTCTGCATCATTCCGTCGATGCGCGGCGATCTGGTCAGCCGGCCGATCGGCGACGTGCTGCGCGAAGCGGAAATACTCGCCAAGGCCGGCGTCAAAGAACTGCTGGTGATCTCACAGGACACCAGCGCCTACGGCGTCGACGTCAAATACCGCACCGGCTTCTGGGGCGGCCGGCCGGTCAAGACGCAGCTCTACGACCTGTGCAAGGCACTGGGAGAACTCGGCATCTGGGTACGCCTGCACTACGTCTATCCGTATCCGAACGTCGACAATCTGATCCCGCTCATGGTCGAAGGAAAAATCCTTCCTTATCTGGACATTCCCTTTCAGCACGCCAGCCATCGCATCCTCAAGTTGATGAAGCGTCCAGCCTCGGCCGAGAAGGTTCTCGACCGCATTACGGCGTGGCGGCGCGAGTTGCCTGAGCTGACCATACGCAGCACCTTCATCACTGGCTTCCCCGGCGAGACAGAAGACGAATTCAATGAACTGCTCGACTTCCTCGACGAGGCCAAACTCGACCGCGTCGGCGCCTTCGCTTATTCAGCGGTGGACGGCGCAGCGGCGAATGAATTGCCCGGCATGCTGCCGCTGGAAGTGCGCGAAGAGAGAAGGGTGCGTTTGATGCAGCACCAGGAAGACATCAGCACCCAGCGCCTCGAAGCACGCATCGGGCGACGCATCCAGGTGCTGGTGGATGACGTCGATGAAGAGGGCGCCACCGCCCGTTCGCCTGGCGAGGCACCCGAAATCGACGGGCTGGTGATCATTGTCGATGGGCACGACCTCGAGGTCGGCGAATTCGCCGAGGTCACGGTGACCGACTGCGATGTCCACGATCTGTATGCAACCCTGGCGTGAACGCCGCGCTGCTTGACCGCCTGCGCGCTGCCCTCGGCGCGACCCATGTGCTGACGCTGGCCGACGAGGTCAGCCCCTACGCCACCGACTGGCGCGGTCGCTACCACGGCAACCCG
>JANYCD010000081.1 GCA_025360425.1 Sterolibacteriaceae bacterium
TGAACTCGACATCCATCAAGGCGGCGCGGATTTTGTTGCACATGAGCAAAGCGGTATTGTAGGAACCGAAACCCATCACACGATAGATTTGCAAGGCGCTGATGCCCTTCTTGCTGGTCAGCATCATGTGCATGACGCGGAACCAGTCGCGCAGCGGCTTGTTGGTGTTCTCGAAGATCGTCCCGACCAGCACGGAGAAGCGGTAGGAGTTGCCTTGGGCGCATGCCGAGCATTCCCATTTGAATTCCATGGTGGAAAGCTCATTGACATGCTCATGTCCGCAGCGCGGGCAGCTCACGCCTTCCGGCCATCGATTGACTTGCAGATATGCCTTGCAGGCCGTTTCATCAGGGAATTGCTTTTCAAACTGTGCAATCGTCATCTGGTGAATTTGCATCGTCTTTTGGCGGGTGGCGGTCATTTCGCTTCCTTCAATACGTGAGGTATGTATGAAAGATAGACCTATTTTCCTTCCCTGTCAAATAGTGCGTAATCGCCCTAATTATGCGTTTAGAGATGATTACTCCGCAGTCTATCACCGTGGCAAAACCCTCATAGTTGGCACTTGGTACAAGTGCACTCTGTATGTTCGTAACGGAACTACCCGCTGTTCCGCAACCCCGCCGCCACTCCATTGAGGGTCAGGTGGATCGCCCGCCTCACCCTGTAGCAATTCGATCTGCAAATGGCTGAGCGGGTCGAGATAGGGAAAGCGGTTGCGGATCGAGCGTTTGAGCACGGGGTTGCCGTCGAGCAGTTCGGCCTGGCCCATGATTGCCAGCAGGGCATCGACCGAGGCCGGTCATCCGGCCTCGATGCGCGGGCGTGTCCTCAGCGCATGACGTTCAACGTAATACCGCCATCGACCTTGATCTCCTCGCCAGTGATGTTCGCCGCACCATCGCCGGCGAGGAAGGTTACCAGGTGGCCAATGTCTGCGGGGGTCTGCTCTCGTCCCAGCGGCGTGTTGCGGCGAACCACGTCGAGGAAGATGTCGCGCAGCGCCATGTCCTTGTATTCGGGAACGCCCTGCTTCATCACGCCGGCGAGGAACTCCCAGGCCCGTGTCCACAGGAAGCCGGGGCAAATGGCATTGACGCGGATCAGGTTCGGGCCCAGTTCCAGCGCCAGGCTGCGCGTCAGGCTGATGATGCCGGCCTTGGCGGCGGCGTAGGCCGGCACCGCCGGCATTGCCATTAGCCCGGCAATGGAAGCGATATTGATGATGGCGCCGCCACCGCGCGCCTGCAGGTGGGGAATGGCGGCTTTGCAACTTGCAAAGGAGGCGCGCAGGTTGCCTTGCAGCTGAATGTCCCAGCCTTTCTGCGTGACATTGGTAAAGGGTGTGCCCAGGCCCATGGATTCGATGTCCCAGCCGGCGCCGCCGGCGTTGTTCACCATGATGTCGAGTCCGCCGAGTTTGGTGACCACTACGTTCACCGCGTCGGCCATGGCTTTTTCATCCGCGGCGTCGGCACCGATGCCGATGGCGCGTGGCGACAACATTTCGGCAGCAGCCCTGGCGCCGGCTTCATCGAGGTCGATGATGGCGACGGTCGCGCCATCATCGGTCAGGCATTTCGCGATGCCCGCACCAATGCCGCGTGCGCCGCCGGTGACGATGGCGATCTTGCCTTGCAATTTGCTCATCAATGATTCCTCCGGGTGATGTGTGTCGGCCGGCGTTACAACACTTCTTCGAGCAGCAGGCGCAGGTCGTTGAGAATCGGATAGCCCGCGCCCATGATCCAGGCGACGAGAATGTCCTGGTGGGACTTGCCACCCCCGGCGACGCGATAGGGCGTGGCGAGCGCGATGGTGGCGATCTGGAAGGCATTCTTGATCTTGTAGTAGCGCAGCCGCGTCTGGTCGATGGCGAGGCCGGAGGCTTTTTCGTAGGCGGCGCAGAACTCGCTTTCCGGCATCATTCCGCAGATCAGGAAGGTCTTGCCGTCCTCGGCGTAGTGGCCATAAGTGATGTTGTGCACCCAGGCGATATCTTCGTGGCGGTCGCCGAGGTGGGCCATCTCCCAGTCGAGCCAGCAGGAGATACGGTTGTCGTGCTCGGTGTAGAGAAAATTGCCAGTACGGTAGTCGCCATGGATCACCGAGATGCTGTCGGCCACCGGCATGTTCTTGCGCAGCCACGCAATGGCCAGGCGCATCAGCGGTACGTCCTCGTTGATGTCCTCCTCCCACACCCGCTCCCAGTAGTTGAGCTGCCATTCGGCCGCCTCGACAGTGCCAGGGGCGGGCCGGTCGAAGGCGCCAAGTTCGGCGCGGCGCCAGTCGAACAGATGGATGCGCGCCAGGCAATCGACGAACTGCGGCGCGAGGATTGGCCGCAGCGCCGGCCCCAGATCGGTGCCGAGCCCCGATACGTTGCTGACCACGTTGGAAGGCTTGGTCACCCCCGTGACAAAGCCGTAGACGATGGCGGGATAAGGCAGGTAGCTGCCATCCGGGTCAATCCAATAGGCCGGCGGTACCAGCACGACGTCTTGCATGGCCTTGATGATCTGGAACTCGCGCAGGCGGCTGGTTTCCACCAACGATTCCGACGGTTCCATGCGCAGCACCATCGGCGTGGTGGTGGGGCCGACACCGGGCTGGTTCCACTTGAGCAGGAAGGACATCTGCAACTTGGACGCGCCGCCGGAGAGCCATTGGGCCTTAGTTATTTCGAAGCCGTCCTTGAGTTGGCTCCTGAGCAGGGCTTCGGTACCGCTGACCAGCGTCTCCAGACTGACTGGCGAATATGGCGGGCCCGCCCGGCGTTGTAGCTTGCGGGTCAGGATTCGGTCAAGTTCTTTCTCGCAGGGGAAACGACGGCGCAACTGCTCGATCCATTCGCGGGTTGGAAGACTCTTGTTTGGCTTTGCCATTTTGTTGTCCTATTCCCGGATTTTCCGGACTATCCGGGTCACGCTATGCGCGACGTTGCGCCATGTAATCAACATAGGATTTGGGCCAGCACATCTCCAGCCAGCCGGCCCCTGCAATCCCGTCAAACTCGACCGTCACGCCAGTCTCGTTCATGATCGTGTCTGCTCTGACGGGGAAGGCAAAATGCGCGAACACCTGCCCGCGTACCTTAACTACGCGCCCTTCGCTATCGCGGACTATTGCTTCAAAGGATTTTTGGGTCAGGTCCAGGTCGCTTTCGTACTTGAAGTCGACGGAGGTGATCTCCGACATTTTTCCGTTGTTGTAGATGTAGCCTCGCAGATGGACCAGGCCGGCAGAATGAATTTCGTAAAAATGTATCGAGAAATCGGGGCCGGCCTGACCTTCAAACCAGCGCCAATGCTGAATTGCCGGCCAATCACGTGACCCCCAGGAGTGGTCGCGATGGGCTGCGATGTGAAAGGGTATGCGCCGGCCGTCCAGCGTGACTGAGCCGCTGACCATGCCACTCTGCTCGAATCGGTCGTCGGCGACCACGGCGGGGCAACCGTCACGGTGTCCGCCGTAGAGATAGGCGGGATGCATTGCCTCAAAGCGCGCTTCGACTCCCACGCGTTTTCCGCTGTAGGTGAAGTCCGCCGTTTCGAGCGTCATGCTTTGGCGCAGGTGCAGCCCCCCGACGCGCCAGTCATCAAAATCCATGTCCTGCGCAACCGCGATGCCGTCCTCGAATTCGAGTATGTGGCCTTCTTTGCCCACAGCAGGGCCATAGAGACAACACAGGGATCCGGCTTTGCCGTAGGCATCCACCCATGAATAGATAAAAATTGTCAGTTGCTCGTCGGGCAACACGATGGGGTAACCGACCGACTCGCGCGCCAGCGGAGTCTGACGCAGCAGGTGCCTGCCGTCATCAGCCATTTTTGGAAGCAGCCGTTGCTCGACTTGGATTTGATTCAGTTTCATGCCCGCACCTATCCTCTCGTTATGAACCTGGCATTGATGCCGCTTTTATCGAGCGGCTGCTCCGGATTTATATCCGGCTTTTCAGACTCTTCATGCTGGCGATTTGTAGCATTTCAGTCTCTACAAACGGCGCGCTTTTGGCAACGCAGCCATTTTACGGTCCAGCGTGAGGGTGGTGAGATCGGCGCGTTGATAGTCGTCGGTGATCAGGCGATCAAGCAGGCCGCAGCCGGTCTTCGCCTCCAACGCGGCGAATGCGCCGGCGCCGTTTAATGGCGCCACCAGGCCGCTTTTCAGCACGCTGGTCAGGGCGGCGCGAGCGTCGGGTTTCGATACGCCGTAGTGATGCTGGAGTGCGATATAGGCTTCGCCGATCACCTGGTTGGATGCGAACACCTCGGCGTTTTCGCGCTCGACAAGCTTGGTCAATTCCCGCACGGCGTATTGAAAACCTGTTTCGGGATCGCCGGTGGCGAGCCGGACGAGGATCGAGGTGTCAATCCCGAAGTGTGCGGCCATAGGGTTTGCTGCGGAAGGTTTCCAGATCGAAGCTGCCCTTGCCGCGTGGGAGCTTGCCCCGCAGCGGCGCGAGCCGGATTGGATCGATGTGGCGCGGACGCAGCACGAAACCGTCCGGGCCTTCCTCAATTTCAATGCGGTCGCCGGGTTTCACGCCCAATGCGTCCATGACGCGGGCCGGAAAAGTAACCTGACGCTTGGCGGTGACTTTGACAAACATGGTGTATCCCGTTATTTTTTACCTTACTGATACACTATATTGGTAAGGCAATTGCGTCAAGCCCTTTATGCCTTTTTGCCAGGGTCAGGGTGACGCCAAATACGTAGGGTGAAACAGAGCATGCGCCATCGCGGCCAGCGCTGGGCCGGTTCATCTTCCATTACCACGGCATTTCAATTGCTCTATATACTTCGTCCCTGGGTTCAAAACTGAATTCGGCCAATCCGTACCTGCGCGATCCAAAAATGCGCGAACGTACCGTGTTTACCTCGGTTTCCAGTTCCTCGGCGATTGAGGGAATACGCCGTTCAAGCAATCGCCGCCACAAGCCGGCAGCCATCCGCTCCCCAAGGGTCGCCTCATTCCGAAGAAGCCCTAGCCAGCGAGCGCAGGGTTCGCACGATTACGCTGCGGAAGACGTCGGTGATGGACCACAGTTTTTGGCCTGCAATTCAAACGATCTCAAGAATCGTCACTGCCTCGACCGGCCTGACGATGCGAATGCCCTGGTATTCGCTGCCCAAGCTGTGTAAATGTTTGTCGCCCGAGACTATCAAGTCTGCATTGCCCGCCAAAGCGCAAGCCAGCACATGATCATCGTCCGGATCATTGGCAATCACGCGAGGAACGCCCTCTGGCGTGACCATGTAGGCTAGGCGTCTCACTTCTTTCACGAGCCGCAATGGGGTCAACCCGGCTTGTGTGATGCGTTTGGAAAATTTTTCTCGTGATACCACGTCGAGCAATTCCGCGATCAACACCGAGCTACTGCATAACTCGACGCCTTGCGATCTCGCGGCGTTCAGCAGACGTCGAGGTGGGCCATTCGGAGAAAGCACTGCTGAAACAAGCGTATTCGTATCCAGTACAACGCGCACTGCTATGCGCGCCGTGGTGTACGTTCGTCACGCGCTGCCTGAATCTCCGCTTCGATTTCCTCATCCGAAATTGACGGCAGATTCAGTGCATCCAGCTTGGCAAGCGACTCACCCAGCCGCTCGCCCGCGTTGGCGCGCGTCTCTCGCGCCGCGAGAAATTCGACGAAATCTTCAACCTCCGCCAGCCTTTTGGCGGGCAGTTTCTGGAGCTTTTGAATCAAGGTCGGTTCGATAGTGGACATCTTCATTCTCCTCAAACTTGCCTGCTCAATCATAACAAGTTGCATTGTGTACCGGATTCCGCGTTATCGCAAAAACCAAGCCCCTCAGTCTCGACGTTTCAAATCACCCGCTGTTCCTCAACCCCGCCGCCACCCCATTGATGGTCAGATGTATCGCCCGCCTCACCCGCTCGTCGCTCTCGCCGCTGCGGTGCCGTTGCAGCAATTCGATCTGCAAATGGTTGAGCGGATCCAGGTAGGGGAAGCGGTTGCGGATCGAGCGCTTGAGCACGGGGTTGCCGTCGAGCAGTTCGGCCTGGCCCATGATCGCCAGCAGCGCATCGACCGATGCCTGCCACTCGGCCTTGAGACGCGGGAAGATGGCGTTGCGCAGCGCTTCGTCTTTCACCAGTTGTGAATAGCGCTCGGCGATGCTGATGTCGCTCTTGGCCAGCACCATGTCCATGTTCGACAGCAGGGTACGAAAGAAGCCCCACTCGCGCACCATCGCGGCAAGCCTTTGGATGCCGGCTTCGCCATGCTTCGCTTTGTAGGCATTGACCGCCGCGCCGAAGCCGAACCAGCCGGGCAGCATGAGGCGGCATTGCGCCCATGAGAACACCCACGGAATCGCGCGCAGATCTTCGATCGCGGTGGACTTCTTGCGCGAGGCGGGACGGCTGCCGATATTGAGCTCGGCGATTTCGGAGATCACCGTGGATTCCCAGAAGTATTGTTCGAAGCCCGGCGTGTCGTACACCATGGCGCGATAGGCGCTGAAGGCGCTGGCCGAGAGTTCTTCCATGGCCTGCACGAACTCGGGCTTGGGGTCGTCGTATTCGCGCGGCAGCAGCGTGGCTTCCATGGTGGCGGCGACCAGCACTTCAAGGTTGTGGCGGCCGAGCGCGGGGTTGCCATATTTGGAGGCGATGACTTCGCCCTGCTCGGTGATACGGATGCGGCCCTGCACCGCGCCCGCCGGCTGGGCCAGAATGGCCTGGTAGCTGGGGCCGCCGCCGCGCCCGACCGAGCCGCCGCGGCCATGGAACAGGCGCAGCTTGACGCCATGTTTGTGGAAGACGTCGATCAGGTCCTTCTCCGCAGCGTAGAGGCTCCAGCCCGAGGTGAGGAAGCCGCCGTCCTTGTTGCTGTCGGAATAGCCGACCATCACTTCCTGCATGTGGCCGCGCGAGGCCAGCAGTTGGCGGTAGAACGGGACGGAGAAAAGCTTGTCCATGATGGCGCCGCTCTTCGCCAGATCGTCGATGGTTTCGAACAACGGCACGATGTTGACGGCGAGCTTTTTGGCGCCCGGCAGCAGCAGGCCGGATTCCTTAAGCAGCAGCGCCAGTTCGAGCATGTCGGAGACGCCGTCGGTCTTGGCGATGATGACGTTCTCGATGGCGCCTGCGCCGTAGCTGTCGAGAATTTTGCGCGCGGCGTTGAAGATGGACAGCTCGCCGCTGGTCTGCTCGCTGTACTTGATGAAGGGCGAGACCAGCGGACGCGGGGTGGCGAGCTCTTGCAGCAGAAGCGCGACGCGCGCTTCTTCGTTCAAGGCGAGGTAATCAATGTCGGGCTTGGCGGCGGCAAACAGTTCAGCGATAGTGTGGTCGTGGATGGCCGAGTTCTGGCGCAGGTCGAGCGGCGCCAGATAGAAACCGAACACTGCCACGGCGCGGCGCAGGCGGCGCAGGCCGCCGCGCGCGATGAGGGCCGAGTTGTGGGTGAGCAATGATTCGTGCAGCACGTCGAGGTCGGCCGTGAATTCGATCACCGAGGCGTAGGGCGGCGCATCGCCAACGGCGCTGAGCGGCGCTTGCAGTTCGTCGAGAATTTGGGCGGTGGCGGCAAGCCGCGCGTAGATACCGGCGATGGCGCGGCGGTAGGGTTCATCGTCGCGGTGGGCACCGTGGTCGGGCGAGCGGGCGGCGAGCTCTTCGAGCGCCGTGGAGATTTCGACCACGCGGATGGAGGACGACAGCGCAGCGCCGAGCTGGTGGAGTTGATCGAGGTAGTACCTCATGGCGCGGCGGCTGTGCAGGCGCATGGTTTGTGCGAGCACGTCGGCGGTGACAAAGGGATTGCCGTCGCGGTCGCCGCCGATCCAAGAGCCGGGGCGGAGGAAGGCGGGGAGTTCGTTCGACAAAACACTGGACGCAACATCGGACGAAACGACGGGCAGGGCGTGCGCCAGCTTGTCTTCGATGCTGTTGTGCAGGCGCGGCAGTTCGCTGAGGAAGGTGATGTCGTAATAGCTCAGCGCATTGCTGACTTCGTCCATCACCGAGAGGCGGGTGGGGCGCAGCATGCGTGTTTGCCACAGGGTGAGCACAGCGCGACGGATGGCCTCTTCGTGTTCGGCGCGCTCTGCGGGGGTGAGCGTCATCTGGTCCTGCTCGTTGAGCAGGTGGGCGATCTTGCGCTCGCAATCGAGGATACTCTTGCGCTGCACTTCAGTGGGATGGGCAGTGAGTACGGGGACGATCTGGCAGTCGCTGAAGAAGGTCTGCAGTTGCGTAGAGTTGATGCCGGCGGCCAGCGCCTGCTTGAGCGCGAAGTCGAAGCTGCCTTCGCGCGGCGGCGAGCCGGCGATGGCATGGGCACGCGAGCGACGGATGTGGTGCTGGTCTTCGGCGATGTTGGCCAGGTGCGAGAAGTAGCTGAAGGCGCGCACCACACTGAGGCTCTGGATATGCTCCAGGCCGGCGAGCAGCGTGGTCAGCTCCTGCCGCGCGGCGAGGTCGTCGTCGCGATGGAAGCGGACCGCAAGATGGCGAATGCGCTCGACCAGCTCGAAGGCAGTGACGCCTTCCTGATCGCGCAGCGTGTCGCCGAGGATGCGACCGAGCAGGCGGATGTCCTGCTTCAGCGGTTCTTCTTTGTCGCGCTCGTCTTGCTGCATGGTGCGGCCTTTCTGTGGGTGCTAACGCGTTGCTGTGCAGTGAGCGATGCAATGGCCGTCATACCCAAGCTAGATCCGAATGATCTGGTTCAAGCGTTCGCACACCTGGGCAAACAAGGCATCCGACAACTGTCCGAGCGTATGAGCCTTGGCGCCGCGCAAACGCCAGTCGAAGGACTTGGGCTGGTGACAGAGCACATAACTGGTCTGGCCGGCCTTGCGACCTGATGCCTTCCCAACCGACACGGCGAAAGGATTGTCGGCGTTGTATTCCGCGGTCGTCATGGGCAAGCCGATGACCAGCGATGTTTTCTCGTTGAAGATGCGCGGGGACAGCACCAGGAACGGATGGATGTCCCGCATTTCCTTTTCGACCTGGGGATTGCAATCTATCCAGATGACGTTCTGGCGATCGGGCACCCAGACGCTGCGTTTCTTTGGCAACGGACGTTTTGCCGCTACCACCGCTCCGCCCCGACGGAACGGCTCGTACCCATGACTTCGCCGCCATGGCGGGCCGGATCATAAGCCGCCAGCCGTTGTTCGAGACTGAGATGGACATCGGTCACAGGAGTGATCACGACCTGGTCGCCATCGACCGAAACCCGAACCCGTTGATCGACATGCAAGTGCGCCGCACGAGCAACCGCCGCGGGCAAACGAACACCGAGGTTGTTGCCCCACTGCTTGATATCGAGAACAGCTTCGGTCATGGCATTCTCCTGGACATTCAATGTTTATACAATAGTTTAAACATTGTACTGACGTAACGTCAATCGGTTTCCTCGCCCGCTATTGATAGGAAAGCGGTTGCGGAGTTATTCGGGTGGAACCTGACGCTTGGTGCCGTCGGGGTTGAGCGCAACGAAGGTGAGCACGGCTTCGGTCACCTTGACGTTGAACGGCTTGTCGGGATAGCTGAGATGGGTGGCATAGACCTGCACTTCTATCGTGATCGACGTGTTGCCTACCCTGGTGACTTCGCCGTAGAAGCTGACCACGTCGCCTACCATGATGGGCTGGTTGAACTGGAAGGCGTTGACGGCGACGGTGGCAACGCGGCCGCGCGCGCGCAGCGTGGCGCACACGCCGCCGGCCTGGTCGACACGCGACATGACCCAGCCGCCAAAGACGTCGCCCGCCGGATTTACATCGGCGGCCTGCGGCACCACGCGCAGGGTCGGTTGCCGATTGGGCAGCTCGACCTTGGGCACCTTGGCGTAGATGTTGTGGACATAGTTGTTCATTTCAAGCCTCTTCTGGAATCTTTGGAGTGGAACCAATCATACCTGCCGCCGGGGTGAAGCTCCACCGGCTGATAGAATCCAGCCATGCGCCGAAACAACGACATTGCTCTGCCCGGAGCGCCTCCCAAGGAGCGCCACGACTGGGAAACCATCAAGAATCTGTTGCCCTATCTGTGGCAATGGAAGTGGCGCGTTTCGCTCGCGCTGACTTTTTTGATCGCGGCCAAAGTGGCCAATGTCGGTGTGCCGCTGGTATTCAAGAATCTGATCGACACGCTCTCGATACCCAAGGAACAGGCATTTCTGTTGATACCGGTGGGCTTGCTGGCGGCCTATGGGTTGCTGCGTTTTTCGAACTCGCTGTTTACCGAGCTGCGCGAAATCATTTTTGCGCGGGTGACGCAACGCGCGGTGCGAACGATTGCGTTGCAGGTGTTCGAACATCTGCATGCGCTGTCTCTGCGCTTTCACCTTGAGCGCCAGACCGGCGGGCTGACGCGCGACATCGAACGCGGCACCCGCTCGATCAGCAGCCTGATCAGCTATTCGCTGTATTCGATCTTGCCAACGCTGGTGGAGATTACGCTGGTGATGGCGATTTTGATTCACCGCTATGAGATTGCATTCACCTTCATTACCTTCGGCACGTTGTCGGCGTATGTGATTTTCACCATCTCCGTGACCAACTGGCGCACGGCGTTGCGGCGCGAGGTGAATGAACTGGATTCGGCCGCCAATACACGCGCAGTCGATAGCCTGATCAACTATGAGACGGTGAAGTACTTCAACAACGAGCGCTGGGAGCGGGATCGCTACGATGCCCAGTTGGTGAAGTGGGAGAGCGCACAGATCAAAAGCCAGGTGTCGTTGTCGTACCTCAATATCGGCCAGGCCATCATCATCGCCATCGGCGTGACGCTGATGATGTGGCGTGCAGCGCGCGGCGTGGTGACGGGCGCCATGACCGTTGGCGACATCGTGCTGGTGAATGCGTTTTTGATCCAGCTGTATGCACCGCTGAATTTTTTAGGGGTGCTGTACCGCGAGATTCGCCAGGCGCTGACCGACATCGAGCGCATGTTCGGCCTGCTGCGCGAGAACCGCGAAATCCAGGACTCACCCGATGCGCGTGCGCTGAAGCCTGGCCCGTGCTCGATCCGCTTCGATCACGTGGGGTTCTCGTACGAGCCGCGCCGGCAGATATTGCACGACGTAAGTTTTGAAATTCCGGCTGGGAAGTCGCTGGCGATGGTGGGACACAGCGGTTCCGGCAAGAGCACGCTGGCGCGTTTGCTGTATCGTTTCTACGATATGCAGCAGGGCGCGATCCGCGTTAACGGCACCGATTTGCGGCTGTTCGCGCAAACCAGTTTGCGCGCTGCGATTGGTATCGTGCCTCAGGATACGGTGCTGTTCAACGACTCAATCCTTTACAACATCCAGTACGGCCGCCCCACCGCGACGCCGGAAGAAGTGATTGAAGCGGCACGTGCGGCGCACCTCGATACTTTTATCGAAACCCTGCCCGACAAATATGAAACCAAGGTTGGCGAGCGCGGGATGAAACTTTCCGGCGGTGAAAAACAGCGCGTCGCGATTGCGCGGGCGCTGCTGAAAAATCCGCCAATCCTGATTTTCGACGAGGCCACCTCGGCGCTCGACTCCAAGACCGAGCAGGCGATCCAGGCTGAACTGGATCTTGTAGCCATTGGCCGCACGACCTTGATCATCGCCCATCGCCTATCCACGGTCATGAACGCCGACCAGATTCTGGTGCTCGACGCCGGCCGCATCATCGAACGCGGCGGCCATCGAGAACTGTTGGAAAACGGCGGTGCCTATGCCCAGATGTGGGCTTTGCAATTACAGGAGCAAGGCGAAGAGCCGGTTACGGCATAAGGTCCGCATGGGCGGTTAGCGCTTGCTTTCACGCCTTCCCTCAGCTAAAGCGGTATGGGCGTTTTCGCTCGAACCACCAGTCGGCCGGGCTTGTTATAGCCAATTGTTATAATAAAAAACCGATAAAGTATTTCACTGGAATATAAAGCTTCACTAAAATTCGTATCCGTCTGTTTCAAAAACATTATGGTCAATCTTGCTCAAACACTTTCGGGCTTCGCGGTTGGCGCCATCGTCGGATTGACTGGCGTCGGCGGCGGCTCGCTGATGACGCCTCTGCTGGTGCTGCTGTTCGGCATTCATCCGGCCACAGCGGTGGGCACCGATCTGCTTTACGCGGCGATCACGAAGTCCGGTGGCACCTTTGTTCACGCACGCAAAGGTTCGGTGGACTGGAGCATTGTGAAGTTGCTGGCAATAGGCAGCATGCCTGCTGCGGTGCTGACCTTGCTAACGGCCCATCATTTCGCTCCCGACGGTTTGGGCAGCGCCTCAAGAGTGATCACCGTCTCGCTGGGGGTGGCCCTGCTGCTGACGGCGATTGCCCTGGTATTCCGCACTCGAATCCAGGCTTGGGCGCAACGCCATGACCCGGACAGCGTGCATCATCCGTGGAAGACGGTTGCGGTCGGTGCCTTGCTGGGTATTCTGGTTTCCATCTCTTCGGTCGGCGCCGGCGCACTGGGCGTGACGGCGTTGTTCTTTCTTTATCCGCGTCTGCCGGCGATTCGCATTGTCGGTTCAGATCTGGCCCACGCGGTTCCGCTGACCCTGGTTGCAGGGCTCGGTCACTGGTGGCTCGGCAACGTTGACTGGAGTTTGCTGGGTTCGCTGTTGCTGGGTTCGTTACCAGGGATTTATCTTGGCAGCCACCTCGCCGTACGTATTTCTGATCGGGTATTGCGTCCTATGCTGGCCGGAATGTTGGTGTTGATTGGCGCAAAGTTGATCGCTTTCTGACGGAGAACATCATGTATCGCTACGATGAATATGACCGCCGTATCGTGCGCGAGCGCGTTGACCAGTTTCGCGATCAGACGCGGCGCTTCTTTGCCAACGAACTGACCGAAGACGAGTTCCGTCCGCTGCGTTTGCAAAACGGTCTGTACATGCAACGTCATGCGCACATGCTGCGCATCGCCGTTCCGTACGGTCTTCTTTCGAGCGATCAGCTGCGCATGCTGGGCAAGATCACCTCGCGCTACGATCGTGGTTACGGCCACTTTTCAACACGCCAGAATCTGCAACTAAACTGGATCAAGCTGGCCGATGTGCCGGATATTCTTTCGGATCTGGCCGATGTTGAAATGCATGCGATCCAGACCAGCGGCAACTGCATTCGCAACATCACCACCGATCCGCTGGCCGGCGGTGCCATTGGCGAAGTAAGCGATCCGCGGCCGTGGGCGGAGATATTGCGCCAGTGGTCGACCTTCCATCCGGAGTTCGCTTACCTGCCGCGCAAATACAAGGTGGCTTTCAGCGGCGGCGAAGCGGATGTAGCCAATGTGCGCATTCACGACATGGGCTTCCAGATGGTACGCGACGAGGCGGGCGAACTCGGCTTCCGCGTTTGGGTTGGTGGCGGCTTGGGCCGCACGCCGATTCTTGCGCAGGTGGCGCGCGAGTTTTTGCCGTGGCAGCACCTGCTGTCGTATTCGGAAGCGATCCTGCGCTTGTACAACCGTTACGGCCGCCGTGACAACATCTACAAGGCGCGCATCAAGATTCTGGTCAAGGCTGTCGGCATCACGGAATTTACGCGGCAACTTGAAGAGGAGTGGTCGCACTTGCGCGACGGGCCTTCGACGCTGACCCAGGCCGAGGTTGATCGCGTCGCGGTGCATTTCCAGCGGCCCGCTTACGAAACCCTGCCGGAAAAGGATGTGCTGCTGAAAATTGCCAAGCGCGACAGCGCGGAGTTCGCCACTTGGACTCGACGTAACGTGCACCCCCATCGCGAGCCCGGTTATGCGGCGGTGACCTTGTCTCTCAAAACACATGATGTGGCGCCGGGCGATGCCACCACCGAGCAGATGAATATCGTCGCCGACTTTGCCGATCGCTTCGGCTTTGGCGAGCTTCGCGTGACGCAAGCGCAGAATCTGGTGCTGTCCGACGTCAAGCAGCGCGACTTGTTTGCGCTGTGGCAGGAGGCCAAAGCGGCCGGCTTGGCGAGCCCCACGGTCGGCCTGCTGGCCGACATGGTGACCTGCCCCGGTGGCGATTTCTGCTCGCTTGCCAATGCGCGCTCAATCCCCGTTGCGCAAGGCATCCAGGCGCAGTTTACCGATCAGGCCTTGCTCGAAGATATCGGCGACATGAAACTCAACATCTCCGGCTGCATGAATGCCTGCGGCCACCATTCCGCCGGCCACATTGGCATTCTTGGCGTGGACAAGAACGGCGCCGAGTTTTACCAGGTGACGCTGGGCGGTGCCTGGGGCATGGAAGCCTCGCTGGGCAAGGTGATCGGGCCTTCCGTGGCGGCCGATGACGTGCCCGGTGTGGTGAGCCGCATCGTCGACCACTATCGCAAGGAACGCACAACGGGCGAACGCTTCATCGATACCTACCGCCGCATCGGCATCGGCGGATTCAAGACGCGCGCCTACGAAAACGTGAAACCGATTGCGGAAGAGCGGGAGGTCGTCAATGGCTAAGATTATTAAAGGCCGCCAGATTGTCGACGATGCATGGCAGGTGTTGACGCTGGCCGAGGGTGAGACGCCCAAGCACGCTGTGGTCCCCGTCGGCAAGGTGCTGGTGCCGCTCGCGGTATGGCTTGCACGCCATGACGAACTGTTGCAGCGCAAGCATCACGGCGACGATCTCGGCGTGTGGCTGTCGCCCGCAGACGACCCTGCTGCTCTTGTGCCCCACATCGACCACTTTGCGGTGATCGCGGTGGAGTTTCCCCGTTTCAGCGATGGCCGTGGCTATTCGATCGCCGCCCTGCTACGCAGCCGCTACGGGTACAAGGGTGAGCTGCGCGCGATCGGCGATGTACTGCGTGATCAGTTGTTCTATTTGGCACGCGTCGGCTTCGACGCGTTTGCAATGCGGGCAGACCGCTCGATCGAAGACGCCTTAAATGGTTTCAAGGATTTCAGCGAGGTGTATCAGTCAACGGTTGACCAGTCACTGCCCTTGTTCCGTCGCCGTGACGCGCATGTTTCCGGAGGCACAGCATGAATCCCAACCAGAATCCCGATCTGAAAGATGCCGCGCTGATCGCTGCGGTTTCTGCAAAAGCAACGGCGGCACGACTGCTGTTGCAGAAAATTGCGCTGGACTTTTCGCCCGCCACACTGGCAAACAGCCTGGGCGCCGAAGACATGGTACTGACCGACCTGATCATGAAGGACAAACTTGGTATCGAGATTTTTTCGCTTGATACCGGTCGTCTGCCAGTCGAGACTTATGACCTGATGCAGCGGCTGACCCGCCACTATGGTCTGTTTCTCAAGATGTACAACCCGCGCAACGAGTTGGTCGAAGAGTTCGTGCGTACCCACGGCATCAATGGCTTCTATCAATCCGTTGATTTGCGCAAAGCCTGTTGCCATGCGCGCAAGGTGGAACCGTTGCGGCGTGCGCTGACCGGAAAAAAAGCATGGGTCACGGGTCTGCGCGCGGAGCAAGGCGAAACGCGCAGCGGCTTGCCACAGCGCCACTTTGATGAAGCCAACGGCCTGGAGAAATTCAATCCGCTCGCCGACTGGACGGAACAGGAAGTCTGGGCTTATATTCATCTTCATGAGGTTCCCTTTAACCGCCTTCACGACAAGGGTTATCCGAGCATTGGTTGCGCACCATGCACGCGTGCGATTGAGCCGGGAGAACCGCTCCGCGCCGGACGCTGGTGGTGGGAAAGTGCCGACACCAAGGAGTGCGGACTGCACAGTATTCCGGTGGTGGTTACGGCCTGACCATTACAGCCAGGGCAAGTCTGATTTGCATGCTTGCACTCACTTGAAATGTCGCTGACTCCGCGCTGGATCTATGCAATCTCGTTGGTGTTGGCCCTCGGCTTTTTTGCCGGGGGAATAGCGCTGGGGACATTGCTCTACCTGGCCGCATGCCCGCTGTGCATTATCCAGCGCATGCTCTATCTGCTGTTTGCACTGGCGGCATTGATCGGGCTTATCTTCCACCGTTCAGCGCCGGCTAGTGCCTTTGCCGGCGTGCTGATGCTTGGCGCCGCAGGCACTGGTGTTTTTGTGGCCAGCTACCAGACCTGGATTCAACATTTCCCCACTGGTATCGGCTGTGCCGTGAACTCTCCGTGGTGGGAAGAATTTGTCTATTGGGCAGGTACAAAAGCGCCACTGCTGTTTCAGGCGGGGGGCGTTTGCGAGGATGGGAGCTGGAAATTACTCGGACTGTCGATCGCGGAATATTCGCTGATCGCTTTCTGCGGCTTGACGCTGCTTGCGCTTGTTGCATTGCTGCGGCGAACGAGATCCTGACGTGAATTCAAAATAAAAAAGCCGGGATAACCCGGCTTTTTTATTGGCGAACCGCAGTTCGAAAACTCTCGATTTACTCGGCCTCAACCGCCTCGACCGACTCTGCACCTTCCGGGCGATCTAGCAATTCGACGTAGGCCATGGGCGCATTGTCGCCAATACGGAAACCCATCTTCAGAATGCGCAGGTAGCCGCCATTACGCTTGGCAAAGCGGGGGCCCAGCTCATCGAACACCTTGACCACCATTTCGCGGTCGCGCAGGCGGGAAAAAGCCAGGCGGCGATTGGCGAGATTGGGCTTCTTGCCCAAGGTGATGATGGGCTCGACGACGCGGCGCAATTCCTTGGCTTTCGGTAGCGTGGTCTTGATCACTTCATGGCGCAACAACGAGTTGGTCATGTTGCGCAGCATTGCCTGGCGATGAGACGATGTGCGGTTGAGTTTGCGAAGTCCATTACCGTGACGCATGATTCCCTCTATCTTTCTGCGGCCGCCGCCTCAGGCAAGCGGCCGGTTAATCGTTATAGTTGTAGTGGGTTGAACAGGGGCTTGATCAGCCCAACTTTTCCAGGCCGACCGGCGGCCAATTTTCCAGCTTCATGCCAAGGGTGAGGCCGCGTGTAGCAAGCACTTCCTTGATTTCATTGAGCGACTTGCGACCCAGGTTGGGGGTCTTCAGCAACTCGGTTTCGGTGCGCTGAATCAGATCGCCGATGTAATAGATGTTCTCGGCCTTGAGGCAATTGGCGGAACGAACCGTCAGTTCGAGATCATCCACCGGACGCAGCAATTCAGGTGCCACCGGCATTTGCTTTTGTTCGATGGGCGCAACCGAAGTGTTCTCCAGATCGGAAAATACCGACAGTTGATCCATCAAAACACGGGCAGCGTAACGAATTGATTCTTCCGGATCGATTGCGCCGTTGGTTTCCAGATCGATGATCAACTTGTCCAGGTCGGTACGCTGCTCGACACGAGCGGATTCAACCTGATAGCTGACGCGACGCACCGGGCTGAAGGAAGCATCCATCAAGATACGGCCGATGGTCTTGTTCTCTTCCTTGGCAGCGGGACGGGCATTGGCGGGAACGTAGCCACGACCGGTTTCGATCTTGATCTGCATTTCCAGCTTGCCGCCGGGAGCAATGTGGGCAATCACGTGTTCGGGATTGACAATTTCGACATCATGCGAGACTTCGATATCAGCCGCCGTGACTACGCCTTCGCCTTTTTTGGCCAAAGTCAGCGTTGCTTCGCTGCGACCGTGCAGCTTGAGCACGACACCTTTGAGGTTGAGCAGAATGTCGACCACGTCTTCGCGCACGCCTTCCAGCGTGGAGTATTCGTGCAGCACTCCGCCAATCGACACTTCAGTCGGGGCGGCGCCGGGCATCGAAGACAGCAGGATGCGGCGCAGCGCATTGCCGAGTGTGTGACCATAACCACGTTCAAACGGCTCCATCACCACACGCGCATGCACCGGCGACAGTGTCTGAACATCGATGATGCGGGGTTTCAGAAGTGAATTGCTTTGCATCTGCATTCCTTCAAATAGAAAACGCTTGACGCCAAAATGGCATCAAGCGTGGACCACGCCTTAGCGCGAATAAAGTTCGACGACGAGACCTTCGTTGATCGACGGCGGCAGATCCTGGCGCGCTGGGAAAGCCTTGAATACGCCCTTTGCCGCCTTGACATCGACTTCGATCCACTCGGGAAAGCCTCTCGCCTCAGCGGCTTCCATGGCTGCCTTGGTACGCAAGTGAAGCTTGGCACCTTCGGAGAGCTGGATGACATCACCGGGACGCACGCTGTACGAAGGAATGTTCAAGCGCTTGCCGTTGACCATGATGCCGTTGTGACGGACGATCTGGCGTGACTCGGAACGCGAGGCACCGAATCCCATGCGATAGACAACGGTATCGAGCCTGCCTTCAAGCAATTGCAGCAGATTCTCGCCCGTCGGACCCTTGCGGCCTTCAGCTGCCGCAAAAATCTTGCGGAACTGACGCTCCAGGATTCCGTAGATACGGCGGATCTTTTGCTTCTCACGTAATTGCTGGCCATAGCCAGACAGACGCTGGCCAGACTTTTGTCCATGCTGACCAGGCGCGTAGGCACGGCGCTCAATCGAACATTTATCGGTAAAGCACTTTTCGCCCTTGAGGAAAAGCTTCTCACCTTCACGCCGGCATTGGCGGCACTTGGGATCTAGGTTACGAGCCACTGTTAACTCCTATTTTCTGCGCTTAGATGCGGCGACGCTTGGGTGGGCGGCAGCCGTTATGCGGAATCGGCGTGATGTCGGTAATGCTGGTGATCTTCATGCCGAGCGCGTTCAGTGCGCGAACAGCAGACTCGCGACCCGGGCCTGGGCCCTTGATGCGTACTTCCAGATTCTTCACGCCGCATTCCAGCGCGGCCTTGCCAGCCGCTTCGGCCGCAACCTGAGCGGCAAATGGCGTGCTCTTGCGCGAACCCTTGAAGCCGGCGCCGCCGGAAGTCGCCCAGGACAATGCATTGCCCTGGCGATCGGTGATGGTGATGATGGTGTTGTTGAACGATGCATGCACGTGGGCGATGCCCTCGGCGACGTTCTTCTTGACCTTCTTGCGAACCTTGGTGGCAGCTTTGACCATATATTCAGTATTCCCTGATTATTTCTTCGAGCCAGTGATGGCTTTGCGCGGACCTTTACGGGTTCGCGCGTTGGTACGGGTACGCTGGCCGCGCACCGGCAGGCCGCGGCGGTGACGAACCCCGCGGTAGCAACCCAAATCCATGAGCCGCTTGATACTCATTGTCACTTCGCGGCGCAGATCGCCCTCGACAGTGAACTTGCCTACCTCTTCACGCAGCCGGTCCATCTGGGCATCGGTGAGATCCTTGATCTTGGTCGCGCTCTTGAGGCCGGCCGCAGCGCAAATTTTTTCTGCGCGGGTCCGGCCAATACCATAGATCGAGGTCAGCGCGATCACTGTGTGCTGATGGTTCGGGATGTTGACGCCTGCAATACGGGCCATGTGCTTACCTATTACCTTTTAATTAATCGCCGAAAAACGGGGAACCGGAGATTATATCCACCCAAGAAGCTTCAATCAACCCTGACGCTGTTTGTGGCGCGGGTCAGTGCAGATCACGCGAACCACCCTGTTGCGACGGATGATTTTGCAGTTGCGGCAAAGACATTTGACTGATGCAAGAACTTTCATGGTGTTTCTCCGAAAAAATTTGTTACTTGGCGCGAAAAACGATGCGGCCTTTACTCAAGTCGTAGGGCGTAAGCTGGACCGTTACCTTGTCGCCGGGCAGGATGCGGATGTAGTGCATGCGCATCTTTCCGGAAATATGTCCGAGTACTACGTGCCCGTTTTCAAGCTTGACCCTGAACGTTGCGTTGGGGAGGTTTTCTACTACCTCGCCCGCCATTTCAATCACATCTTCCTTTGACATAAACCTTGTCAGCGCGCGGGAAAACCCGAGCCTTTGAAGTTGGCCTTCTTAAGCAGGCCTTCGTACTGGTGCGACATGATGTAAGCCTGAACCTGTGCCATAAAATCCATGGTGACCACCACAATAATCAGCAAGCTGGTACCACCGAAATAAAACGGCACGTTCCATTTCAGAATCATGAATTCGGGCAGCAGGCAAACTAGCGTGATGTAGATGGCGCCAACCAGGGTCAAGCGCATCAGTATCTTGTCGATGTAGCGCGCGGTCTGGTCGCCAGGACGAATGCCGGGAACGAACGCCCCACTTTTCTTCAGATTGTCTGCCGTTTCCTTGGAATTGAACACCAGGGCGGTATAAAAGAAGCAGAAGAAGACGATCGCGGAGGCATACAACAACACGTAAATCGGCTGGCCCGGTGACAGCTTGGCTGAAATGTCCTTGAGCCAGTTCATGTTCTCCGAAGACCCGAACCATTGCGCCACGGTCGCCGGAAACAGGATGATCGAAGAGGCAAAAATCGGTGGGATAACGCCGGACATGTTGAGCTTGAGCGGCAAGTGCGAGCTTTGCCCGCCATAGAGCTTGTTGCCAACCTGGCGCTTCGCGTAGTTCACCAGGATCTTGCGCTGACCCCGCTCGACAAACACCACGAATGCAGTAACCAGGCCGACCAGAGCACAAATGAATAGCGCAGTCACAGGATGCATCGAACCTGTTCGTACCAGTTCAAACAACCCTCCCAACGCATTCGGCAGCCCCGCGGCAATACCCGCAAAAATGATGATGGAGATGCCGTTGCCCAAGCCGCGTTCGGTGATCTGCTCTCCCAGCCACATCAAGAACATGGTGCCGGTAACAAGCGTTGCCACCGTAGTGAGACGGAAAATCATCCCGGGGTCGAGCACCAAACCGGCTTGCGACTCAAGCGCAACCGCAATGCCCAGTGCCTGGAACAAAGCCAGCCCAACGGTACCGTAACGGGTGTATTGCGTGATCTTGCGGCGGCCTGATTCGCCCTCTTTTTTCAGCGCTTCCAGGGTTGGCGAAGCGATCGACATCAACTGCATGATGATCGAGGACGAGATGTAGGGCATGATGCCCAGCGCGAAAATGGTGAAACGCGAAAGCGCTCCGCCCGAAAACAGGTTGAAAATTCCGAGGATGCCGTTTTTCTGGCTGGAGAACAGTTCCGCCAGTCGACTTGGGTCGATCCCGGGAACGGGAATATGTGCGCCCAAGCGGTACACCACCAGAGCACCCAGCAGAAACCACAGCCGACGCCAGAGATCGCCGAACTTGCCGGTAGTGCCCTGCGAATTGGCGGCGGTAGCCACGTCCAGTCTTTACTCGGCCGCGACCGAACCACCGGCCGCTTCAATGGCTGCCTTGGCACCCTTGGTGGCGCCGACGCCCTTGAGCGTCACTTTGCGATTCAGTTTGCCGGACAAGATGACCTTGGCCGAAAGTGCATCGCCCGGAATGACGCCAGCCTGCTTCAATGCCAACAAATCGACATCGTCGACCGGCAGCTTGTCGAGCTCGGACAGACGCACTTCAACGTTGCGTGCAGCAGTCAGCGACACGAAGCCGCGCTTGGGCAAACGACGCTGTAGCGGCATTTGGCCGCCTTCGAAACCAACTTTGTGGAATCCGCCAGCACGCGATTTCTGGCCTTTGTGGCCACGTCCCGCAGTTTTGCCCAAGCCGCTGCCAATGCCGCGACCAACGCGTTTGGCAGCGTGCTTGGAACCAGCGGCGGGTTTCAGGTTATTCAGTTGCATGTCTTGTCCTCCGCTTAGCTCTCGCACTTAACGAGATAGGCGACTTTGTTGATCATGCCGCGAATTGCGGGAGTATCCTGCAATTCCACGCAGTGGTTCAAGCGACGCAGACCCAAACCGCGCACAGTTGCACGGTGATCCTGCTTGGTGCCGATCACGCTCTTGACCAGTGTGACTTTGAGTTTCTTGTCAGCCATGATTTACTCCGTAAGTTCCTGGACGCTCTTGCCGCGTTTGGCTGCAATTTCGGCAGGCGTACTCATCTTGAGCAATCCCTTGATGGTGGCGCGCACAACGTTGTAAGGGTTGGTCGAACCAATCGTCTTGGCAACGATGTCGGTCACGCCCATTACTTCCAGCACGGCGCGCATCGGACCGCCGGCAATGACGCCGGTACCTGGAGCCGCCGGGGACATCAATACCAGGGTGGCGCCGTGTTTGCCCGTCACGGTGTGATGCAACGTACCGTTCTTCAACTTGACCTTGGCCATCTTGCGACGTGCTTCTTCCATCGCTTTTTGCACGGCAACCGGAACTTCCCGTGATTTGCCCTTGCCCATGCCAATCCCACCGTCGCCATCGCCGACTACGGTCAGCGCAGCGAAGCCGAGAATGCGCCCGCCCTTGACGACCTTGGTGACGCGATTGATGGCGACCATCTTCTCGCGCAGTCCGTCATCGCTCTCTTCGCGGGACTGCTGTTGTTTCCTGCCTTGCGGTTTAGCCATGTTGTTCTCGCTTAGAACTTGAGACCGCCCTCACGGGCGGCCTCGGCCAGCGCCTTGACGCGGCCGTGATAGTAAAAGCCGGAGCGATCAAAAGCCACTTGCTCAATACCCTTGGCTTTGGCGCGTTCCGCAATAAGCTTGCCGACAGCCTTCGCCGCATCGACATTGCCGCCGTTTGGAATCTGTTTGCGCAGTTCGGGCTCAGCGGTGGAAGCTGCTGCCAGTACCTGCGTGCCGCAGCCAGAGAAAATCTGCGCATAGATATGACTGTTGCTCCGATGTACGGCAAGCCGCACCACCTTGAGTTCCGCGATCTTGGCGCGGGTTCTGCGCGCCCTGCGCATACGTGCCTGTTTTTTTTCCATGATTCGGCGCCCTTACTTCTTCTTGGTTTCCTTGATCGCAACCACCTCATCCACATAACGCACACCCTTGCCCTTGTAAGGCTCCGGTTCGCGATACGCACGGATTTCGGCGGCTACCTGGCCGACTACCTGCCGGTCAATGCCTTTGATCACTATTTCAGTCTGTGTCGGCGTCTCGACCTTGATGCCCTTTGGCATCTGGTGTACCACCGGGTGCGAGAAGCCCAGTGTCAAATTCAGTTTGTCGCCCTGAGCCTGCGCACGGTAACCGACTCCAACCAAACTCAGTTTCTTCTCAAAACCCTTTGTCACACCAGTGACCATATTGTTGAGCAGTGCACGCATGGTGCCCGACATGGCCCCGGCGTTCGGCTGACCTTCAACGGCACGGCAAAAAATCTTCTCGCCATCACGCTCAACCTTGACCGCCGGCAATACAAATTGCTGAAGCGTACCCAAGGGACCCTTGACACTGATTTCGGCAGCGCCCAACGTCACTTCGACGCCCTTGGGCAACTCAACCGGATATTTCGCTATACGGGACATCGCTTTCTCTCCTTAGGCGACAATGCAAAGGACTTCGCCGCCTACATTGCTGGCGCGCGCTTTGCGATCCGTCATCACACCCTTTGGGGTAGAAACGATGGCAACACCCAAACCATTGAGTACACGCGGCAGGTCATCCTTGCCTTTGTATACGCGCAGTCCGGGCCTGGATACTCGTTCAATGCGTTCGATCACCGGACGTCCGGCGTAATACTTGAGTGCGATATCCAGTTGCGCCTTGCCGTCGTTTTCACGTACAGCGAAGTCGTCGATATAGCCTTCAGACTTCAGCACCTCGGCGATGGACACCTTAAGTTTCGATGCCGGCATCGTAACGGCGGCCTTCTCGACCATCTGCGCGTTACGAATTCGCGTCAGCATGTCGGCGATCGGATCGGTCATGCTCATTTAACTCTCCTTACCAGCTGGCCTTGGTCATGCCCGGAATTTCTCCGCGCATGGCGATCTCGCGCAACTTGATGCGCCCCAGACCGAACTTGCGGAATACTCCGCGGGGACGCCCAGTCAGCGCACAGCGATTACGCTGCCGGCTTGGACTGGCGTTTCGCGGCAACTGTTGCAACTTCAGGCGCGCTTCCATGCGCTCGTCGTCGGACAGCTTGGCATCGTTGATGATGGCGAACAACGCAGTACGCTTGGCGGCATATTTCGCCACCGTCTTCGTGCGCTTGAGTTCGCGATTGATAAGTGAAAGTTTCGCCATGTTTCCCTCAGTTTTTGAAGGGGAATTTAAAAGCGGCGAGAAGCGCCTTTGCTTCCTCGTCGGTTTTTGCCGTGGTCGTGATGCTGATATTCATCCCGCGCAATGCATCGATCTTGTCGTACTCGATTTCGGGAAAAATGATCTGTTCCTTGACCCCAACGTTGTAATTGCCGCGACCGTCAAAACCCTTGCCCGAAACACCGCGAAAGTCACGAACACGCGGCATGGCAACAGTGACCAGACGATCAAGAAACTCATACATGCGGTTGCCGCGCAAAGTCACCATACAGCCAACCGGGTAGCCTTCGCGAATCTTGAAACCCGCGATGGCTTTTTTGGCCTTGGTCACGACCGGCTTCTGACCGGCAATTTTCACCATGTCGCTGACCGCATGTTCCATTACTTTTTTGTCGCCAACAGCCTCACCCACACCCATGTTCAGGGTGATCTTGGTGATCCGCGGCACTTCCATGACGGACTGGTAGCCGAACTTCTTTTGCAGTTCGGACACCACGGTTTCTCTATAGAACTCTTGCATGCGCGCCATGATTGTTCCTTACGCGTCGACAACTTCGCCGTTCGATTTGAATACACGAACCTTGCGGGAATCTTCAAGCGTCTTGAAGCCTACGCGGTCCGCCTTTTGACTGGCGGGATTGAACAACGCCACATTGGAGATATGGATGGACATCTCCTTCTCGACAATGCCACCCTGCTCGCCCTTCATCGGGTTCGGGCGGGTATGCTTCTTGACGCGATTGATGCCTTCCACCAGGAGCCTTTGGTCGTCAACGCGATTGAGTACCGTACCGCGCTTGCCCTTGTCCTTTCCTGCGATGACGATCACCTCGTCACCCTTGCGTAATTTGTTCATAACAGAATCCTCAGAGAACTTCGGGCGCCAGCGAAACGATCTTCATGAATCGTTCGGTACGCAATTCGCGCGTCACCGGGCCGAAGATGCGGGTGCCGATGGGCTCAAGTTTGTTATTGAGGAGCACTGCGGCATTGCCATCGAACTTGACCAGCGAACCGTCCGGGCGACGCACGCCTTTGGCAGTGCGTACCACGACAGCGCTGTATATCTCGCCCTTTTTGACGCGGCCGCGCGGAGCAGCATCCTTGACGCTGACCTTGATCACGTCGCCGATACCGGCGTAACGTCGCTTGGAGCCGCCCAGTACCTTGATGCACATCACTGAGCGCGCACCGGTATTGTCTGCGACATCTAGTACTGACTGCATTTGGATCATACTTTTTCTCCAACTTAATCCGCGAACCCATCCAAAGGGAACACGGTCAGTCTTGGAACCCGTCCGGGTTGAAATGCCCTGCCGAAGATACGAGAGCAGGGAAGCCGACCATTATGACTTGACTCTAATAAGCAGTCAAGAAAATATCAAAAAACTTACACGGCCTTCGATTTTTCGACCACCTTGGTTACACGCCATGCCTTGGTCTTGGCGATTGGCGCGCACTCCTCGATCTGCACCAAATCACCGTCATGCGCTTCAAGCCCTTCGACGTGAGCGTGGTACTTGCGCGAACGTGTCATGATTTTGCCGAGCACCGGATGCTTGACGCGGCGCTCGATCAGCACGGTGACTGTCTTCGTCATCTTGTCGCTGACGACGCGCCCCTGAAGGGTGCGACGTACTGTCTGGTTGGTTTCACTCATTTCGCGGATGCCTTTTCACGCTGTAGTGTCTTGACGCGCGCAATATCCTTGCGCACCTTGCCAAGTTGGCTGTTATTGGAAAGCTGCTGCGTCGCCATCTGCATGCGCAGGGAGAATTGCGCCTTGCGCAAATCGAGCAATTCCTTCTGGAGCTCGGCCTCGTTTTTCAGTCTCAGTTCGCTGGCTTTCATTTCTTACCCCAAATGGCGCGTGACAAAAGTGGTTTCGAGGGGCAGCTTGGCTGCCGCCAGGCGAAACGCTTCGCGCGCCTGAACCTCGTCGACACCATCCATCTCGTAAAGCACTTTACCGGGCTGGATTTCGGCAACCCAATATTCCGGCGCACCTTTTCCGTTACCCATGCGAACTTCTGCCGGCTTCTTGGAAATTGGCTTGTCCGGGAAAATGCGAATCCAGATACGACCACCCCGTTTGATGTAACGGGTCATGGCCCGACGGGCAGCTTCAATTTGGCGCGCGGTCAAACGACCACGACCGACGGCCTTAAGGCCGTATTCGCCGAAGCTCACCTTGGCGCCGCGCGTGGCGACACCGGTGTTGCGACCCTTCTGTTCCTTGCGATATTTTCTGCGTGCAGGTTGCAGCATGGCTGATTACTCCTTACCTTCCTTGGCTGCGGCATCCGTGTCAGCGGCGGGCTTGCGCACTCGCTTAACGGGCGTCTTTGCAGGGGCGTCTGCCCCTGCCGGTTTGGCATCACTGGCCGGGGCGGCGGCCGCAGGTTTGCGCGCACCAGCGCGCTTGGCAACCGGCTTGGCTTTGTCCTCGGGCTTGGCAGCTTCCGGCCGCGGGGCGCGGCGCACTTTCTTTGCCGGCTCTTCAGAGGGTATGTCCAAGATTGCGGGTTGCTCACTGTTGGCGGCAACTTCACCCTTGAATACCCATACCTTGATGCCGATGATGCCGTATGTAGTATTGGCTTCAGAAGTCCCGTAATCGATATCGGCACGCAGGGTATGCAACGGCACGCGACCTTCGCGATACCATTCCCTACGGGCAATCTCAGCACCATTCAGCCGGCCGGAACTCATGATCTTGATACCCTGTGCGCCAAGACGCATGGCGTTCTGCATCGCACGCTTCATGGCGCGACGGAACATGATCCGCTTTTCGAGTTGCTGAGCGATGGAATCAGCGATCAGCTGCGCATCGGTTTCGGGCTTGCGGATTTCTTCGATATTGACATGCACCGGCACGCCCATGCGACGTTGCAACTCGGCCTTCAATTGCTCGATGTCCTCGCCCTTCTTGCCGATCACGATGCCCGGGCGGGCGCTATAAACCGTGACGCGAGCGTTCTTGGACGGACGCTCGATGACCACTCGGCCCACCGACGCGTGCGCCAGTTTTTTCTTTAGGTAGTCACGAACATCGATATCTTCCTTGAGCATCTTGGGGAAGGCTTTGCTGTTTGCATACCAGCGCGAACTCCAGTCACGCGTGACTGAAAGACGGAAACCGGTCGGATGAATCTTCTGTCCCATAAGTTTTCCTTATTCCCCGACGGTCACATAGATGTGGCAGGTAGGCTTGACAATGCTGTTGCCGCGGCCTTTAGCCCTGGCAGTAAAACGCTTCAGCACTGCGCCCTTTTCAACATAGATAGTCTTGACCTTCAGCACATCAATGTCGGCGCCATCATTGTGCTCGGCATTGGCGATGGCAGATTCGATCACTTTTTTGATGATGCCGGCACCCTTCTTGGGACTGAAGGACAGGACATTGAGCGCCTGACCCACCGGTTTGCCGCGGATCAGATCGGCCACCAGCCGTCCCTTTTGGGGCGACAGTCGAACTCCGCGCAGAATCGCATTGGTATCCATCAATACTCCTTACCGCTTCGCGACGGCTTTTTTGCCGCCGGTATGACCCTTGAAGGTGCGCGTCAGCGCGAACTCGCCGAGCTTGTGGCCCACCATGTTCTCGGAGATGTACACCGGAATGTGCTGCTTGCCGTTATGCACGGCAATGGTCAGGCCAACAAAGTCAGGCAACACCGTGGAACGGCGTGACCAGGTCTTGATCGGACGCTTGTCGCTTCCTGACCGCGCGGTCTCGATTTTCTTGACCAGATGATCATCGACAAACGGACCTTTTTTGATCGAACGTGCCATGGCTTACCTCTTACCTTTCGGCCTGCGCTGGACGATCATGCTGTCCGTGCGTTTGTTGTTGCGGGTGCGATATCCCTTGGTCGGCTGACCCCAGGGACTCACTGGCACGCGGCCCTCGCCGGTCTTGCCTTCACCACCGCCGTGGGGGTGATCAACCGGGTTCATGACGACGCCGCGAACCGTCGGACGGACGCCGCGCCAGCGCATTGCGCCAGCCTTGCCGATCTTGCGCAGACTGTTTTCTTCATTGCCGACTTCACCGATCGTCGCGCGACATTCGACGTGAACCCGGCGAATTTCGCCAGAACGCAGCCGAACCTGCGCATACGAACCTTCGCGAGCCAGCAGCTGAACAGATGTACCCGCTGAGCGTGCAAGCTGCGCACCCTTGCCCGGCGTCATTTCGATGCAATGGATGGTGGTACCCACTGGAATGTTGCGGATCGGCAGGGCATTGCCCGGCTTGATCGGTGCCTCGGAACCACTGATGACTTCTTGTCCAACAACCATGCCTTTGGTCGCGATGATGTAGCGTCGCTCACCATCCGCATAGCAAAGCAGTGCCAAATGGGCAGTGCGATTCGGATCGTATTCGAGATGCTCGACCTTGGCCGGAATGGCGTCCTTGTTGCGTACGAAATCGACCACGCGATAGTGCTGCTTGTGACCGCCGCCTTGATGGCGCGTGGTGATGTGTCCGTGGGTATTGCGCCCCGCCTTGCTGATCTTCGTTTCAATCAGTGCAGCATGCGGTGCGCCCTTGTGCAGGTGCGCATTGACAACCTTGACGACGGCACGGCGGCCTGGAGACGTCGGTTTTACTTTGACGAGTGCCATTTACGCAGCCCCCCCTTCGACAAAATTGATTTCCTGTCCGGGCTTGAGGCAAACGAAGGCCTTTCTGACATCGCTGCGGCGACCTGTCGACTTGCCGAAGCGCTTGACCTTACCCTTCAGGTTGGAAATTTGCACTGACTTGACCTGCACCTTGAACAACAATTCAACGGCTGCCTTGACTTCAGGCTTGGTCGCATCCGGTGCAACAATGAAAACGACCTGCTCGTGCTTGTCGGCAACGTAGGTTGCCTTTTCGGAGATCTGCGGCGCCACCAGCACCTGCGTCAGACGCTCTTGATTAAATGTGGTCATGCCAGTATCTCCTCCATCTTGGCCACGGCGCCCTTGGTCATCAACACCTTGGAGAAACGAATCAGGGTCACCGGATCGGCCTGATGCGCTTCAAGCACCAGCACATTGGGCAGATTGCGTGAGGCCAGCAGCAGGTTATCGTCGAGAATATCGGTAATCAAGAGCACCGACGCAAGCCCCATTCCCTTGAGCTTGTCCACCACCAGCTTGGTCTTGGGTGCATCGACCATGAAAGAATCAACGACGGCGAGACGATCTTCGCGCGCCAACTGGGACAGAATCGCAGCAAGACCGGCGCGGAACATCTTGCGGTTCAGCTTGTGCGAAAAATTCTCATCCGGTGAATTCGGGAATATGCGGCCACCGCCACGCCACAGAGGAGAAGAAGTCATACCGGCGCGCGCACGGCCGGTACCTTTTTGGCGGAATGGCTTTTTGGTGCTGTGCTTGACCATCTCGCGGTCTTTTTGCGCACGATTGCCGGAACGGGCATTGGCCTGGTAAGCCACGACAACCTGATGAATCAGGTCCTCGTTGTAATCGCGTGCAAACAGCGCATCGGACGCCGATACAGTCGCCGACTGCTGGCCTTGATCATTAATGAGTTTGAGTTCCATAGGGTCCCTTATGCCTTAACCGCAGGATGGACAACTATGTCACCGCCTCTGGAGCCGGGCACTGCACCCTTTACCATCAGTAGCTGACGCACTTCGTCTACACGTACCACCTCCAGATTCTGGGTGGTACGGGTGTCGTCGCCGAGATGACCCGCCATGCGCTTGCCGGGAAATACGCGGCCCGGATCCTGCGCCATGCCGATTGAACCGGCCGAATTGTGGGACAAGGAGTTACCGTGGCTGGCGCGGTTCGACGAAAAGTGATGTCGCTTGATCGCGCCATTGAACCCTTTGCCGATCGTGGTGCCGCTGACATCGACTTTTTGGCCAAGTTGAAAGATCGTGACCGAAATCACATCGCCAGCCTTGAGGTTGGCAATCTGCTCAGCGGTAACACGAAATTCCTTGAGTACCTGTCCGGCTTCAACACCCGCCTTGGCAAGGTGCCCTGCAGCGGGCTTGCTCACCCGGCTGGCGCGACGTTTTCCGAATGCCACTTGAACGGCGGTATAGCCGTCGCTCTCGGGCGTCTTGATTTGCGTAACGCGATTGTTCGACACGTCGAGCACGGTCACCGGGATGGATGATCCATCATCAGCGAACACGCGCGTCATGCCGACCTTGCGTCCGACAAGGCCTAGACTCATTTTATTCTCCTAAACCCCAGCTGCGATTGGCCGGGCCGCACATCACTTCAATACGGCTTGCGCCGCCTACATTGTTTCCGTCAGCAACAACCGACGGAAACGGCATCAACTATTGCAACTTGATTTCCACATCCACACCGGCCGGCAAATCCAGCTTCATCAGCGCATCCACCGTCTTGTCGGTCGGATCAATGATGTCCATCAGGCGCAAATGAGTACGAATTTCGAACTGGTCGCGCGAAGTTTTGTTAACGTGCGGCGAACGCAACACATCAAAACGCTCGATACGCGTTGGCAGCGGTACCGGGCCACGCACAACTGCGCCCGTTCGTTTGGCCGTATCCACAATCTCAAGGGCGGATTGGTCGATCAGTTTGTAATCGAACGCCTTGAGACGAATACGAATTTTCTGGCTTTTCATTTCAAATCCTTAAAGAACGACGCGCCAATCTGATTTACAGGGGCGCGAAAAGCCGGCGATGGTACCGGACTTCTCGTGCCAAGGCAACAGCATCAGGCGATGATTTTTGCGACGACGCCGGCGCCGACGGTTCTGCCGCCCTCACGGATGGCGAAGCGCAGACCCTCCTCCATGGCAATCGGCGCAATCAGCTTCACCGTCATGGCAATGTTGTCGCCCGGCATCACCATCTCGGTC
>JANYCD010000088.1 GCA_025360425.1 Sterolibacteriaceae bacterium
CATCGTGGCCCGGACGATCAGGGTACATGGGTTGGATCAGGCATTGCGCTTGGCCATACCAGACTGTCGATCATTGATTTGTCATCCGCCGGACATCAACCAATGTCCAATGAAGATGGCAGTATCAGGATCGTTTTCAACGGCGAGATCTACAATTTTGGCGAGCTGCGCGCCGAACTTAGCGAGCGCGGCTATCACTTTAAAAGCCACACCGACACCGAAGTCATTCTCAATGGTTATCACTGCTGGGGCGAGCAGGTGTTCAAGCGATTGCGCGGCATGTTCGCAATTGCGCTATGGGATCAACGATCACAGAAACTGATTCTTGCCCGGGATCGGGTGGGCAAGAAGCCATTGTTTTATGCATGGTGCAATGGCACCCTTCTTTTTGCCTCGGAAATAAAAGCCATTCTTGCGTGGCCGGAATTCAAGCGGGAGCCGGACTACACCGCCATCCATCACTACCTGACGCTGCAGTATGTTCCAGCGCCGTGGTCTGCATTCAAGGGTGTCCACAAACTCCCGCAAGCTTCATATATGGTGGCTAACCGCAATGGCAGTAGCCACATTGAAAAGTACTGGGCGCTTCCTTTACCGGAACGTGCAAGACAGCGGCCAGCCGCCGAACTGAAAGAGGAACTTGTCGGGCTGCTGGATGAGGCCGTGCGCTTGCGCATGATTGCAGATGTGCCGCTGGGCGCGTTTCTGTCGGGCGGGGTGGATTCATCTGCCATCGTCGCACTGATGGCTCGCCACGCAAGCGGACGGGTCAAGACATTTTCGATTGGCTTCGATGAAGCGGATTTCGACGAGCGGCAATATGCCAGGATGGTGGCCGAGCGCTACGATACCGATCACCACGAAATGGTGGTGCGTCCCGATGCCGCATCCATTTTGCCGTTGCTCACCTGGCACTACAACGAACCGTTTGCCGATCCTTCGGCGATTCCCACCTACTACGTTTCCCAAATCGCCCGACAACAGGTAACCGTTGCCCTCAATGGCGATGGCGGTGATGAGAGCTTCCTCGGTTACGGGCGTTACACGCAGTGCTTGAAAACCGAATGGATGAGTCGCGTGCCACGGCCGCTGCGGCAACTCGCAGCCGTTTTCGGAAAATCGATTCCGCACGGAATGGATCGCCACCGTCTTTTCAGGGTGGGGCGTCGCTGGCTTTCATACATCAGCGAGAAAGACTCGCGTCGTTACGCGCCCTCCATCGCCTACTTTTTTGAGCACGACAAGCTGGCGGGGTACGACCACAACTTGCAACCGCTGCTCGGCAACTCGACCCTGGATCTTCTCGAACCCTATTTCCGGCAATCACCCTCCTTCGTTGGTGGAGCAGCCTGGGCTGATATTCATACTTATCTTCCCGACGATCTGCTGGTAAAGGTGGATATCGCCAGCATGGCGCACGGTCTGGAATCGCGCTCGCCTTTTCTTGATCATGCACTCATGGAATGGGCGGCTGGCATCCCGGCAGCGCAAAAAATGGCCGGTGGTGAAACCAAGGCAATTTTGAAATCAGCAATGGAACCCTTCCTGCCCAAGGAAATTCTTTACCGCCCCAAGATGGGCTTTGGCGTACCCATCGATCAATGGCTCAGGCGCGAACTGAAAGAGTTCGCCTACGATACCCTGCTCAGCACCCAGGCACGGCAACGAGGATTGGTCAAACCCGAATTCGTCAAAACTCTGCTCGACGAACATTGCGCCGGTATCAGATTGCATCACACCCGCCTGTGGGGCCTGCTCATGCTGGAACTCTGGTTTCAGATGTGGATTGATCCGGCTCAAGCGCCCTTGTCGCCACCGGCCCGGCCGCCGGCCATTTGATCGGGGAAATGGTGAAATGACGATCCCGGTATCCCGCTTGTTGCTCGGTGGCATCAAGTCAATTTTTGTGCCGCCCCCCGTCGGCACCGGCGGCACTGTGTCGGCTGCGTATTGCTATTCGGTCTATCTGCGCCATCTGCTGATGGCCTCGCGCCATGGCCTGAACACACACCCGAGCACTGTGGTTGAACTGGGACCCGGCGATTCACTCGGTATCGGCTTGGTGGCCATGCTCACGGGGGCAGACCAGTATTACGGTGTCGATGCGGTAAGACACGCCGCGCCTGACACCAACCTTGCGGTATTTGATGGACTGATCAAGCTTCTGGCCGCGCGAGTCGCCATTCCTTCTGGTGGCGAGCACGCAGAGATATTGCCCGAGCTCGATGATTACGCCTTCCCCTCACATATACTTGGCGAATCGAGACTAAAAAAAGCCCTGGCTCCGGATCGTCTGACGCGCCTCCGCCATGAGCTAACCGGAGATCTGACTGATGGCGCAATTCGCTACCTTGCGCCGATGGGGCAGATGGACGAAATTCCAGCGGGCAGTGTCGATCTCGTCTTCTCGCAGGCGGTGATGGAGCATGTCGATCAACTCAAGGAGGTTTATGCAGAGTGCTTTCGCTGCCTCAAACCAGGAGGGCACATGTCACACCAGATCGACTTCAGATGCCACGACACCGCGCCGGAATGGAACGGCCACTGGAAATACTCGAATGCTCTCTGGCGATTGATGCGTGGAA
>JANYCD010000008.1 GCA_025360425.1 Sterolibacteriaceae bacterium
ACTGAAAAAATGGTCCAAGGCCAAAGAGATTGTCTGGTGTCAGGAAGAGCCACGCAATCAGGGCATGTGGTACTGGTTCGTGTCGCGTCAACATCTGGTGCGCTCGGTGGGTTCGGGACAGGAGTTGTTCCTGGTCAGCCGTCCCGCATCGGCATCGCCCGCAGTCGGCTATTACACCAAGCACAACGCCCAACAGAAAGCAGTCATTGAAGGCGCTTTCGGCGAATTGAAAGCGCCAGAATAATCCGGAGAGAGTGAGTAAAAAATGTTGATCGACGTAAAAGTTCCCCAATTGTCGGAATCGGTTGCCGAGGCAACGCTGGTCGGCTGGCACAAGCGTGAAGGTGAAGCCGTCACACGTGACGAGAATCTGATCGACATCGAGACCGACAAGGTCGTGCTCGAATTGCCGGCTCCGGATTCCGGCGTGATCGTCAAGTTGCTCAAGGCCGACGGCGCAACCGTTGTCGCCGGCGAAGTGATCGCGCAGATCGACACCGAGGCGAAGGCGAGCACTGCTGCTCCCGCGTCGGCCGCCAAGCCTGCTGCTCCGGTGGCACCTGCGCCAGCGTCGGCTCAGGCGGCGCCCGCCATGCCGGCCGCGCGCAAGATCATGGAAGAAAAGGGCATCGATCCGGCTTCCGTCACCGGGTCGGGTCGTGGTGGCCGCATCCTCAAGGAAGACGTACTCGGCACGGCAGTGCCCGGCAAGCCAGTGGCTCCCCCGGTTGCGGCGCCGGCTGCGGCCGCGCGACCAGCGATGGTTCAGCCCAATGTGGTGAATGCCGATGCGATCATCGCCGATCGTCCCGAGCAGCGCGTCCCCATGTCGCGTCTGCGTGCCCGGGTCGCCGAGCGTTTGCTGCAATCGCAGGCACAGAACGCCATCCTGACTACTTTCAACGAAGTGAACATGGCGCCAGTGATGGAGCTGCGCAACAAATACAAGGACAAGTTCGAGAAGGAGCATGGCGTCAAGCTTGGCTTCATGTCGTTCTTTGTCAAGGCGGCCGTGGCGGCGTTGAAAAAGTATCCGGTGATCAACGCATCGATCGACGGCAACGACATCGTCTATCACGGCTATTTTGACATCGGCATCGCGGTCGGCACTCCACGCGGCCTGGTGGTGCCGATCCTGCGCGACGCCGACCAGATGAGTCTGGCCCAGATCGAAAAGAAGATCGCCGAATTTGGCGCCAAGGCCAAGGATGGCAAGCTCTCGCTGGAAGAGTTGACCGGTGGCACCTTCTCCATCTCGAACGGCGGCGTGTTCGGTTCCATGCTGTCGACGCCGATCATCAATCCGCCGCAATCGGCCATTCTTGGCGTTCACGCAACCAAGGATCGTCCGGTCGTTGAGAACGGACAGATCGTGATACGCCCGATGAATTACCTCGCCATCTCCTACGATCATCGCATCATCGATGGCCGCGAAGCCGTGCTGGGCCTGGTTGCGATGAAGGATGTTCTGGAAGACCCGGCGCGACTGTTGCTGGACCTTTGATCTCACCGCAGAGGATGCGGAGGACGCGGAGGAAAGCAAAATCATGTTTTCCGAAGTCCTCTGCGTCCTCTGTCCCTTCAAAGAGGATCAAGATGTCCTCTGTGGTGAAAGGAAGTTTAAATGAGCAAAAAATTTGATGTCGTCGTCATCGGCGCCGGCCCCGGCGGTTACGTGGCCGCAATTCGTGCCGGGCAATTGGGGCTGACGGTTGCCTGCATTGAATCGCAGGCCTACGCAGATCCGAAGGGTGCAGTGCGTCTTGGCGGAACTTGCCTCAACGAGGGCTGTATTCCATCCAAGGCCTTGCTTCAGTCGTCGGAACTGTTTGACCAGGCCGGTCACTCCTTCGTCATGCACGGCATCAGTTCAGAGAATCTCAAGATGGATGTGGCCGCGATGGTGCGACGCAAGGACAACATCGTGACGCAGCTGACCAGCGGCATTCGTGGGTTGTTCAAGAAATACAAGGTCACCTTGCTGCCGGGTCACGGCAAATTTGTCGGTCGCACCGAAGATTTCTGGCAGATCGATGTCGATGGTGAAACTGTCGAAGCGAAGCATGTGATCGTCGCCACAGGTTCCAAGGCGCGTCATCTTGATGGCATCCCGGTCGACAACAAGATTATTTGCGACAACATCGGTGCGCTCGGTTTCGACAAGGCGCCCAAGCGTCTTGGCGTCATTGGAGCGGGGGTCATTGGGCTGGAGTTGGGTTCGGTGTGGAAACGTCTGGGGGCCGAGGTCACGGTGCTCGAAGCGTTGCCGGATTTTCTGGCCGCCGCCGATCAGGCCGTGGCCAAGGAAGCCTGGAAAGTGTTCACCCAAAAGCAGGGACTCAACATTCTTTTGAGCGTCAACATCAAGAAGGTGACGCAGAGCAAGAAAAGTGTCATTGTCGAATACGAAGCCGAAGACGAGAGCCGAACGCTGGAATGTGATCGGTTGATTGTCTCGGTAGGCAGGATTCCCAACACCGATAAAGTGGGCGCCGAAGTGGTTGACCTCAAGCTGGATGACAAAGGCCGCATCGACGTCAACGAATATTGCGAAACCAACCTGCCCAATGTCTGGGCGGTAGGCGATGTTATCCGCGGGCCGATGCTGGCCCACAAGGGCATGGAAGAAGGCGTGATGGTCGCCGAGCGCATCGCCGGGCAGGCTGGACACGTCAACTACGATGTCATTCCCTGGGTCATCTATACGCATCCGGAGATCGCCTGGGTTGGCAAGACCGAACAGCAATTGAAGAATGAAGGCATCGAATACCGCGTTGGCCAGATTCCATTTGCCGCCAATGGCCGTGCGCTGGGCCAGGGTGACACCACCGGATTCGTCAAGGTGCTGGCCGATGCCAAAACCGACCGGATACTTGGCGTGCATGTGATTGGCAACAACGCTTCGGAACTGATTGCCGAGGCGGTGGTGGCGATGGAATTCGGCGCTTCAAGCGAAGACATTGCGCGCATCTGCCATGCCCACCCGACGCTGTCAGAGGCATTGCACGAGGCCATGCTGGCGGTGAGCAAACGTTCCCTGCACTTCTGATCAATGCATTTCACCGCAGAGGACGCAGAGTACACAGAGGAAATCCATTGAATTTTGCTGCCCTCTGCGTCCTCTGTGGTGAATGATTTTTGATGTTAAGTGCCTTTGAGAAACTCTGTACGGAGCGTGGCATCGTAGCCGATGCAGCACAGCGCCGCGCTGCAGAGCGGCTTGATGTTCTTTATCAGGAGTTGATCGAATTCAGGCAGGCGCGCAGCAATCGACTGAAAAAACTGATTTCACGCGCAGCTCCGCCGCGTGGTGTGTATCTGTGGGGCGGTGTGGGGCGCGGCAAGAGTTTCCTGATGGATACTTTTTTTGACGCTGTGCCTTATCGCCGCAAGCGGCGGGTTCACTTTCATGCGTTCATGCACAAGATCCATGAGGCGCTCAAGCGGCACAAGCACGAAGCCGATTCCCTTCTCCTTGTAGCTGCCGACGTTGCGGCGAAAGTCCGGCTGCTCTGTTTCGACGAGTTCCATGTATCCGATATTGCCGATGCGATGATTCTGGGCCGACTGTTCACCGGGTTGTTCGATCAAGGTGTGGTGGTAGTCACCACCTCGAACTATGCTCCTGACGGGCTTTACCCCAACGGGCTGCAGCGGAATTTGTTTTTGCCAACCATTGCATTGTTGAAGCAACATCTCGATGTCCTCGAAGTGGATGCCGGCATGGACTATCGACTGCAAACGCTGGAGCGCATCGGCAGTTTTAGGGTGCCTGCCGATGCTGCCGCAAATGTCATGCTTGGCAAGACTTTTCGCGAGATCGCGGGCAGCGCTGGTAGTGCCGGAAAAATACTGGTGCAGGAGCGCGAGATTGTGGTTCGTCGTCAGGCGCCCGGCGTGATCTGGTTCGATTTTTCAATGCTGTGTGGTGGGGCGCGTTCCCAGAACGATTATCTGGAGCTTGCACGCGAGCACCACACGCTCATCCTTTCCAATGTTCCGAAGATGGGAGCGGATCAAAGTTCGGAAGCACGACGTTTTACGTGGCTGGTGGATGTGCTCTACGACCATCGGGTCAAGCTCATCATCAGCGCCGAAGTTGAAGGTGACATGCTCTATACCGAAGGCCTCCAGGCTGCCGAATTCAAACGCACCGTCAGCCGCTTGATCGAGATGCGCAGCCGCGAATATCTGGCCGAAGCCCACCGCTCGGCGTAGTTGGATTTATATCCAGGTGTGAAGCAGAAAAAATTTGCGTCACACTTTTCCAGCAAGCTTGGATTAGAATCGGCGCAGGTATTCCTCCGGGGCTGGACAATGTTGCAAGCAGGACAAATTGCGCCGCTCTTCGCGCTGCCCGATGCAGACATGGCGATGTTTGATCTGAGTTCCCTGCATGGGCGTCAGCACGCAGTTCTGTTTTTTTACCCCAAGGACGGCACGCCCTACTGCACGTTGGAGGCTACCGACTTTAGCGACCACGAATCCGACTTCAACCGTCTGAACTGTGTCGTATTCGGCATCTCACCCGACGATTGCATCAGTCATGCCGAGTTCTGCGACAAGCAGGGGCTTTCGCTGCGCCTGCTGTCGGATGTGGAAGGCGAGGTCTGCAAAAAATACGGCGTCAGCCAGATGCGTGAAAAAGATGGCCAGCGCAAGCTGTGCGTGGTGAGGTCGACATTCATCATCGACAAGAGTGGAATCATTCGTCATGTTTTCTACGACGTGACGGCAAAGGGTCATGCAGCAGAAGTATTTCAATTGGTCAAGGACCTCAGCGGGCCGGGAAGGAGCACATGCAAGTCCGGAAAAATACAGTTGTCACACTGAACTATCGGGTTACCGACAGTGATACCAATATTGTTGATGATGGGCAGAACCCAATCGTCTATCTGCATGGCGGATACGACGCCATCTTTCCCCGCATCGAAGAAGCCCTGCAAGGGCGCGAAGCCGGTGAAGAACTGATCGTCCGGCTGCCGCCGGACGATGCCTTCGGCGAGTACGACGCTTCTCTGGTGTTGGTGGAGTCGCGTCAGATGTTCCCCGAAAACATCGAAGTCGGCATGCAGTTCGAACGTGCCAGCGGCGACGACGAAGAGGACACGCTTTACACGATTACGGACATAGCAGAAGACAAGGTTGTGGTGGATGGCAACCACCCATTGGCCGGCACTACTCTGGTGTTTTCCTGCACCATCGCCGAAGTACGGGAGGCGACCGCAGAAGAACTGCAGCATGGTCACGTGCATGGAGACGGTGGCCACATCACTGAGCGCGCCACACCGCAAGGACAATAAAAAAGCCCCTGAAAAGGGGCTTTTTTATTCTTGATGGGGGGCGCAGTCTGGTGTGAACCATGTTCCAACTGTAATTTTTGTTGGTTTTTTGTCAGTATGACTATTGACCATGATGCGCCTGCTGCGCGATCTTCAGCATCATCTCAAGACCCAGGTGTATCGGTTGTTCCAGTGCTGATCCCATTTGTGGCAGCACCAGCATCAACACCACAAAACCCAGTAGCAGCGTAACCGGAAAACCTACCGAGAAAATATTGAGCTGCGGCGCGGCGCGGGTCAGGATGCCGAGTGCCAGGTTGGCGATGAGCAATGCGGCAAGTATTGGTAGTGCAAGCATGATGCCGATTGAAAACAGCTTTCCGCCCCATTGCACCAGCATCAGCCAGGCTGATGCCGCCAGCGGATCAGGCGTTATGGGCAGAGCCTGAAAGCTCTCTGCCAATGTCGCGATCACCAGCAAGTGGCCGTTCAAGGCGAGAAATATCATCGTCATCATTACGCCAAGGTACTGTGAGATTAGCGCCGTGTCGGTTGAGTTTTGCGGATCGAAAAATGATGCGAACCCGAGGCCCATTTGCAGTCCGGTCAGTTCGCCGGCCAGATCGACCATGGCGAAAACGATGCGCATTGCCATGCCCATCGCGACGCCGATCACAATTTGTTGCACAAGTATCAGCAGTCCCGCACCTGACCATAATGCGATGTCGTGGGGCGTTGCCGCCAACGGCGCCACGATGATGGCGATGAGCATGCCGAGCGCAATCTTGAATGGCACGGGAATGACTTCGTTACCCAGCACTGGTACCGACGTAATGAGCGCAAGAATCCGCGCGAGCGGCCACAGGAAACTCGATAGCCAGACATTGAGCTGGGCGTCGCTGAATGAGATCACGGCCTTTAAGTGAGGAGTAAGGAGTGAGGGGTGAGGAGCGAAACCTGCGTATTGCAGCGCATGGCGGCCATGCCACCAGTGGATCGCATTCCATTGTTTTTACTCTTCACTCCTGACTCCTCACTCCTCACCGCATTCAACCAATCATCCATGGCAACTCCTGGAACAACCGGCGCGTGTAGTCGACCAGCAGGTTGAGCATCCACGGGCCGGTGGCGACCAGCACCACCGCCATGACGATCAGCTTGGGGATAAACGAAAGTGTTGTTTCGTTGATTTGGGTG
>JANYCD010000011.1 GCA_025360425.1 Sterolibacteriaceae bacterium
GAAGGCAACCGAATCATCAATCAGGCCCGTGAAGCAGCGGAAGGCGAAGCCGCCGTCGCCGCACAACGCGCCAAGGAAAGCCTGCGCGACCAAGTGGCGCATCTGGCGGTCACCGGAGCAGAGAAGATTCTGCGTCGGGAAGTCAATGCCCAGGCGCACGCAGATCTGCTCGCGGCGCTCAAGGCGGAGCTCTGATCGATCATGGCTGAGAACGTCACGCTCGCGCGGCCCTATGCCGAAGCAGCTTTTCAGATCGCTCAGGCAGCGAATCAACTTGACGCATGGTCCGACGTGTTGGGGCGTCTTGCGGCAGTTGCGGCCGATGCCGAGATGCAGGCTGTTGTCGACAATCCCAATGTGTCAACGGCAGCGGTGAGCAAGCTTCTGCTGGATGTCGCAGGCCAGGGTTTTTCGGCAGACCAGAAAAATTTTCTACAGTTGCTGGCTGAAAATGATCGCATCGCAGTGCTGCCGGAAATCCGCGATCTGTACAACGACTTGAAGCACGGTGTGGAAGGCGTCAAGGAAGCGCTAATCGAGTCTGCCTATCCTCTCGACAATGCGCCTCTCGGTAGTCTGGTGACGGATCTCGAACGCCGTTTTAAATGCAGGATTCAAGCAACCGTCAAGATCGATCCCGAGTTGATCGGCGGTGTTCGCATCGCGGTAGGCGATCAGGTCATCGATGCGTCGGTCCGCGGTAAGCTCGCCCAGATGGCGATTGCCCTCAAGAACTAGGAGTTATTGTCATGAACCTCAACCCCTCCGAAATCAGCGACCTGATCAAGAGCAAGATCCAGAACATGCAGCTGGCCGCAAAGGCCAAGACTGAAGGTACTGTAGTTTCAGTGACCGACGGTATCTGCCGCGTGCACGGACTTGCCGACGTGATGCAAGGCGAAATGCTGGAATTTCCCGGCAACACGTTTGGCCTCGCCCTCAACCTGGAGCGTGACTCAGTCGGCGCCGTGGTCATGGGCGAATACGAACATATCTCCGAAGGCGATACGGTCAAATGTACTGGCCGCATTCTGGAAGTGCCGATCGGACCGGAATTGCTTGGCCGCGTCGTGAATGCGCTGGGCGAACCGATTGACGGCAAGGGCCCGATCAATGCCAAGCTGACCGACAAGATCGAAAAAGTTGCGCCGGGTGTTATCTGGCGCAAATCCGTGTCCCAGCCCGTACAGTCCGGCCTCAAGGCGATCGATGCCATGGTTCCGGTTGGCCGTGGCCAGCGTGAATTGATCATTGGTGACCGCCAGACCGGCAAGACTGCCGTGGCGGTGGACACCATCATTAACCAGAAGGGGCAGAACATGTTCTGCATCTATGTGGCGATCGGTCAGAAGGCTTCGACTGTCGCCAACGTAGTGCGGAAACTTGAAGAACATGGCGCGATGACGTACACGATTGTGGTCGCTGCCACCGCTTCTGAATCGGCCGCGATGCAGTTCCTGGCGCCTTACGCCGGTTGCACCATGGGTGAGTATTTTCGCGACCGTGGCATGGATGCATTGGTTGTGTATGACGATTTGACCAAGCAGGCTTGGGCTTATCGCCAGATTTCGTTGCTGCTGCGCCGTCCGCCGGGCCGCGAAGCCTATCCGGGCGATGTGTTCTACATCCATTCCCGTTTGTTGGAGCGTGCTGCGCGAGTCTCCGAGGCCTGGGTGGAGAAATTTACCAACGGCGAAGTCAAAGGCAAGACCGGTTCATTGACCGCGCTGCCAGTGATCGAGACGCAAGCCGGTGACGTTTCCGCATTCGTTCCGACCAACGTGATTTCGATTACCGATGGCCAGATCTTCCTCGAAACCGACTTGTTTAATGCCGGCATTCGGCCAGCCATGAACGCCGGCGTTTCGGTGTCACGCGTCGGTGGCGCAGCGCAGACCAAAGTCATCAAGAAACTCGGTGGTGGCGTGCGTCTGTCTCTGGCCCAATACCGCGAGTTGGCGGCCTTCGCCCAGTTCGCTTCCGATCTGGACGAGTCCACCCGCAAGCAGCTGGAACGCGGCCGCCGTGTTACCGAACTGATGAAGCAGCCGCAGTACGCGCCGCTGTCGGTTGCTGACATGGCTGTGTCTCTTTTCGCTTCAGACGGCTACATGGATGATGTCGAAGTACCCCGCATTCTTGCTTTCGAAACCGGATTGCATCAGTACCTGCACCAGAACCAGGCCGACTTGATGAAAAAGATCGAGACGAACAAGGAACTGGACAAGGACGGTGAAGCGCAACTGAAATCCGCGATTGCCGAGTTCAAGAAGTCGTGGGCCTAAGCCGGCTTAGCTAGGAGACGATCATGGCGGGCGGTAAAGAAATTCGGACGAAGATCAAGAGCGTCCAGAATACCAAGAAAATCACCAAGGCCATGGAAATGGTGGCTGCGTCCAAGATGCGCAAGGCGCAGGAACGGATGCGTGCTGCCCGGCCATACAGTGACAAGATGCGCCGTCTGGCCGCCAATCTTTCTCAGGCCAATGTCACCGAGTATCGTCATGCTTTCCTCGACAAGCCTGAGTCGGTGAAGCGGATAGGGCTGATTGTGGTCACGACGGATAAGGGATTGTGCGGCGGCCTCAATACCAACATTCTGCGTCAATTGACGGGCGCCATGCGCCAGTGGGAGCAGGAAGGCGTCAGCGAATTCAGCGTTACCTGCATCGGCAACAAGGGTCTCGGCTTCATGCAGCGCATGGGCGCCAGGGTGGTGTCGCATGTCGTGCAGGTCGGCGATGCACCGCATATGGACAAACTGATCGGACCCATCAAGGTCATGATCGATGCCTTTCAGAACGACGAGCTTGATGCCATCCATATCGCCTATACCCGTTTCATCAACACCATGAAGCAGGAGCCGGTGATCGAACAACTGCTGCCGTTGACCGGAGAGCGCCTTGGAACACCGGATCGCGCGTGGGACTACCTCTACGAGCCGGAAGCAAAGGTTGTTCTCGATTACATGCTGGTGCGTTATGTCGAGTCGCTGATTTATCAGGCGGTCGCTGAAAACATGGCGTCCGAGCAGAGTGCCCGGATGGTGGCCATGAAGGCGGCAACCGACAATGCGGGAACGGTGATCAAGGAACTGCAGTTGGTTTACAACAAGGCCCGCCAGGCAGCTATTACCAAAGAAATTTCGGAGATCGTTGGTGGCGCAGCCGCGATTTCCGGTTGAGAAATTGGGCAAGACTAACGTGAGTGAAGCGAACGTTACGGTGAGACCACATTTATTAATTGTCGGCGGCGCAGCCGATGATTTCCGGCTAACGACTTTTTTGATTTAAGGAAACGACCATGAGCAACGGAAATATCGTCCAATGCATCGGCGCTGTGGTGGATATCAAGTTCCCCCGCGAAGCCATGCCCAAGGTCTATGACGCCCTTCGCCTCGACGAGAACACCGATTTCAGCGAAGCCGGCCTGACCTTCGAAGTGCAGCAGCAGCTTGGCGACGGCGTGGTGCGCACTATTGCCATGGGATCAAGCGACGGCTTGCGCCGTGGCATGAAGGTGAAAAATACCGGTGCGGGGATTTCGGTGCCGGTCGGCAATGGCACTCTCGGCCGCGTGATGGACGTGCTCGGTCGTCCGATTGACGAACGCGGCCCGGTCGCTTGCGACGAGCTTCGCGAGATTCACCAAAGCGCGCCGAAGTTCGACGAACTCTCCGCCTCGGTTGATCTGCTTGAAACCGGCATCAAGGTTATTGACTTGATCTGCCCGTTTGCCAAGGGTGGCAAAGTCGGCTTGTTCGGCGGCGCCGGCGTCGGCAAGACGGTGAACATGCTTGAGCTGATCAACAATATTGCCAAGCAACACTCGGGCCTCTCGGTGTTCGCGGGCGTGGGCGAGCGTACTCGTGAAGGCAACGACTTCTATCACGAAATGTCGGACGCCAAAGTGATCGACCAGGACAACCTCGAAAACTCCAAAGTGGCGATGGTGTTCGGTCAGATGAACGAGCCGCCTGGCAACCGTTTGCGGGTGGCGCTGACAGGTCTGACGATGGCCGAGAAATTCCGCGATGATGGGCGCGACATTCTCTTTTTCGTTGACAACATCTATCGCTACACGCTGGCTGGTACCGAAGTATCCGCGCTGCTCGGCCGTATGCCGTCGGCCGTGGGTTACCAGCCGACGCTGGCCGAAGAAATGGGCCGTTTGCAAGAGCGCATCACCTCGACCAAGGTCGGTTCGATCACTTCAATCCAGGCCGTCTATGTGCCAGCCGATGACTTGACCGACCCTTCGCCCGCGACCACCTTCCTTCACCTCGACTCCACAGTCGTACTGTCGCGGGACATCGCATCGCTGGGCATCTACCCGGCCGTCGATCCGCTCGACTCGACGTCACGTCAGCTTGATCCGCTGGTTGTTGGCGAAGAGCACTACAATGTGGCGCGTGGCGTGCAGCAGACTTTGCAACGCTACAAGGAACTGCGCGACATCATCGCTATTCTCGGCATGGACGAACTCGCCCCGGATGACAAGCTCGCCGTCGGCCGCGCCCGGAAAATTCAGCGCTTCCTGTCGCAACCATTCCACGTCGCCGAAGTGTTTACCGGCTCGCCCGGCAAATACGTCACGCTCAAGGACACCATCAAGGGTTTTAAAATGATTGTGGACGGCGAGTGCGACAGTCTCCCCGAACAGGCGTTCTATATGGTTGGCGGCATCGAGGAAGCATTCGAAAAAGCCAAGACCCTCCAGTAATCCTAGGCTAAGAAAGAACCATGGCCATGACCATTCAAGTCGACGTCGTCAGTGCGGAAGAGTCGATCTTCTCCGGACTGGCCGAATTTGTTGTTCTTCCCGGTGAAGCCGGCGAACTGGGCATATTGCCCGGGCACATGCCGTTGATGACGCGCATCAAGCCCGGTGCCGTGCGCCTCAAATTGCCCGGCCAGGAAGCTGAAGAGTTGATCTTTGTTGCCGGCGGCCTGCTTGAGGTCCAGCCGGGGCTGGTGACTGTCTTGGCAGATACCGCCATTCGCGGCAAGGATCTGGATGAAGCCCAGGCGATGGAAGCCAAAGCAAAAGCCGAAGAAGCCATGGCCGGCCGCGAGTCCAAAATTGACTATGCCCGAGCCCAGGCCGAGTTGTCAGAAGCCATTGCCCAATTGGTGGCAATCCAGCGTTTGCGCAAGCGCGGACACTGAGCCTCATCTTCAAAAAAAACGGCAACCTGGTTTGGGTTGCCGTTTTTTTTGGCGAAAAATTTGTCGCCGCAATCTGAAGCTCTGCTACAGCCGGGGGCCGATTACCCGAGTGTCTTCAGTCGTTTTTCCAGCTGTGCGACATCGGCGCGCAGTCGATCAATCTCGCTGGTAAAAGCGGAAATATCCTTCGTCGTCACCAGAGTCCGCCGCTCTTCTGTGAAGTAGTCGGTGACGTTTTCGGCGAGGCTGACTGCGGCCTGTTTCTGCCATGTACCCAGTGCCTCGAGCGCGCCGACAATGCGGTGAGCCGCAATGTCGCCAACACCTTTCGAAAGGTCTTCCTCGATATCCCAACGCAGGTTGCGCAGCACGAAACCAAGTGCGTCGGCAAACTCGGCAGACCCCGTGATCTGTGCGGCGCTCATCAGGCGATCACTCCCTTGCAGCGCCAGCACAGGGGCTGTCAGCGGCAGCACGATCTCGACATCAGGTTTGCCTTCGACATTCGTCTCCGACAATCGACCATCCTCACTGACGATGCAATCCAGAATCAGCGGCGGCATCGACAACCGGGCGTGTCGCCCGGCATAAGGCCTAAGCTTCTCCGTTGCCCAGGCGTTTTGCCCGAGCACGTGATCCAAGGACTGTAGCAGCGGTTTTTCGAAAATCATCAGGCGAACTGCTGGATGCCGGCGATAACCCAACCACTGCTACCGTCCACCGGCTTGCTCAGATGCCACGCTTCTTCGAACACTTGCGGTGCCGTGTCCGCACTCTCGCGCAACAAACCGGAGAAGCGCACGCTGGCGATGTGGCGGGTCTCTTCGGTGGAGATGTCGAGCAATGCGGCGTCGAGTTGCACCACGTCTGTCTGCTGCTGTACCCGACCTCGCTCCTGATACTGCAACTGGACTTCGGCAAAGAATTCCGGCGTGCTGAACTGCTTGATGTCCTCCATGTTGCCGGCATCGTTGGCGGCCTGCAAGCGTACGAAATTGAGCTTTACCTGACGCAAAAAACCAGCACTGTCGAAACCGGCAGGGGCCGACGCAGTGGTTGGATTGAGCGTTTCTGCTGTTGGTGTGCCGGACGGTACTTGCGCCACCGGTGCGTAGCGTGGTTGGGTGTATCCATTGCCATAGGCCGCACTGTCTTGCGTCTGGGGCTTGCGCGAAAATAGGCGAAACAGGGTGACGGCCGCAAAAGCCAATAGCGCAATCATCAGGATGTTGGTCATGCCTTCGCCCATGCCGTAGTGGGAGAGCATTGAAGCAAGACCTATCCCGGCAGCGAGACCGGCGATGGGGCCAAGCCAGCGACCCATGCCAGGCGACGCAGGTGGTTGTACAGCCGGTGTTGCCTGCGGAGTCGCAAAGCCGGGTCGTGCCAGCGGCGCAGACTGAGGGGAAACATTGCGACTCATCCCGAAGGATTGGCCGCCACCCAGGCGTTTGGCATCCGCCTCCTGTGTGCAGAAGCCAAGGGCAAGTATTGCAGTAAAAAGCGAAATGAGAATGCGTTTCATAGGTTTGTTGTTCAAAATTTGTAAGCGCGATGGAGGGCGACAATGCCCGCTGTGAGATTGAAGTATTCGACTCGCTCCAAGCCGGCTTGTTCAATCATGGTCTTCAGCACGTCCTGATCCGGATGCATGCGAATTGACTCGGCGAGGTATTGATAACTGCTGCCGTCCTTGGCGACTTTTTCACCCAGCCACGGCAGCACCTTGAACGAGTAGAAATCATAGGCTTGAGCAAGCGGTTGCCACACCTTGGAGAATTCAAGCACTAGCAGGCATCCGCCGGGCCTTAATACGCGACACATTTCGGCCAGGGCTTGTTCCTTGTGCGTCATGTTGCGCAGACCGAATGCAACCGACACACAGTCAAAATAATCGTCCGGAAACGGGAGCTTCTCGGCGTCGCATTGTGCAACCGGAGCGATGATGCCGTCATTCATTAGCCGATCACGACCCACCGAGAGCATGTAATTGTTGATGTCGGTGAGCCAGACCTCGCCATTCGATCCTGCCTTTCGCGCAAAGGCGCGCGCGAGATCAGCAGTGCCACCGGCCACGTCGAGGACTCTGCTGCCGGGATGCACGCCGGAAAGTGCAATGGCAAAACGTTTCCAAAGCCGGTGCAGGCCGGCTGACATCAAGTCGTTCATGATGTCGTAATTACGTGCGACCGATGAAAACACGCTGGCGACGTGCTGCGCTTTTTCTTCCTCCTCGACTTGCTTGAAACCGAAGTGAGTACTCATATCAGTGATGCCCGTGGCCGTGTGCGGTTTGCTTGGGCGTCGTATCGTCATCGCGATTGGCATTGGCTGCCTCGAGACGGCTCAGATATTCCTGCCACAAACCGTTCTGACGGACGCCAAGGTTGTAGAGCATGTCCCACGAGTAGAGTCCTGTGTCATGACCGTCCGAAAATATCGGTTTGACCCCGTAGTTGCCAACTGGCTCAATGGCGCTGATGCCGACATTCCGTTTACCGGTTTGCAAGACCTCCTGTCCCGCCGAGTGGCCGCGCACTTCTGCGGAGGGACTGAACACACGGAGCAATTCATAGGGCAGCTTGAAGCAAGCGCCATCGGAGAATGTAATTTCCATCACCCGTGACTTTTGATGAAGCTTGATCTCGGTGGGAATCGGTACATCGGGACTGAGTCCTGCCATGGCATGCGGATAAAAAGAAGGAAGGGCCTAGTTTACCGCGCGGCTTGTTCAAAGCTGGCTCTGTCGTAATCTTCACCGTGCTCCAGCAATCGCGCCAGACGGATTTGGTAATGGCCCACACCATCCTCAAACTCGACCGTGCGGCCGGCGCGGAAGCGGCCTGGAGGCAAAATCACGCTTGGTGGCTCCTTGGTCGGTGCCACAGCCGGCAACAGAAATCCTGGTTGCATCGGTTCTTTCGCCGCGTTGAGGCCTGCTGCCTTGAAAGCAATGGCAGAGGCCGGTGACGGTAGCAGAGTTACCCCGACCTGCAGCTTGTCTTCGAATCCAGCGCTGATCCAACAGACCGAAGCGAGCATGAAACCTTTCATGCCCGCCGGCTGGATTGCAACCAGCTGGCCAAGTGTCAGTTGGGCACCGTCTTGTGCCAGGGGTCGCTCCAGTCGAAAGCCGGAGACATTCTCATCAAACACGGTCCAGCCACGTTCAATATGCGGGTTCGGCGCTTTTTCCGGCACGCCAATTTTCAGTCCGCGGGTTGAACCAAAAATCGCCATTGCTTCACGCTGCTTGCGTATATCCGTGCTGGTTAAAGTGACCGGAGCCGCGAGCGACATGCCGCCAGACAGTTCGTCGAAAATCGACGCAACATTGGAAATCAGCTTTCCTCCCGGCACGCCCGGTTTTCGTTCCAGGTGGCGCGGAATTCCGCCTTGACACCACGCCTGATAGAGTTTCTTGAGCAGTTCCCCGCACTCCGGCTGTGTGCAATCGCTACCGAGGTTCAGCGTTTCAGGTGGCGTGTTTTGATCAAGCAGCGTTTGACGCGAAAGAATGCTCTTGCGTAGTTCTGCGGTATCCAGAAATCGGGCGCCGGTCCCTGTCGCAGGGCGATAACTGGCCGCCTGGTTTGACGCAAGGTCAACGCATAGCGGAACAGCCTTCAGTTCTGCGGGCGGAACCGTGAGCAGCGCAAGCTTGGAACCCCAGCGTCGTGCCCAGCGTTCTGTCCAGGTGAGCTGGAGCAGTCGGAGTCCATAGGGCCCCGCTGCCTGAAGCAACATTGCGGCAGCATAAGGTGCAAGCGGGGCGATCTTTGTCGCGCCATAGCGGGTTGTGTCATCTACGCTGATCGTAATCGCGCCGTACTGTTCTGCCAGCGCCAGCAATTCATGCAAACGTGACCAATGCAATGGCGCCAGCAGTTGCCGGGCGCGGGCGTAATCAAATTGCTGTTGCAGCAGAATTTCGAACACGCGTTGCAGCGCAGTCGCCAGCGTTGTCTGCGACTGCAGACTGTCGGCGACTGCACGCAGATAACCTTGAGAAAGCGCATGCCACATGGCGTCGACCGTCTTGAATGCGGTCTGCCCAGCCATATCCAACGGCACGGGCTTTGCGGCAAAACGTTGCGCATTATGATTCTGCATGGATTTGATTGGTACCCACAGCGCGTCGAGTATCGCAAGACGTTCTTGTGGATCAAGCTGGGCGCGGGTCAGCAGACCGATTTGCTTCAGCAACTCGGTATGGACTTGCCCAGGACTGTTGAGAGGCAGCGCAGCGATCCAGCTGTTGCATGCGGCAACTGTCGTGAATACAGGCGCTTCAGCCGAATCCAGAGGGGGAAGATCAAAATTCATAGTGGGGGTACGAGGGGTGAGTTGGCGCCAAAAAACTCTACCAGTGCGGCGGTCATTGCTGCGTGCACTGCATCACGTTCCGGCCGGAGTCGCCGTGGCTCCTCGCGGCGCGGTGCGGCCCAGATCGGCGCTGGGAAATGGCTGTCATCCTGCCAGCGTGGAATCACATGCCAATGCAAATGTGGCGTCATGTTGCCGAGACTGGCAAGATTGATTTTGTCCGGGCGCATCAGGCGGCGCAAGGCCATCTCGGTGAGGAACACGATTTTCATTATGTGCTCGCGCTGCCGGGGAAGCAAATCGCCCATTTCCTGCACATGCTGGCGCCAGATTACGCGGCAAAAACCGGGAAAGGCATTGCCTTCCGGACCGTCGACCAGCACCACGCGGCAATCAGGGTCTTCCCAAACGACGTTGCCACCGGACTGCTTACACAATTCGCAATGGATGGTCTGTGCGGTGTTCATTGAGGTTCCGTTTGTATGGTCAGCGACTCTACCAACCATATCGGCACAGATTGCAACCGATTACCCTTAGTAACAATTTCATAAGGGTACGGAGCCGATTGCTGGATAAACTGATGCCATGCCCGACCGTATTTTAAAGACATTCACGCTTGCGGCGTTGCTGGTCGCAGTTCTGCCCGCCCTGGCCGATGCGTCCATCGATCCGTTCGATACCGAGTCTTCGCTACAACCACCACCTGGTTTTACGCAGAACGGCGAAAGCGATTTTCAACCTTGTCGTCCGCCACCCGCAGGTGTGCCGCTTGCGTTGCCGGCGGTAGTCGACGCGGCGCTTTGCGCGAATCCGCTAACGCGCGAAGTCTGGGCCAATGCGCGCGTGCAGGCAGCGCAGGTTGGGGTCGCCAAGTCCGCCTATTTGCCCTTGATCAACGCAAATGCTTCGTCCGGTCGCGTGCGCAGCAATGGCAGCAATCTCGACCAACGCGAACTGGGCGCTTCAGTTTCGTTGCTCCTGTTCGATTTTGGCGGACGGGCGGCAGCACTGGAAAGTGCGCAGGCGTTGCTGACGGCGGCCAACGCGACGCAGGATGCGACGATTCAATCAGTATTTCTTGCCGCAGTCCAGAATTACTATCTGGTCCTTGCGACGCAAGCCGCACTGGACGCGGCGAAACAGTCAGAAAAGGCTTTTCTAGAAAGTTTTAAAGCAGCCGATGCACGTTACAAGGCTGGGGTGGCAACGCCTGCCGACAAACTTCAGGCCCAGACTGCATGGTCTCAAGCGGTATTGAATCGCATCAAAGCCGAGGGCGATGTCAACAATGCCCAGGGCGCGTTGGCCAATGTCATCGGTCGTGATGCAAATCGCACAGTGATGATTGAAGTGGCAAACCAGACCAATCCACCCGACCACTTTGAAAAAAACGTAGATTCGCTGGTGGAACAAGCCAGACAACGCCGGCCCGACCTGAAGGCGGCAGAAGCGCAGGTGCGCGCTGCAGCGGCCAATGTCGATGTGGTCAAGGCCACTGGGCGGCCGACTCTGTCGCTCGGCATCAACACATCGGATCAGCATACGGAAGGATTGCCTGAGGCGAAGACTTCTTCCATCGGGGTGACACTCAACATCCCCTTGTTTTCCGGTTTCAACACCAACTACAAAATTCGCGCGGCGCAGGCACAGGCCGAAATTCAGGCGGCGCAGACAGAGCAGTTGAGGCTGCAAGTGGCGCTGGATGTGTGGAACACTTATCAATCACTCATCACCGCCACCCAGACCGTGCGCTCCACGGTGGATTTGTTGAGCAGCGCCGAACAGTCGGAGCGGGTTGCGAGTGGGCGCTATAAGACCGGTGTCGGCAGCATCCTTGATGTACTCAATGCCCAGAGTGCCCTGGCTTCGGCGCGCCAGCAGCGGGTGCAATCGCTCTACAGCTGGAATGTGGCACGTACCGCGCTGGCCCGGAGCATGGGCACGCTGGAGCGCAATACTTTGCAGGAAGGATCGGCCCCATGAAGTTTCCATTCAAACGTCCCTGGTTTTATCTCGTGATCCTCGTTCTGATGGGTGGCGGCGTTTATGCTTGGTACGCAAAGTCGGCAATCGTTCCACCCGAGCAACGCTACAAGATTCAGGCAGTGGAAAAAGGCGATGTGACCCAAAGCGTGGCTGCCAACGGCACCCTCAATCCGGTGATCCTGGTGAATGTCGGTACCCAGGTTTCGGGTACGGTAAAAAAGCTGCACGTGGACTTCAATGATCATGTCGAAAAGGGGCAAGTGCTATTGGAGCTGGACGACACGGTGCTCTCTTCCCAGGTCGGGCAGGACGAAGCGAGCCTGAAGAACGCGAAAGCATCTATGGATTTGGCGCTGGCGAATGAAAAACGAAGCAAAAGTCTTTTCGCCCAGGAATATGTCTCGGCGCAGGATCTGGAGACCGCGCTCCAGGTGCGCAAGTCGTCCCAGGCACAGGTCGAACAGGTACAGGCCCAGTTGCAGAAGGATCGCGCCAACCTCGGTTATTCCATTATTCGGTCGCCGGTTTCCGGTGTGGTGGTGGATCGCGAAGTAGATGTTGGCCAGACCGTGGCTGCGAGCTTCCAGACGCCGACACTGTTCAAGATTGCCCAGGACCTTTCCAAGATGCAGATCGACTCCAGCTTTGCCGAAGCGGATATTGGTGCCATCAAGGTTGGCCAGCCTACGCGCTTCAATGTGGATGCGTTTCCCAACCGGGCTTTTCACGGCAGCGTGCGGCAACTTCGTCTCAATCCGACGACAACGCAGAATGTCGTGACCTATGACGTGGTGGTGGAAGTTAACAACCCCGATCAAACTCTGTTGCCAGGCATGACGGCCTACGTGAATATCGTCGTCGCGCAAAGCAAGGAAGCGTTGCTGGTTCCGAATGCCGCGCTGCGCTTCAAACCAGCCGACCTGCCGCCGGTTAAGGCCGCTGACAAGCCGAAAAAGATACGCGATACCGCATCGGGGACCGTCTATATATTGGACGGTGAAAAACTGAAACCGGTTGTCGTCACTCTCGGCATCACCGACAACCGCAACACGGAAATTCTTGCCGGCGAACTCAAGCCGGGCGACAAGGTAATTGTCGGCGAAAATCAAGCGGCGCCGGACACCACGACCTCGCCCAACGGCGTGCGCATGCGGATGTTCTGATGTCGGCAGCGCAGCCACTGATTCGTGTCGCCGGTCTTTACAAGGCGTACGACACGCCCGCCGGGCCTTTCCCGGTACTGAAGGATGTCGACCTTGACATCGCGCCGGGTGAGTTTGTCGCCATCATGGGGCCCTCTGGTTCCGGCAAGTCGACCTTCATGAACATCCTCGGCTGTCTCGACAAACCCAGCAGCGGCGAATACATCCTCGATGGCAACAGTGTCGCTATGCTGTCCGGTGATCAACTCGCCAATGTGCGCAATCGCACCATCGGTTTCGTGTTTCAGGGTTTCAACCTGTTACCGCGCATCAGCCTTGAAGACAATGTGGCCCTGCCTTTGGTCTATAGCCGTATCGAAAAAAACGAGCGCCGCGAAAGAGCGCGCCAGCAGCTGGAAAAAGTCGGACTCGGCACCTATGCACGATCGTTGCCCAATCGCATCTCCGGTGGCCAGCAGCAACGCGTGGCAATTGCACGCGCCTTGGTGAACCGTCCGCGTCTGATTCTTGCCGACGAGCCCACCGGCAATCTTGACAGTCAGACCAGCGAAGAAATCATGGCTCTGTTTGAAGAGCTGAACCGCGAGGGAATAACCATCGTGCTGGTTACCCACGAGCCCGATATTGCCACCCACGCCAAGCGGTTGGTGCGTTTCCGCGATGGTCGCATCGTGCATGACAGCGACCATGCCCGCGAGGACATAACGTAATGTTCATGACCCTGCTAAGCCAGGCTTGGAGTGCCATGGGTGCGAACAAACTACGCACTTTTCTCACCATGCTTGGCATGGTGATCGGTGTTTCCGCCGTGGTGGTGATGATGGCCGTGGGTCAGGGCGCGCAGTACTCGGTGCAGCAGTCGATCGAGTCCATGGGCTCCAACATGTTCATCGTCCTGTCCGGTTCCACTACCGCTGGCGGTGTGCGTGCTGGTGGTGGCGCGGCGCCCACGCTCACCGTGGCCGATGGCGATGCCCTTGCCGAGTTGCCCGGCATTCTTTCTGTCGCGCCGATTCATCCCGGGTCGGCACAAATTGTTTATGCCAGCAACAACTGGAATACCTCGGTGTTCGGCACCACGCCCAGCTATCTTGACATTCGCAATTGGCCACTCGAAGCGGGAGTTCCGTTTACCGATTCCGATGTCCGCTCCGCCACGCGCGTCGCTCTGCTTGGCAAGACGGTGGCGACTACGTTGTTCGGCGACGACGAGGTCGTCGGCAAGACCATCCGCATTCGCAATAGTCCCTTTGTCGTGGTTGGTGTCCTCGCCAGCAAAGGCCAGAGCCTTGACGGTCGCGATCAGGACGACACCATCCTGATTCCGTTGACCACCGCCCAGCGCAAGGTATTCGGCACCCAGTTTCAGGGTTCTGTGCGCATGCTCAATGTGCAGGCCAGCGATGCGAAAGTCATGGATGCAGCCGAAAAGTCGATGAATGAATTGCTGCGTCAGCGACACCGTATACGCGAAGGCATGGATTCGGATTTCACCGTGCGCAATCTGACGGCATTGGCCAATTCCGCAGCGGAGACCACCCGCATCATGTCGCTGCTGCTCGGTGCCATCGCCTCGGTCTCGTTGCTGGTCGGGGGTATCGGCATCATGAACATCATGCTGGTATCGGTCACCGAGCGCACCCGCGAAATTGGCATTCGCATGGCCATCGGCGCACGCGAACGCGACATCCTGCTGCAATTCCTGTTCGAGGCGATCATTATATCGCTGGTCGGCTGCCTGATCGGATTGCTGCTCGGCATCGGTGGTGCGTTGCTGGTCAATATCCTGGCCAAAACTGCCGTCATCATTTCCGGCAGTTCAGCCCTGATAGCGTTCGGTGTCGCCGCCGCGGTGGGCATCTTCTTCGGCTTCTATCCCGCCCGCAAGGCGGCGCAACTCGATCCTATCGAGGCGCTGCGCTACCAGTAGTCAATAACTACGATTTCGCGACGATCCGTGAATGGATAGCAAGAATTGAAGACCTGATCTTCTTCAATTCTCCTTTAAGAATATTGTGTGTTTCTTTCAATCGATCTTCGAGGATCTCAAGCTTTATGATCCCGGCCCTTACCCCCCGCTGTCACCCAGCGGAGATCGTTGCTCTCCGAACGTGCAAGTTTGGCGATGGCCATATCATTCGGGTCGATGAAATTGGCGACGACTCCTTTCGCCAGAGTTACCGGGATCAGCCTTGATTCCCATCCTTCGGGCAAGGAAAGAATTTTTGGCGAGATGGGGTCTGCATAGAAGCCGTGTTTGACATGAAAGGGAGAACCTTCCGATATCTGTTCCGCGATCTCGACAAAGACTCTGCCCGGGTCAAGCTTGGTATAGAAATCCACGTCTCTCGATATCAGCATCTCCGCCGGCGGACGCATGACCGCTCCAAGTACCGAAAGACTGCCGGCCACCACAAAATTTCTATGGTTGGACAGCTTTGCCGCCTCGACAAGAAGCGTCTCAATATCCTCTATGGTCATCGGGCCGCGTTTTAGTCCCATGAGCCTACCCCGGCCACAATGAAAGGGTTTGCTTGAAACAGGCTTTGCCAAGCCATGTCGTGAAACCGCTCCGAATCGAGCGCCCTTTTCATGGAAGATTTATCGAGTCGAAGAAAGTCCTCCCAGAGTTCGGCGAGATAGCCCGCATTGGCTTTTTGGTTGATCTCGCGAACCAGGCGAATTTGTGTCACGGACAGCGAATCAAGCAAGCCGCGCAATTTTTGCCGACGCATTTTGAAGTGCCCGCGAACCCGTTCTATCTCGATTTTTCTTTCGGCCGCCGGTGATTTGCCCCTGACGTTATTGACGGGCAGGACGGCCAGATCCATGCCGAGCGCAAGCAAGATCCGCCTTGCCGTCCCTATCTTTACATCGCCGCCATTCTCGATGGAGGAAAGCGTCGCCTGGCGTATGCCGGCCTTGTCGGCAAGCGCTCGCTGGGAAAGCCCCAGTTTTTCGCGTTCGCCGGAAATAATTTGTCCAAGATCCATGCGCCGACGATACGGTACACCGTGTCACTCGTCAAGTGCGAAACCCAGCTATGTTTTATCGAGGCGCTGCGCTATCCGTGGCGACCGGCGTCCCATCGCGGAACATCATCAGCGTACCGGGCGCTATTGGCGTCCATGTTTCGTTGTCCGTTAACGGCAGTGTAGCGATCACCGCAACCCGATCATCGGGCGTGGTGACCTGGCTGAAGTCCACCGTGACATCCTGATCCTTGAGATGCGCCATGGTGAACGGCGCCTGACGCACGATGTAGCACAGCGCTTTCGCGCAATAGGCGAACAATGCATCGCCATTCGAAAGCAGAAAGTTGAATTCGCCATGGGGCGCAATCTGCGCCGTCAATTTGCCCAGCGCCGCGAATAGCGCTGCATCGTCAGGCAGTGCGTCGAATTGCACGCGCAGTTGTTGCAACAGCCAGCAAAAAGCCAGCTCGCTATCGGTGTCCCCCACCGGCTGATAGTTGCCATCCAGCGTCGGTGCGAAATCGATAAGATTGCCGTTGTGGGCGAAGACCCAGTAGCGACCCCACAGTTCGCGTTCAAAGGGATGTGTGTTTTCCAGCGCGATGCGTCCCTTGGTCGCCTTGCGGATATGGGCGATCACATTGGTTGAATGGATCGGGTAATTGCGCACCAGTTCGGCCAGCCGCGAATGGGCCGAAGATTGCGGATCGAGAAACACTCTTGCGCCACGTCCCTCAAAAAACGCGATGCCCCAGCCATCGGTGTGCACATCGGTTAGGCCGCCGCGGGTGCGGAAACCTTCAAAGGAAAAACAGATGTCGGTCGGCGTGTTGCAATTCATGCCCAGCAACTGACACATGCGCCTTTACCTTTTGACCCACATCACGAGCGGTTGTCCGTTCGTTGTGCCTGCTCTGCGCGTTTCTCCGCCGCGTCCGAAGGCGAATATCCGCTGTCCTTCCGGGCGCAATCGACCCGTTGCAACCAACGGTGGCGGACTGCTGTTGTCTGGTGGCGCCCCGATCCCTGTGGACGCGGTGACCTTGGAGACATAGCCATTGGTGAAACCGCTGCGGTAATTGCCGGTGTTATAGGCTGAAATTGCGGCATTGAGCGCGACCTGGCCGGGCCCGAATTTTTGCGCGGCGCCGGTGTAATTTTCCGAAAGAATGCGCGCGCCGGCTTTCAGGTTGTCGCAGGGTTCGAACATCTGTTCCGCTGCAACACCCAGGCGTGGCAGGTTGCGGGAGTTCACCTGGGCCAGTCCGAGATCCACGGAGTAACCGTGCATGATGAGCCATGATGCCCAGGTCACCGCTTCTGTCTTGCTCACGGGTTGCCGGGCCAGGCGTTGACTGCCATTCACGTTCATCGCCAATGGATTGCCATCCGACTCAACGCGCACAATGGCGGTCATGGTCGACGGTGCGACGGAGGGGGCACACTGGACAACCAGTTGCTCAAGGCCGGGCAGCATGATGATTCAGTTGGAGCTGCTTCCCAGCAGCCGTTCGATGAAAGACGGCGCCGATTTTCGCTGCGCCAGTCCCTTGCGCAGCAACTTGTTTTGCTCCTGAAGATTGCGCGAAAGTTGCACCGCAACCATGTATTCCAACTGGAGGCCGACTGCCGGCGCCAGCAGGAACAAGGCGTGAAATTTTTCCGGCGTAAGTGCCGCCGCGACAACGCGACTGTCCGCAACAACATTAACCTGCACTGGCATGTTTTCCACTAGCGAGACCAAGCCGATCACCTCACCATCCCTGGCCTCGGCGACCTCTATTTCGAGGTCTTCAATCGCATCGTGCCGGCTTATTTTTACCGAGCCCGACATAAGAATATAGACCGCCGACCCCTGTTCGCCCTGAGTCAGAAAGCGATGGCCGGCCGGATATTCGTCGACGCGAAGATTGTTCGCCAGCGCATCCAGTTGACGTTCATTGAAGCGGGAGAAGGCCGGCAGTCCCTTGAGGAAGTTTTTCAGTTCCATGGGCATATTCTAGTAACTGAGCTTCGCCGCAGATTCGGCCGACTCGCGCAGACGTTCCGCCAGCATATCGACCAACTGGCCCAGTAGCACGTGCGCAATGTCTTCATCATGAATGACCAGTCGCTCGAAATCCTGAGAGTGGATTTTCAATGCGCGGCAGGGTGTGTCGGTGGTAATCGTGGTACTGGCCAGCATTTCGCCACTGAGCACCGCCACTTCACCGAGCCAGTCGCCGGGCTTGACCTTGCCCAGTGCAAGGGTTTTGCGACCATCTTCGACGGAGACCGTCATCTCGCCTTCCAGCACCAGATACAGCGAATCGACCGGCATGCGATCGCGGAACAGTTTGCGGCGCGGCGGCACGGTTACCAGAATGCAGGCTTCCAGCAGGCGCGTTAGATTGTCAGGCCCAAGTTCCGCGGCGGCTTGGGGAAAACGTTGTTCGAATTCGATGGCCAGTTCCGTTTTCATCTTGTCGGGTTGTGGCGCTTTTGCAAGAGAATGTGGCGGAATGATAGCGCAAGGCAGTCGCCGATATTGAGTAGAATGACTTTCCAGCTCGATCAAGCCATTTTCTCCGTCAAGCGCCCAAAGTGAGGCTTTCGTCCTATCGCTCCCGAATAAAGACTCGCTGCATCGGGATCGTGTTCCTGATGGCGACGGCTGCCGTCGATGCTGACGTTCCGCCGACTCCCGGCAGCGTGCGCGAATCACTACCCGGAGTGCGCACAGGGCCTTCCGTCACGCCGGCAGAGGTGCTCCTGCCGGAACAGCCGGGGCCGGTAGCGCACGATCGTCACGGCAAACGTTTTCAGGTGCATGCTTTCCGCTTCGTCGGTAACACCGCCTTTCCCGCATTGCGATTGAAGCGGGTGGTCGGGCGGTTTGTCGACCTGGAGCTCAATCTCTACGATCTCAATGTGGCCGCCGACGCCGTGACCGAGTTCTATCACGACCGCGGCTACACACTGGCCAGGGCAATCGTTCCGCCGCAGAAAGTAACGGACGGTGTTGTTACCATCGCCATCGTGGAGGGCCGCGTCGGCCAGGTGCTGTTTTCCGGCCAGAAACGCTACGACGAGCGTTTCTTACGTGCCGTGACACGCCCTTTGACGGGTGGCGAACTGGTGACCACCGAAAAACTGGAGCGCAGCCTGCTGTTGCTCAACGATATGCCGGGCTTGAATGTACGGGCCACGCTTTCGCCGGGCAGCGAATTTGGCGCTTCCGACGTGCTGATCAAGATGGAAGAAAATTTCTTCAATTTCAATCTTGCCGTCGACAATGCCGGGCGCAAGGAAACCGGCCGTTTGCGCACCGATGCCAGCGTCGACTTCAACAACCCGCTCGGCATTGGCGATCAACTGAGTGTGCGCGGCCTTGCCACCGACCAGGGGTTGATGAAATACAGCAAGCTGGGTTACAGCCTGCCACTCAGCACTGATGGCCTGCGTGCATCGGCGAGCTATTCCGAAGTTCGCTACGACGTAGCCGGAGTCTTTGCCCCGCTGGGTCTCGATGGCCTGGCCAAGACCAGCGAACTCGGCCTGCAATATTCGGCGCTGCGCAGCCGCGGCCGCAACGAGACATGGTCTCTGGGCTACCGTGACACACTGCTCATACAGCGTGCCTTCAAGACAGTAATCTCCAGCAATAAACTGCGCATCGCGACCGTGGGCTACCAGTTCAATGGAATCGGCGAAGATGCATCGGTCACCAATATTTCGGCGCAGTTTTCCGGCAACTTCAAGAAGAATGCCAATGGCCTCAAACAGGACGCGGAAATGGGACGGCTGGAAGTGGATGGGAATTACCTGAAACCACTCGATCGCCTGTGGGATGTCTATCTTCGCGGCGACGTGGTGTTCAGCAATGATCGCCTGCCCGACAGTGAAAAATTTTCCATTGGCGGGCCGGGCAGCGTGCGCGCCTATCGTTCCTCGGAACTGCGCGGTGATTCCGGAATCCAAGGCACCCTCGAATTCCGCCGCCGCTTGACCCTGTTTTCCATGGCGTCGTCGCTGAGTGTTTTTGCCGATGCGGGCCGGGTCATCTACAAGGCACCCGGTTTCAAGGATGCATGGGACAGCGCCGCCGGCGTTGGCGTTGGTTTCACCATCTATCCAAGCAGTCGAACCACATTCAAGATCGAAGCTGCGACGACGGCGGGTGGGCATTACCACGCGGCAGACGGAGAGAAGAGCCGGGTATGGGCCAGCTTAAGCACCAGCTTCTAATGCCAACGGCGGTAACCGCGCTGTTTGCGGGGCTGCTCGTCATGGCTGCGTCGGCCTTGGCACAGGTGCCCAGCGGTGGCCAGGTGGTCGCGGGCACGGCGACGATCACCAATGTCGACGTGCACCAGCAGCGCATCACCCAGACCACCGACAAGGCCATCATCAACTGGCAGAACTTCTCCATCGGCGCGGGGGACGGCGTTCAGTTCGTTCAGCCGTCAAGTGCATCGATCATCCTCAACCGTGTTGTCGGTGCCGATGTTTCCAATATCTTCGGCCGCCTTACCGCCAACGGCCAGGTTTTTCTGGTCAATCCCAACGGTATTTATTTCGGCAATGGCGCGAGTCTCGATGTCGGTGGGCTGGTCGCCACCACGTTCAATATTCGCGACGCCGATTTTCTCGCCGGCCGTTATGTGTTCAACCGTGAGGGTTCTTCAGCGACGCGCGCCGACATCATCAACGACGGCGTGCTCAAGGCGCGCCAGGGCGGCTATGTGGTGCTGGCCGGCGACTATGCTGCCAATCGCGGTGTGATCGAGGCGAAGCTGGGCACCGTGCTGCTCGGCTCGGCGCAGCAAATCACGCTCGACATCAACGGTGACAGCCTGATCAACTATGCCTTGAATGAACACAACCTCACCGCACTGGCAGGTGTCGCCAACAGCGGCCAGTTGCTCGCAGATGGCGGCCGCGTGGTGATGACGGCATCCACCGCACGCACGCTGGCCAGTAGCGCCGTCAATAACAGCGGCGTGATCCAGGCACTCGGTGTGGATGAACATGACGGCGCGGTGTATCTGCTGTCGGATGGTGGCGCGATTACCGTCGACGGCACGTCGCGCATCGATGTCTCCGGCGACAAGGGCGGCGGTACTGTGCTGATTGGCGGCAACTTCCATGGTGCAGGACCAGAGGCAAACGCAGACCAGGTCACCATCGCCAGTGGCGCCAGCATCAACGCCGACGCGCGGTTCAACGGCAATGGTGGCAAGGTCGCGATCTGGAGCGACGGCGCCACTTCCTACAAAGGGAGCATCAGCGCGCGTGGCGGCGCGCAGGGCGGCAATGGCGGTTTGGTCGAAGTATCGGGCCAACGGTTGCTGGGCTTCGTCGGCATCGTTGATACGACCGCCGCCAACGGCGCCATAGGCACCCTGCTGCTCGACCCGGCCGACATCACCATCTCCACCGCCATCGATACCGACATCACTGCAACAACACCGTTCGGCGACTTGACCGACAACGGCGGCGTTTCGAATCTTAACGTCACGACGCTGCAAAACCAATTAGGGTTGTCCAACGTCACCGTCACCACCGGCACCAGTACGGGCGGCAATGCCGGCACCATCACCGTACAGGATGCGGTTATCTGGGCCACCGCCAGCAATCTCACGTTGCAGGCCAATAACCGGATTGCCATCAATGGCGCGATCACCGCTACCAACGGCACACTGAGTCTGTTCCCTGGCAGCTTTCAGGGAGTAACGCAAAGTGCGGCGATCAACGTCTCTCGGTTGGTACTGTCCGGTGACGGCGATTTCAACCTGACCAATGCCTCCAACACCATCGGCACGTTGTCCACCAATGCCAACATCCTCAAAATCAACGGCTCTCTCAATCTGGTCAATACGGGGGGACTCGTGCTGGATACCGTCTGGGCCACCGGCAACACGAGGCTCAATGTAGGCGGCGATCTGACGCAGACTGCAGGTGCATTGACCACCACGGGTCTTGAAGTCGTCAGTAGCACTGGCGTCGTAACCCTGGCCAACGGCAATAACACCATCACTACTCTCGCCGCTGCAACTCACGGCGACACGAGCATTCGTTCCGGCGGCGGTATGACAGTCGACACAGTCGGCGGTACTTCCGGCGTCAATAGCAATGGCAACGACATCACGCTTCAGTCCGGCGGTACTTTGACAGCCACCCAGAACATAACGGCAACGGGTAAAAGAGTAACCCTGAATGCAGCCGGCGGTGTAAGCCAAACTGGTGGCGCGATTACCGCCACCACGATGCAGCTGCTCGGTAGCAGTACTTTCACGGTCAACCGGAGCGGAAACAATGTTGATACGCTGGCCGCCAATGTCGCAGGATCAGTCAATTATCGCGACAGCGATGGACTGGATACCGGGAGTGTCAACGGCACCAATGGCATCAATACGAACGGCAATACCGTCACGATCAGGACTAGCGGAGTGTTGACACAGTCTCAAAGCATCCTCACTAACGGTCTTGAAGTCATAACCGGCAATACTGCCACACTGACCGACGGCGGTAACTCAATCGGCGCTCTCGCCGCCGACGTCAACGGAGCATTCAGCCTGACCAACGCTTTCACCGGCGAGATGCTCGTGCAGACCGTCGGTGCCACCACCGGGATCAACACGCACAACAACAATTTGACGTTAAATGACGCCGGAACCCTGTGGCTTGGCAAGGCTGGTGCCAATGGCACAGTGAATGTCGGCAGTGGCGTTAATGCCATTGCCGACATCACCGTCGACTACCTATACCAGGGCGCCAACGCTCCCCTCATTGCCGATCAGCTGGCGGCCCGGGCAACGCATTTTTTCGGCATCCGGGGCAACAATAACAACAGCATCAATACACTGGCCGTCAACATCACGGGCGGCACCACCAGCGGTTACGTTTTTGATATCGGCAACAACAAATCCATCACCGTGGGCAGCGTGAATGGCATCAGCGGCATCACCACCAACGGCGGCGATGCCTTGGTTTCGGCAAACGGCAACATCACGATGAACAACGACGTCAACCTGGCCTCGGGCGGCCAGCCGCCGACAGGCAAGCTGGCCCTCATCGCATCCGCCGGCGGCAACATCAATTTCAACAATCGTACCTACAACGTCTACGGCCTTGGCATGCAAGGCGGCAATGTCAGCGATCTTGATACGTCGGATACGAGCACGGTCAAGCTGTTGGCCGCCAACCTGCAAGACAAATTTACTTACACAACGACGCACGAGCTCACGATAGGCGACGTCTTGGGAATCAAGGGTATCAGCGCCACAGGAGACGTTTATCTCAAGACCGGCACCTTCGGCGCCAGTGGTTCGATTCCCGCTTTCTCCGCCATTCGTCCCTATACCGATTACGTCGATACCGCGACCAACAAGGCGCGCGCCGGCCTGATGATCGACGAACAGATCAAGGCCAGCGGCCACAAGGTTTATCTCGATTCCGATTCCGGCATCTTCCAGTGGTCTTCCGACAACAGCACTTCGCCCGCCACGGTGCGCAACAACGCGGCGATCACCGCCGATGCGCTGCTCATCTACGGCACCGGCAACTTCGACATGTCGCTGGGCAAGAATGCGGTCAATCATCTCGCCGCCAATGTGAACGGCAGCTTCAGCTTTGTCACCGGCGGCCCGCTCACCGTCGATCAGCAGACCTTCAACACGTACGTCGTGGCTCATCCCACGCTCGCCGGCATCACTACCCGTGCTGACACCCTGATCTCGGGCAGCGTCGCCAATGGCGATGACCAGTACAACCAGCACAACATCCTGATCGCCGCCTCCGACGATCCCAACTCCGGCAGCAACGCCGCGCTCACCATCAACAAGAGCATCGTCGCCGACAGCAAGGGCTCGTCCGCGATCAACCTGTCGGTCGGCGCCAGCACCACGCACACGGATGCACTGGTCAAAACCGATCCCAACAATAGCAGCGTCGTCGTGCAGGGCTCGACGCTGATCCTCGGCGCCGCCAAGAGCAAGGGCGCGTTCAACATCCGCACCAACATCAAGTCGCTGTCCGCTGCCGGCGGCAAATACATGCAGATCGACAACAGCGCTTATACCGGGCAACTCACCGTGCTCGGTATCGGCACCAGCCAAGGCGGCGGCGCGCCGACACCGGTGGGCGATTTTTACCTAACCACCGCCGGCAGCATGGTGCTGCTCGGCGGCAAGTCGGAAGGCAACTATCTTCAGCTTCGCACCGACAATCTGAGCCTGTTCGGCACCATGGACATGAAGGACGGCGCGCGCGTGCTGTTGCAGCCGTATCACATGAGCAACAACGTCGGCATCCACAATGCCTACGACAGCTTCTACGGCAATGGCTGGGCGCAGACCAACTACACGCGCTCCACGCTGCTCCAGTTCAGCCAGACCGCCACCATCTACGTCGGCTCGACGCCAGCACTGATGAATCAGGATGCTTCGGTGCCAACGCAGGTGAAGAACATCAACCTGACCGGTGCCATCCACATCGCCGGCGACAAGGACACCGGCCTCAAGATGGGCTATCGCAGCCTCTCGGCGGAAAGCAGCAACAGCATCTTTGCCGAGCCGATTGGCGATGTCTATAACCTGCGTCTGGTTGCGCCCACGGTCACAGTCAGGGGCTTCAACGCCACCGGAGATCAGGTGGATCTGGTCGCGGATACCTTGAGTCTTCCCTATGCCAAGTCGTTTTACACGCTGCCGAATCACGCGACCGTATTGCTGGAACCGTACACCACAAGCAAATCCATGTGGATCGGCTGGATCGAGCCGGGCTACGCCGCCAGCGAGGTGAACTACTCCTTCGACACCCTGGACAAGCTCGACAGCGGAACAGCCGGCACCATCATTTTCAGTGGCACCACCGACGCGGTCTACAAGGGGGGGTACTTGCGTCTGGCCCATTCCGAACTTACGCCACCAAACCAGACGCACTATCACAACCTGAACAGCCAGCTCATTCTGTCGACCACCGGTATCGTCGATACTTCGCTCGGTACGTTCAACAACGCGTTTCCGTTCTTTGGCTCGGCGTTTTCTTTGCAGAACTGGAACGCGGCGAATGGCACGCTTCCCTTCGTCAATCGCATCGAGTCCCAAGGGACGTTAAGTTACACCGCGCTGTGGCAGCAAAACGCAGGGCGTAGCAACTACAACACCGCTTCCGCCTACAGCACGCCGGCGACGCTGCATGGTTTTGGCCAGGCCGGCGGCACCTGGGATGGTTGCGCCAATTTGAGCACCTGCACGGGTACCAATCCCTCCAACCCCACCGGTCCCAGCGGTTTACCCGTGGTGTGCACGGGACCCACCTGCAACAACAATTCCACGCCCACCGTTTGCACAGGCGCAGGTTGCAGCAACAACAATACCAACCAGAATAACAACCTGCCGCCCGCAGGACCTTCGAACGATCCGACCAACGACATCAACAACAATGCGGTGAATACGCCCGGCAACAATAACAACAACGGCAACAATAATTCAAATTCAGGAAACACCCCGCCCGGCTTTGGCGACCCCGATGGCGGCGGACCCAACGACGGCATGTCGGATGGCGGACCGAGCGGTGGCGGTGGTGGTGGATCCGGCGGCGGCGGTGGCGGTGGTGGCAACGGAGGTGGTGGCAGCGGCGGCTCGGGCAGCGGTTCCGGCAACAATGGTTCCGGTAACGGCGGCGGCGGTAACGGCGGTGGATCCGGCAATGGCTCGGATGGTGGAGGTGACTCGGGCTTGGGGGGTGGTTCCGGTAACGGCGGTGGTGGCAATGGAGGCGACGGCGGTGGTTCGGGTGGCAGCGGCAGCGGTGGCGGTTCGGGCAGTGGCGGAAATTCCGGCGACGGAAGCGGCTCGGGTTCAGGCAGCAACGGTAGCGGAAATGGTGGCGGCGAGAGTGGCGGCAATGGCGGTGGCGCCGGTTCAGGATCAGGGGGTGGCTCTTCCGGCAACGGTGATTCAGGCGCAGGTGACGGCAGTGGATCGTCCGGGGCCGGCAATGGCGGTGATGGCAATGGCAATGGCACCGGCAACGGTGGCGGCAGTGGCGGTTCGGGTGGTGCCGGCGATTCCGGTGACGGTGGTGGTTCAGGTTCGGGCGGCAGTGGCAATGGTGGTGGCAGTGGCTCGGGATCAGGTGGCGGTTCTTCCGGCAACGGTGATTCAGGATCGGGAGATGGTGGTGGATCGTCCGGGGCCGGCAGTGGCGGTGACGGCAATGGCGCCGGTGCCGGTGGCAGCGGTGGCTCGGGCGGCGCTGGTGATTCCGGCGATGGCGGTAGTTCCGGTTCAGGCAGCGGCGGCAACGGTGGTGGCAGTGGCGGCAGCGGCTCGGGATCGGGCGGTGGCTCATCCGGCAGCGGTGACTCCGGTGATGGTGGCGGCACATCGGGCAAGGGTGGCAATGCAGGCAGCGATTCAGGTGGCGGCGCCGGGGCGTCGGGCGGTGATGATTCCGGCACAAGCGCGGGCTCGGGCAAGGGTGGCAACGGCGGCAGCGATTCCGGGGATGGTGCGGGCGTCGGCAGCAAGAGCGGCGGCTCGGGCGAGGGTGATGATTCCGAGACCGGCAATGGATCCGGCTCCGGCAAGGACGGCAATGGTGGTGGCAAGAGCAGTGACGCCAGCAGTGCCGAGAATGGCGGTGGTCAAGATAGTGGCGATGGTTCCAGCGATGGCTCCGCCGCAGAGGGCGCAGACGGTACCGCGAACTCTTCGGGTGGCGGTAGTGGCGGTGGTTCCAGTGCTTCCGATTCTTCCGAGCGCCAGTGCTTCAACAGCAGCGGTTCGAATCGCGGCCAGGACCTGCCCGAACAGGGCGGCCCGTTGGCCAGTCGTCCGCTGCTCGAAGTGCGCGGCGGCGGTGTCAACATGGAGCGCGATTGCAGCAAGAAGCCGGCGCCGGTCGCAGCCAAAGGGCGCTGACGCAATCCCTTTGCCTGCGTGGCAGAGGTGAAGCGGCTTACCCGGGTAGCCGCTCCCCGACCTGCACGCGGCGATACCTTTCAAGCAGTGACTGCATGTCAGCTTCACTGGCAGTGGGGTTCCACAACGCAGTATCCGCATCGCCCACGGGCACATAAGGCCCGCGCTTCACCTCGAAGATCACCCCGCCGCTGTCGAGCGACAACACCGCATGCCACACCCCGGCCGGGTTCTCGATCACGGCGCAATCCTCACCCAGCACCGCCCTTTGCGTGACCATGCCGGCCGCATCGAAATGCAGCACCAGAAAGCGCCCGCACAACGGCGTCAACAACTCGAACGTCTGCGGGTGCCGATGCGGAAACACCAC
>JANYCD010000013.1 GCA_025360425.1 Sterolibacteriaceae bacterium
TTCGGTGGTGGGTTGTTCGAGCGCGAAGTCGACTACTGCATCGCCAACGAATGGGCGAGGACGCCCGAGGATATATTGTGGCGGCGAACCAAATGCGGGATTCACATGACGGCCCAACAGAGGCAGGAATTCACCGAATGGTTTGGTGCGTAAGGCCGATGAATTGCCCCTTGCGCACGTCCAGAAAAGCGTTAGCGCATGACTGATCTATCTATTTCAGATACTGGGCGTTCCAGCGCTGGTACAACGCATATGCCGCTGCCTTCATCGCGTACTTGTCGGCGTAGTCCTTCGGGTCAAGTGGATCGTAGACGTAATAGTTGGCGCGGTTGTTTGCCGTGGTCATCATGTGCCAGATCTTTTGCGGCAGCGTCCACGGTGGTTGCCACTCGAAATCTTCCTGCGCTTCGTAATGCAGAAACACCGGCACGATGGGAACGCCGCTGCGTATCGATACATCAAACGCGCCGGATTTGAATTCGGTGAACAATCTGCGTCCCTTGCAGCCGCCTTCGGGGTACAGGGCGATATTCTGTCCGGCGTTCACTGTATCCACCATGGTTTGCACCGCTTCATGGCGTGACGCCGGATCGTCGCGGTTGACGTACAACGTGCCGGCTGCCTTGCTGATGCGGCCGACGATGAACCAATCCTTGACCTGCAGCTTTGCCAGCGAAACCACATCGAAAAGCGCCGGGATGCCGATGTCCTCGAATGCCGTCGGGTGATTGGAAATCAGGATGAACCGCGTGGGTAACTGCTTGCGGTATTTCTGATGCAGCCGCAGGTCGACGTCGATGGCCCGCACAAAAGTTCGGCACCATGCGCGGAACAGGCGGGCGACCGGATGTTTTCCAGACCACGGCAGCCAAGACAGCAGGTACATCAGCGCGGTGAATGCGATGAAGTCCAGCCAGCCAATGAGCTTTCGCAGCAGACGCAACAGCAGCAACATGGGTCAGTCCTTTTCGAATTTCATCCTCGGATGATCATCAGCGCGCATCTCCGTGCTTTGCCAGGCATTCGATCAACGCATCGGCTGCGCGCTGCGCGCCATTTACTGTTGCCAGATCGCCGGCGATTGCGCGCGCTTTCTCCACATAAACCATTTGCGTGAGCAGGGGTTCCAATTCTTCAACCAACCGATCCGCGGTGACCTTCCTGAACGGAATTGTGCGCGCAATGCCCAGCGCTGCTGCATGTTGCGCGTTGTCCGGCTGGTCTAAGGCCACGGGTACGATCAGCTGCGGCCGGCCGGCGCGCATGGCCTGCGCCAGGGTGCCGATGCCGGCGTGATGCACGATCACTGCTGCGCGCGGAAATACCTTTGAATACGGCAGATAGGCGAAGGCCTTGACACCTTCCGGCAAATTGTCCGGCAGGTTGGGGCCGGTAAGCAGGATCGCGCGGCGTCCCAATCGTTGCGCTGCTTCAGTCGCATAGGGCCAGAAATTTTCGCCCATCCAGATTGCGGAAGAACCCAGAGCGAAGACGATAGGCGCATCACCCGCAGCGAGGAAGGCTTCGAGTTCCTCCATGGCACTCGGATCTTCCGCGTCGCCATCGTAGATGGGAGCACCACAGACTTGCACATGCGCCGGCCAGTCAGGTTGAGGTGAAGCGAGTTGGGGATCGAACAAGGCCAGATTGCGCAACGGAGAAAATTGTCCCTCCATGATGGCAACCTGATTCGACGGCGACATCCCCAGCTCTTTGCGCAAGCGGCGCAGCGGCCATTCCCAACTGCGTACGATAAGGCGGAACAGGCCGAACGCGAATCGGTGCAGTCCCGGGCCGAAACGATGCAGCCATGGCATCGCTGCAATAAGCGGTGGATCGTAGATGGACATGAAGCTCAGCGGCGACAATACCGTGGCGACCCACGGCAGGCCACGGCGTTGCGCGACCAACGGCAGCGTTACTGTCAGTGGGTGTGAGATGAGCAGGTCAGAGCCTGCCGATGCCTGCATCAGATCGTCGAAGCTGGCGCGCAAATGCGGCATCACCATATGCCGGATGAGAAATTCCGGGCCGCGGTATAAGTCGAATACTTTTTTGACCAGCGATTCGTAATCACCCATCTCGGTCATGTTTGGGCGCACCGGTGCGAAGAGGACACCCGCTGACTCCACAAAGGCGCGATAGTCCTCACTTGTTGCAACGACTGCCTGATGGCCGGATTGAGTGAGGGCCTGGGCGATGGCAATGCAGGGGTGCAGATCACCGAGCGAGCCGAAGGTAGTGAATACAAAACGGCTCATGGAAAAAGTGTTTTATGTGGCAGACAGCAATGCAACAGACCCGATGGTCGATGCATGGAAAGATGGGGGACAGTGACGGAATCGGATTCCGTCACGTCTTGCAACTAATTATTATTTGCCTTTGCGCTTGGCTGGGGCCTTGGCTGCCACTTCATACTTGAACGAAAGGCTGACGCGGGCGCGAAACAGCACCACGGAACCTTTGTCGACCACCATGTCGAGCTTGGTGATCTCGGCGATGCGCAGGTCACGCACGCTGCTGTCGGCGGCTTTGACTGCGTTCCTCGATGCATCCTCCCAGGAGGTTTTGCTGGTCCCGACCACCTCGATGATTTTGTAGACGCTTTCTTGCATGATTTTCTCCGTTGTTTTTTGGAAAGGAATCCTGGCCGGAGCCAGGATATCGTTAGTCTAGGCGCGTCCGCAGCGACACGCAAGAACTGGCGTCCCGGTCCGGCGCCAGGCAAACAAGGAGTCAGATACCCAAGTGGGCTAGAGCAGCATCAGCCTCGGTTGCCTTCAGATTAAAGGCGGGGTCATTGAGACGCCGGGTGATCAGGTCCTTGAAGCGCTGGCCCATCTCGCTGGTACCAAATTCGCCATACTTCCAGGGAATCGACGAACCTTTTTGCACTTCGGGGCGCTGCCCGAGCATGGCAAACCAGCGCGATATCGCCGGGAAGTCGGCGAGATCCTGGCCTTGCCAAGCGTGGTACTCAATCCACGGATACCAGGCCATGTCGGCAATCGAATATTCGGCGCCGGCAACATAAGGTGTTACTGCAAGCTGGGCCTCAAGCACCTGGTAGATGCGCCGCGATTCGATGGTGAAGCGCTTGATGTCGAAGGGCATCGCGTCTTTGTACATCGTGCGATAGAGGTGCGCATTGCCGAGATACGGTGCGTGGCCAACCTGAAAGTTGAGCCACTTCAAAACCTCGTACCGCGCGGCACCTTTCGTCGGCAAAAAACGTTCCGCCTTTTCGGCGATGTACTGGAGGATGGCACCGGATTCCCAGATCAATATGGGCGCACCGCCCGGGCCGGCATCATCGTGCAATGCGGGCAATCTTCCATTCGGGTTCACGGCAAGAAATTCGGGCGAGCGGTTCTGTCCCTGATACAGGTCGACGAGTTTGCAATCGTATTGCCAGTGCAATTCTTCCAGCAGAATCGTGACTTTTCGCGGGTTCGGACCACCACAGGTGTAAACGGTCAACATTGTCATCCTCCATTGCAGCAACGCTGCGTATTTTTTAAAACGGGTATCCCTATTTTGTCACCGCTTCGGATGATCGGGACGATTGATATTCAGTAAACATATTGCAGGGCAACAAGACCAGTAAAAACTACCCATTGGAGCGGAGTTCCGCGATTGACGTCATTTCAGTTATCAGGTGAAGAGGGGGCACTGGCTGGACCCGAATTTGAGGTAACGGAGTCACCGGTTGGCTTTTCGACCGTCGCGGATGGCTCAGGTATTGGAGTTGCGATTTTTGGTGTTGACGGTGCGTGCTGCACAACTGGGATTGGGAGAGGTGCTGGCGGTGCTTCATTCCATGGCAGGGCAAGCCAGAGTGCGGCCAGGATAAACAATAGAAAGAGTAAGAGCCCCATCGGGGATTATTGTAGATGGGGCTGATGGAATCGTTCGATGCAACACATGCGTTAAACCCATGCACTGGATACCGATACCTGTTAAAACTTGAGATTCATCTTGTCGCATCATCGTCGGGCGGCAGCAATGCAGCTTCGAGTTCCTTGCGGCCATGCGGGGAGGCCATGGCGACGACGGTATAGCCGGGTTGCAGCATGAACTCGATGGGCGGGTTGAATACCCAGTCGGTGCCCGTACGCACCGCCAGCAGCACGTAGTCGGCACTGCGCAGTTTCAGTGTGCCGAGGGCGCGCGGTTCGAACTCTGCCGGGATTGGTACTTCCTCCACCCGCAGACCGTGGTCGGCGCGCAACATTTCGTCTAGGAAGGACACCACATGTGGCCGAATCATGGCCGAGGCGATGCGCATGCCACCAGTGAAGTTGGGCGAGACGATGGCGTCGGCGCCGGCCTTGCGCATTTTTTCGATGTTGCGCACTTCGTTGCAGCGCGCCACAATCCGCACATGCGGCGCAAGCTGTTTGGCGGTGAGGCTGATCATCAGGTTGCGGCTGTCGTCGCCGGTAATGGCGAAGACACCCTTGGCATCCGCGATATTGGCCTCGATCAACATATCGTCTTCGGAAGCGTCGCCGTGCAGATACAGCAACCCCGACCTTTTTTCGGCCTGTGTTTCCAGCGTCTCCTTGCTTTCATCGATGGCGATGAAGTGGCGATTGGTCGCTTCAAGCTCCTGTGCGACATTGCGTCCGACACGGCCGAAGCCGCATAGGATGTAATGTCCGCGAACCTTCCTGATATGTTTTTCCATTCGCCGTCTCCGCATTGCCGTGTCGAAATCGCTGGCTAGGACCAGCGCCGTCACACTTGAAAAAAAGTAGGTCATCACGCCGATGCCCGAGAAGGCCAGTAGCATCGTGAAGATTTCGTGCTTCGGGTTGTGGAAGATTTCCAAGCCGGCGCCGTAACCGATGGTGGCGACCATCAGGAAGGTCATGTAGAGCGCGTCGATCCAGGTCATGCTGGCGCCACCGAAGCTCTTGTAGCCGATCGTGCCTGCGGCCATGACCAGCGCAAATCCGGCTACCGCAGTGCCGATGGAGCCCCATGCTCTGCGAAAAACCTCATCGCCGCTTTCGCCGTAGTTCATGTCGGCTTGATTGAAGCGCGGCGATGCCAGGCGCGGATCAGATAGATTCGCCAACCGAGGCGGACGGCGCCATAACCGGCCGCAGCCAGCAGGCTTGCCAGCAACAACAGTCCTACTGCCAGTGGCATGCCGAGATGAATCATCCACTGGGTGATATCGCCGATCCATGCAGCAACGCTGTCGTCATATTCCGGCGGCATCGTGATACGGCCACCTGTGCCACCCAGCGCCAGCTTGCCCAGCTCAAAAGCGACGACATAGAGCGGCACGATGGTGAGTGGATTGGTATAGAAGGTAGTGACCAGTGCCAGGGGCAGATTAACCCTGAATATGACGGCAGCGATCGCGGCACCCAGCATCTGCAATGGGCCGGGGATCAGGCCGCAGAACAGCCCGGCAGCGACCGCGCCTGCGGCAGAGCGGCGGTTGAGATGCCACAGGCGTGGATGCAGCAATGTGTTTTGAAAGGGCGCCAGCCAGCGATTGCCGCGGATTGCTTCATGGTCGGGGAGGATTTTGCGGAGATGCTTGCGCATTCGATGATTTTATCCAATGCGGGCGCAATCTGGTTTAATCCGGACTTATGCTGATTTCGATCATTTGTTTTGCAATGGGTATCGCCTGGTTGCAGTGGCAGGCGGAGTTGCCGCCGGATCTCGCGCTGGCGATGATGGGCACATTGGCGGTGGTGAGTATTTTGATGGCGGCGGTTGATCGACGCCTGCGTATTGGATTACCGACAGGCGCGTTTCTGCTGGGCATACTCTGGGCGACGATGATGGCGCAATGGCGACTTGCCGATGCGTTGCCTGAGACCAGCGAGGGCCGCGACATTCAGGTTGAGGGCATCATCTCGACATTGCCGCAACCGTTTGAAAACGGCTGGCGCTTCGACTTTATGGTTGAGCATGCTTCGGTGCCGGCACCGAAACATATTTCGCTGGCGTGGTATCGCGGCTTCCGTCCGCAGGATGAGCCTGATGATGGCGGGGTTGCAGAAGTCCACGCCGGTGAGCGCTGGCACTTCACCGTGCGTCTCAAACGACCCCACGGCAATCTCAATCCCAACGGTTTCGATTATGAGGCCTACCTGTTTGAGCAGGGCATCCGCGCAACGGGTTATGTGCGCGCCAATCCCGGCAATGTCCGGCTGGAACCATTCGTGTCATCCGTCAGCAATTGGGTGGAGCGACTGCGCGAGCATATTCGTGACCGCTTTCTCTCGACGCTCGGTGACGCGCCTTACGCAGGCATCCTGGTGGCCTTGACGGTCGGCGATCAGCATGCCATCGACACCAGCCTGTGGCAGGTATTCAGCCGCACCGGGCTGACGCATCTGATGAGTATCTCCGGCCTGCACATCACCATGGTGGCGGGCCTTGCCTATTGGCTCACCGGTTATCTGTGGAGACGTTCGGCATGGCTGCCGCTGCGCTTGCCGGCGCAGCAGGCAGCGGCGCTGGGTGGCTTGCTGGTGGCGTTTGGTTATTGCGCATTGGCCGGTTTCGCCGTGCCGGCCCAGCGCACGCTCTACATGCTGGCGACCGTGGCGCTGGCCATGATGATCCGGCGCACAGTATCGGCGCGGCATTCGTTGAGCCTTGCGCTGCTGGTGGTGCTGCTGTTCGATCCATGGGCGGTGCTCGCCGCCGGATTCTGGTTGTCATTCGGCGCCGTCGCCTTGTTGTTCTACATCGGTACCAGCCGGCTGGCTTGCGGCCACTGGCTGGTGCAGTGGGGACGCGCGCAATGGGCGATGACGGTCGGCATGATTCCCTTGCTGTTGATGTTGTTCCAGCAGTTTTCGCTGGTGTCGCCGCTGGCGAATGCAGTGGCAATCCCCGTCGTCAGTTTTGTCATCACGCCCCTGGCGTTGCTCGCAACGTTGCCAGGGCTGGCATTTTTGATGTGGCCGGCGCACTGGATCACGGCGCAGTTGATGGCACTGATTGAATTTTTTGCTGCCACGCCATGGGCTGTCTGGCAGCAACATGCGCCGCCACTGTGGGCAACCGGCGTGGCGCTGCTGGGATCGCTCTGGCTGCTGTTGCCGCGCGGTGTTCCGGCACGCTGGGTGGGTCTGGTACTGTTTCTGCCTCTGCTGTTTGTTTTTCCGCCGCGCCCCAACGAGGGCGATGCGCGAGTCACCGTGCTTGATGTTGGGCAGGGCCTTGCGGTCCACGTACAAACCCGTGATCACGACTTGATCTTCGATACCGGCCCGGCGTTCTCGCCTGATGCCAACAGCGGCAATCGCATCATCGTGCCCTATTTGCGTGCCGCGGGCGTCCGCCATCTTGACGGGCTGGTGGTAAGCCATCAGGACAAGGATCACTCGGGCGGCGCTGAATCGCTGTTGGAGTCGATGCCGACAGACTGGTTGCTGAGTTCCTTGCCCGATGATTACGTACTCGCTGCGGCGCCAGTCAAACGCATTCATTGCAGCGATGGTCAACGCTGGAATTGGGATGGCGTAACGTTTACGGTGCTCCATCCGCTTGCTGCGCGTTACCTTGAGCCAATATCCAAAACCAACGACATGAGTTGCGTGCTGCGGCTGGCAACGACGTCGAGTTCCTTGTTGCTGCCGGCGGACATTGAGGCACGCGATGAAGAGGAACTGCTGGAGCGGCACCGCAGCGCGCTCAAATCCGACGTGATGCTGGCACCGCATCACGGCAGCCGCACCTCGTCGACTGCCGAGTTCGTGCAGTCGGTAGGGGCCCGCATTGCAGTGTTTGCGGTGGGCTATCGCAACCGCTTTGGCCATCCCAAGGATGATGTGGTCGAGCGCTATCGCGCGACGGGGGAGCAACTGCTGCGTACCGACCGCGATGGCGCGATCAGCTTCGTTTTTGATTCCGGATTGATTGAGGTCACCACCGAGCGTGCCAGCCGCCGACGCTATTGGCACGGCCGCTAGATGCTAGACTCGCTTCCTCCGTTTCAAGCCAACTCCCATGTTCCTGCCCGCAATGTTACAAAAATTTCTCACGCCAAAAGTGCCGCCGATGCGCGAACGCTCAGTGCAGTGCATCGGGCTGCATGGCCTGCATCGCATGGCATATGTGGAGTGGGGCAACCCGAACAATTCCCGTGTGCTGATTTGCGTGCACGGGTTGACCCGCAATGCCCGTGACTTTGACTTTCTCGCCCAGGCGCTTGCCGCCGATTATCGCGTCATCTGCCCCGATGTGGCCGGCCGTGGCCGCAGCGACTGGCTGAAAGTTTCTGACGATTACGCCCTGCCGCTCTATGTCAGCGACATGGTGACCTTGATTGCACGGCTCGATGCCGACAGTGTCGACTGGGTGGGGACCTCCATGGGTGGGCTGATCGGCATGCTGATTGCGGGGCAGGCCGGCAGCCCGATCCGACGCATGGTATTGAACGATGTCGGCCCCCTGATCACCTCTGCATCGATGCAGCGCATTGCCGAATATGTCCGCAAGACGCCAGTGTTTGCGGGGATGGAAGACGCGGAAAAATATATTCGTACCATTTGCGCGCCGTTCGGTCGCCTGACCGATGTCCAATGGCGCCATATGGTGGTCAATGGCGTGCGGCAGCGCGCCGATGGGCAACTGGAGTTGAGTTACGACCCCGCCATCGCGGAACCTTTTCGCAAGTCTTTTCTGTCTGTGGATGTGGACCTGTGGCCGGTCTATGACTTGATCCGCAGTCCGACGCTGGTGTTGCGCGGCGCGTTCTCCGATGTCCTGAGTGCCGACACGCTGGCGCAAATGGCGCAGCGCGGGCCGCATGCGCGCACCCTGGAAATTCCCAATGTCGGCCATGCGCCGGCATTGATGGACGAAGCGCAGATTGCGGCGATCAGGACGTTTTTGCTGGATGCCTAGTCATTGCAAGCTGTGCAATGCCAACCCCGAAACGAAGAGAGACGAGAGATGAGGCTTGTTGTTGGTCTGGCGGTGGGACTGTTCATATCAATCACCGCAACTGCATTCGAAACCGGAAAGCCGGCGCCGCCCGTTGCGGCTAAACTGCTCAACGGCGAACAGTTCTCGCTCGAATCGGCCAAGGGCCAGGTGGTGGTCATTAATTTCTGGGCGACGTGGTGTGCGCCATGTCGCAAGGAGATGCCGGCCCTTGAAGCCTATTACCGCAAGCATCGTGACGCTGGACTGAAGGTTATAGCGATCAGTATGGACAGCGGAATCAGTCAGGCCAACGTGCGCGAATTCATGACGGACTACAGCTTTCCCGCAGCGATGCAGCGGGATGCAGACTTTTCCGGCTACGGCAAAATCTGGCGGATTCCACTGACCTTTGTGATTGACCGCAAAGGCATCCTGCGCCGTGATGGTTTTGCGGAAGAGGCGGGGATAGATGAAGCCGACCTCGAAAAGACTGTGACGCCTCTACTTCGCGCAAAGTAGCAAAAGTATCATTCAACAGATCCAGAGCGGGCTAAACACGAAGGGCACAAAGGGCACCAAGAAAAGCTGTAAGGTTTTCCTTGGCGCCCTTTGTGCCCTTCGTGGTGAAAGAATCTCATGCTGTCCAGGTTTGGTTGGCACCATCCTCACATCGTGTAGTGCATGCCGAACGAAACCGAGTAGCGCGGCTGAATCTGGAATCCATTGACCCGCTGGTATAGCGGGACCTGAATAAACCCATAGGCCTGAATCTGCTTGGTCAGGCTCAAGGTTGCGCCAGAACTGAGATGGATCAGGGTAGCACCGCTGTTGGCGATGTCGGCATTGGCGCCGGCTTCACGACCTTCGATCCGTGCATTGATCTGGATGTGCGGCGTGAAGCTCGCGCTCGCGGCATAGCGTACGCCGAAGTTCACATTGAGCCCGGTACTGGGTCGAAAATCTTCCTTGCGGTTCAGCGGCTGCTGGATCAGCGCCTGCCCGAAATAATCCCAGTTGCGACTCAGGTTGCCGAAGCGGTAGGCGCCGATCAACAAGTCGGTGGTGCCGGTGCCCGGTTGCAGGCCGCGGTCGATCGGCGTGCCGGTTTGCGGGCCGCCGCTGAATTTTTCATGGAGTTCGCCGGTCGGTAGTTTCAATCCGAACTGCAGGCCGGTGCTGCGATCCTCTGAAAAACCCTGATAGCGTCCGACCACGCGAACGTCGCCTATGCTGCGCGTATGCGAAGTCGTGATGTCTGTATCGCCGCCGGCAATCGTGGTGTGGAAGCGGTCGAAGTAGGGCAATTGCACATTGACGCCCCAGTCGCGGTTCGGGCTGTAGTCGATGGCCACGTTGAGATTGCGATTGACGGTCTTCTGTTGAATCTCCTCGGTCGGGTCTATCGAACCGCGGTCGAATTTGTGCGCGCCTGACCGCATCTGGTCCTGATTGAAGTAGTCGTAGCGGACGTCAAGACTAAACCCCGAATCCGCCGAATATCCTTGCGCGGTCCAGTCCGAGTTCAAGCTGCAACCACAACTGGAGCATGCCAGCGTGGGCGCCGGAATCAGAAGTGCTGTAGAGATCAGGGCGAGGGCGAATGGTTTCACGGAAACGAAATGCATGTTCAAGGGAGCGACTCCTGCGAGTGATTGCAACGGGTGCCGGAAATGCAAAGGTTCGGCATGTTAGGCAATCGCAAGCGGCGGGGGAAGTGACATTTTGTCGCAGGGAGCATGATGGGTCGTGTGCCGGGCGCCAAACGCCGCCGGGCTTCTGCTACCATCAATCGCGTATTCACCCGCGAAGAGGTTTGCCAATGAAGTGTTATGTCAGCGTATTGGCATTTTTTCTTGCGGCGGCAGCACATGCTGATTGCTGTAATTCACAACCGGCGCCCCCCACGCCCCCATCTGTGTCACCTCCGCCGACTCTACCAGGGTCGCCTTCATTCTGCCTTTACGAATTGTCTGTCGATGACACCAACAAGCGGAAATGGATCAACCTCGGCATCGTCCAGTACGTCGATCTGAATCGCGGCGATCTGAGGATTTATTACGGCGGCGGGAATTTCGGCGGCGGCTACGAAGTCAAGGTTCCGGTGGCAAGCGCCGTCGAAGGTGTGGCCTTGATCAATCAAATGCGCCAGGCGGCAGCCGCCTGCCGTTAGGGTAAACGTTACAGCGACGTTGGGGTTTCAGCGTCGGCGAGCAACGGCTTCCATGCACCCTGCTGCAACACCTCAAGCGGCTGAAAGCGCGCCTTGTAGCCCATCTTGCGGCTCTCCCTGATCCAGTAACCGAGATAGAGATAGGGCAGGCCCAGATGCTGGCATTGGCCGATCTGCCAGAGGATGGCATAAGTGCCATAGCCGGCATGGCCCATCGCCGGATCGTAATAGGTATAGACCGACGAGAGGCCGTCGCTGAGTACGTCGATGATGCAGACAATGCACAGCCTGCCGTTGTCGCGAAACTCGATGAGCCGGCTGTCGACCTGGGTTTGCAACAGGAACTGGGCGTACTGCTCGCGGCTGTCCCTGTCCATCCCGCCGCCTTCGTGGCGCTCGATCTGGTAACGCAGGTAGAGCTGGTAATGCTCTTCGTTGAATACCAGTGGCCGTTCCACTGCAACCAGATGATTGTTTCGCGCCAACGACCGGCGCTGGCTGCGCGTCGGCGCAAAGTGCTCGACAGGTACGCGAACCGGCTGGCATTCATGGCAGTTGTCGCAGTGGGGGCGATAGGTGAACACGCCGCTGCGGCGAAAACCGGCGCGTACCAGTTGGCCGTATGTTTCGGTGTCGATGAAGTGAGTGGGTGTCGCCACCTGCGAACGTGCCAGGCGGCCGGGAATGTAGGAGCAACCGTAAGGTGCCGTAGCGTAGAAATTCAGCAGCGGAAACTGCGGCAGGTCACGTGAGCTCATGTCGCATTGCCGCGAAACGCATCGCGCATCTCATTCACCGGCCACTTGCGGTGCGGTTTTTCCAGCAGCACGAGTCGCTCCAGCGCGACGATGAATTCGCGGCGGGAAATGGTGTGTGCCCCAAGGGAGGCGAGATGTGCGGTTTCCATTTGGCAATCTATTATGCCGAAACTATGCTGGGTTAACCGTCGACACAGGTGAGCAAATGCAATTTTTGATGCATTTGTGCGACAGGAGAACATTGACTCTCCGAAGAACGCTCCACCAATGGCAACGCCATACAGTCCGCCGGCGAGCTCTCCTGCGATCCACGTTTCCACGCTGTGCGCATGGCCCAGATCATGCAGCGTGAGGTAAGCAGCCTGCATGTCGGGATTGATCCAGGTGCCGGGCTGACCGTGACGCGGCATGTTGGCGCAGTGACCGATGACTTCAGCAAATGCGCTGTCGAGTCTTACCTCGTAGTCGGCATTGCGCAGCGTGCGCGCCAACGAGCGCGAGACTTTGAATTCGGCGGGAACCAGCACCATGCGCGGATCCGGACTCCACCACAGGATGGGGTCGCCCTCCGAATACCAAGGAAAGATGCCGCGACGGTAGGCTTCGGTCAAGCGTCGCGGAGAAAGGTCGCCACCGGCGGCGAGCAAACCGTTGGGCTCGCGCAGCGCAGTCTGCGGATCGGGAAAGATGCAGTCACGAGGCAGCCAGGGAATCAAGGCAGCCATCCACCGCTACATGCGCTCATGCCTTTGAAGCGCGTACCTCACCCAACCGGTCAGGGCTTTGCCGCAGATTTCTCGGCCTGGGCAAGCAACTGGTCCAGGCTTGGCAGATCCTCGGGCTTCAATTCGAAACCGGATGGTACGAACCACGCCCGTTGCAGCAGCAGGAACTTCTTCTGACGCTCGATGATCAGCAGGTCCAGCGCGCGCTCATGGGGTTTGTCGATCGCGGCAGAAACGGCGGACGCAACGAGTTCACGCAAACGCCGGGCGACGATAAGGTAATCCTCGATTTCGGCTTCGGGACGCCGCAATTCGGCGTTGCCGGCGCTTTCCGCTGCAGCCAGTTGATCGCGCAGGGCTGTCTGATCGGCGCCAACCACGGCGCGTGCTTCGGTGGCAAAGCCGATGTAGTTTTCCAGCTCGAGCCGATGGTAGCGTCGCGCATAGGGCAGCCGCTGCTTGGCGAAATCGAGCGTGGCGATCGCGAGGTGAAGTTGCTCGACGACGTGCTTTTCGCCGTTCTGCAAGGCCGGTGCGACGACCTCGCGCAGGGCGCGAAGCGACACCTGCAATTGGGTATCGAACAATGGCATCATTTGAGAATTTCCTCGAAATAGTCGCGCAGGTCGGACAGGCTCGGGAAGCCGATGCCGATCACGTAGTTCAGCAATACATCCTGGTGCGTTTTGGCGCCGTAGGACGCGCGCGCCGAAGCCCCGAGAATCAGGACCATGACAAGGTAACGGTTGAGCACCCCGTAATAGCGCAGCCGTTCGGGATCGACCTTGAGCCCGGAGGCCTTCTCGTAGGCGGCGAACAGTTCATCGGCGGGCATCATGCCGGACGACAGCGGCGTCTTGCCGTCCTCGGCCAGGTGCTGAAAGCTGACCATCGTCGCGTAGGTCAGGTCGCGGTGCCGGTCCCCCAGCACGGCGCCTTCCCAGTCGAGCCAGGCGGTGATCTCGCCCTTGTCTTCGTTGAACAGGAAATTGCCGTTGCGGTAATCGCCATGCACCACCGAGACGTGATCGATCGGCGGCGCGTTTTTGATCAACCACTTGTAAACAACTTCCATGAGCGGCTCTTCCTCCAGCCGGTCCTCTTCCCACAGTCTGCGCAGCGCATTGACCTGTTTGATGACGGCCTCGTTCGAACCGGCCTTGGGCTGATCGAAGCTTTCCATCACGGTCAGCTTGGTGGTGTCCATCTGGTGGAGCCTGGCCAGCATACCGACAAATTGCGGCGCCAGCTTTTTGCGCAACTCGGGTCCGTAATTCTGGCCCAGGCCCGAGACCTTGTTGGCATCGTTGGACGGCTTGGCCACGCCATTGCAAAAGCTGTAAATGATGCCCGGATAGGGCAGGAACTTCGCCTCGGCGTCCATCCAATAGGGGATGGGTGCCGGGATCACGCCTTCCACCGCCTTCAGCACCTGGAATTCGCGCCGACGACTGGACTCGGTCACCGAGGCAGCAGGCTCCATGCGCAGCACAAGGCGGGTTGCGATGTCAGCGCTGCCCTTGCCGGGTCCGCGCCAGTGAAGCACGAAGATCATCTGCAGCTTGGATGCGCCGCCTGAAAGCCATTTCGCTTCGGAAATTTTCACGTCATAGCCGACATTTTCCGAGATCAGTTTTTCCGCGCCTGCGGCGAGGTCTTCCAGCTTGACCTGTTGAAATCCGGGACCGTTGCGGCGCTGCATTTTCCGCGTGTAAACAACGTCGATTTCCTTCTCTGTCGGAAAGCGCGCGCGTACGCCGTCGATGAAGGACTGGTCCGGGTGTTCCCGTATGTCGCTTTTGATGAGTCGATCGAGTGCGTTCATGGTTTCTCCCCAATGATTATTCGGCGAATTCGTCGGCCATTCCCTGCGACAGGAATCCCATACCGCAAAAGTCGGCGATGTGGCTGTACCCGGTGCGGCCGTCGCACTCCCACCGCATCAGGGTCTGGAACCCGGCGCTGGCCGGGTTGAAGCTGTACCAGGGCGCCCCGGCAATGGTCGTGCCATGGGCCACATAGGTCTTGCCCTGGTCGTCGGTGAGTTCGACCGTGGCGCGGGTCACCAGCATGTCGAGCCGCTGCGCGGTCATCGAGGCCGAGACGATCGGCCGCCGCTTTCCCTTGCTGGCGATGTAGCCATAGTTGAAGGGGCCATAAACCATTTCCTTGTTCTTGAAATTCACGCCCAATACAAAGAAGGCGCTGAAGTCATCGTCGAGATGAATGTGTACCCAAGTTGCGCCCTTGTTGCCCCAGTCGTTGCGTGGCCCCCAACTTTTGTTGGTGCCTTCAACACAGTCGATTTTGTATTTCTGGCCGCGCAGCATGAGTTCGCCGGTGACGTGCCCCTTGCCTTCAAGGTGGCCGGTGTTCCAGCCGTCGTAGCCCTTGACCTTGGCCGAGCCGACCTGCGGATTGTCCTTGGCATCGTGCGGATCGATCGGGTCGCAAATCGAGCGGTAGGTGAGTTCATAGGCACAATTGCCGTCCAGAGATTGATATTTGAAATCCAGGTCACGCGCGTTGTGCGCCTTGAACGTCAAACCGTTTTCGAGCGAAAAATCGGCGTAGTTTTCGGGGCAGGGCAGGTGCATTTGCGAGTCGAGATGATGGATTTGCCACGGGTGGAAACTGAAGCCCTTGTGGATTTCGATGGAGCTGTGGCACACCCCGAGGTTGGGGCGCGTCAAGACATAGGTTGATGCGCTGATGCCAGCTTCCGGCACGGAAAAAATCACGAACAGGGTTTCAGTCCAGGTGCGGTCCTTGGGGTCTCTGTCGTGGAATTTGTAATCTTCAGCCTTGATCATTTTGTCTCGTCCTCAATGATTTTGTATATTCGATGGCCGTCGGATGCCCGACAGATCGGTATTTTCGCAACCGATTCGTGAACGCAGGTCACGGTCACGCACCGCTTGCTTGTTTCGAAATCGATAACTTGCGATTCCTGAAAGCTACCGAAGAGTAGCAGAAGCGCGAATTCGTTGCAGACGCTTTCCTGCTCACCGTGCTCCGCTCGCGCGGGGCCGCGGCGAATACCGTTTTATCAGCCCGGCAGCGGATCGGGGTTGCCCATGGCCGTGGTGTTGATGCCGCCGTCGACATAAAGGATTTCGCCGGTAATCGCGCTGGCCAGATCCGAAAGCAGGAAGGCGGCAGCGTTGCCGACTTCATCGATGGTGACATTGCGCCGCAACAGCGCGTGGTGCGCATTGTAGGCCAGCAGTTTGCCGAAGTTGCCGATACCCGAAGCCGCCAGGGTCTTGATCGGACCGGCCGAAATGGTGTTGGCACGGATGCCTTGCGGGCCGAGGCAGAAGGCCAGGTAGCGTGTCGCCGCCTCAAGGCTGGCCTTGGCCAACCCCATGGTGTTGTAGTTGGGCATGGTGCGTTCGGCGCCGAGATAGGACAGCGCGAGCACCGAGGCGTTGTGGCCCTTGAGCAGCATGGGCCGCGCGGCCTTTGCCAATGCCGGGAAACTGTAGGACGAAATGTCATGGGCAATGCGGAATGCGTCGCGCGAGATGCCGTCGAGGAAATCGCCCTCGATGGCTTCGGTCGGCGCGTAGGCGATGGCGTGAACCAGACCTTCGAGACCGTCCCATGTTTTGCCGAGTTCAGAGAACACAGCGTCGATCTGTGCGTCGTCGGCGACATCGCAGGGAAATATCAGGCCGCTGCCGAACTCTTCGGCAAACTTGGAGATGCGCTCCTTGAAGCGTTCGCCCTGGTAGGCGAAGGCCAGCTCGGCCCCTTCCCGACGGCAGGCCTTGGCAATGCCGTAGGCGATGGAACGGTTGGAGATCAGCCCCGTGATCAGGATGCGTTTGCCCGCAAGAAAGCCCATCGTTTAGCCCTTTCAAATGAGGGGCGGATTATAGCGGATCGGATAAACTCGCCCGATGCGCAGATTCCCCTTCCTCCTGCTTGTCATCGCGCTTGCGGGCTGCAACCGCTTCGGTAGCAGCGCCTGGAACGACCCATATCCAGCGGGCGACCACGGCAGAAATATTCTCTACAGTGCGTTCACCGAACGGCCCAAGCATCTCGATCCGGTGCAGTCCTACAGCGAAAACGAGATTGTCTTCACTGCGCAGATTTATGAGTCGCCGTTGCAGTATCACTATCTCAAGCGGCCTTATGAGGTCATCCCGGCCACGGCAACTGAAGTGCCGCGACCGCACTATATTGACGCCGCCGGCAAGCAGTTGCCGGACAATGCACCGGCAGCGCAGATCGCCTACAGCGATTACGTTGTGCATATCAAGCCGGGCATCCGCTATCAACCTCACCCGGCTTTCGCGCCTGCCCCGACGAGCCTTGCTGATATCCAGCAGCTGCGCGACTTTTCGCAAACGGCAACACGCGAGTTGCTCGCCGACGACTACGTTTACGAGATCAAGCGTCTCGCCCATCCGCACCTGCACTCGCCCATCCTCGGCCTGATGGGCGACTACATCGTAGGTCTTTCCGATTTGGCGGAAAGTCTGCGCAAATACGACAAGTTTCTGCCAGCAGAGCGCAAGGATGAATGGCTGGACCTGCGTCAGTTTCCATTGTCCGGCGTCGCGGTCATTGACGCGCATGCCTATCGCATCCGCATCAAGGGCAAGTATCCGCAGTTCCTCTACTGGCTCACCATGCCGTTCTTCGCCCCCATTCCGTGGGAGGCGGATCGCTTTTACAGCCAGCCCGGCATGGCCGAAAAAAATCTCACGCTCGACTGGTATCCGATCGGTACCGGGCCTTACATGCTCAGCGAGAACGACCCGAATTCGCGCATGGTGCTGGAGCGCAATCCCCACTTCCACGGCGAAGCCTACCCATGCGAAGGCGAAGCGGGCGACCGCGAGGCCGGGCTGCTGGTTGATTGCGGCAAGGCCATGCCCTTCATCGACAAGGTCGTGTTCACGCGCGAGAAAGAGCAAATTCCCTACTGGACCAAATTTCTCCAGGGTTATTACGATGCCTCGGGCATTTCTTCCGACGCCTTCGACCAGGCGGTGCAGGTTGCCGGCAGTGGCGACGTGACACTGACCGATGACATGACGCGGCAGGGCATACGCTTGTCGACCTCGGTGTCCACCTCCACCATGTACATGGGCTTCAATGCACTCGATCCGACGCTGGGCGGAATCGATGCGAAAAATGCGGAGCGCGCGCGCAAGCTGCGCCTGGCGATCTCCATCGCCATCGACCAGGAGGAATTCATTTCCATTTTCCTCAACGGCCGCGGCATCTCCGCGCAGAGCCCGATCCCCCCCGGCATATTCGGCTATCGCGAAGGCGCCGCCGGCATCGACCCGCAGGTGTACGACTGGGTGGATGGCAAGCCGAAACGCAAGAGCATCAGCGATGCCAAGCGGCTACTGGCCGAAGCCGGCTATCCCAACGGCCGCGATGCGAAGAGCGGTGAGCCGCTGGTGATCAACCTCGACACCACGCTCTCTGGCGCCGGCGACAAGTCGCGCATCGACTGGCTCAACAAGCAGTTCCAGAAAATCGACGTGCAACTGGTGGCGCGCAATACCGACTACAACCGCTTCCAGGAAAAACTGCTCAAGGGCAGCGCGCAACTGTTCTACTTTGGCTGGAACGCCGACTATCCCGACCCGGAGAATTTTCTGTTCCTGCTGCACGGCCCGCAGGGCAAGGTGAAAAGCCAGGGCGAGAACGCCGCCAATTATTCCAGCGCCGAATTCGACCAGTTGTTCGAACAGATGCGCGCCATGGACAACGGGCCGCAACGTCAGGCCGTCATCGACCGCATGCTGACCGTACTAAATTATGACGCGCCGTGGATATGGGGTTTCCACCCCAAGGACTACATCCTGGCGCACCAGTGGCTGAGCAATCGCAAGCCGACCAAGGTCGGCAACAACACCGTCAAGTACCAACGCGTCGACGCTGCGTTGCGTGACCGGCTGCGCGCCGAATGGAATCGGCCCATCCTGTGGCCGGCGTTGTTGTCGCTGGTGCTGTTGGCGGCGCTGGCCCTGCCTGCGGTAATCGCGTGGCGACGTCGCGAGCGCGGATTGGCGAAGTCGGCTTGAACAAAATGCCGATCGAAAACACGGATTACTGGCAGGCATGGTTCGACGGTGCCGCGCTGCCCAATCCGGGAAAAATCGGCGTCGGTGTCCTGGTGGTTTCGCCAGCCGGTGAGCGTTTTGAAAAATCTGCGCTGGCGGGTTGCAGTGGTTGCAGCAACGAAGCCGAGTTGCATGCGTTGTGTTCTGCACTGGAATTGGCCCACAGCGCAGGGGCCAAGCGACTGGTGGTGCGTGGTGACAGCGATATCGCATTGCGCTATGTTGCCGGCCCGGATTCCACCGGAATTGTGCGTTTGACGGCGCTCGTTGCGCGTGCGCGTGATTGGCTCAAGCGTTTCGATGATGTGCAACTGATCTGGGTTCCACGTCACCGCAATGCTGACGCTGACCGCTTCTCGCGCCAGGCGCTGGGCCTGCCGCACAAGCCGGCGCTTGCCGGAAAGCGAAAGCCGCGACGGCGCTAGGGCGCGAGGTTTGCCGCTATCATTCGTCCGCTCCCGACAAGGGAGTTCATTCACAAGATCAGGGAGTCAGATTGAACATACTCACCAACATCATCGCCGCCGACGAAGACGAACTCGAAGCGGTCGCCGAATCCGAGCATCCCGTCGAGGAATGGAGCGGCATCGAACGGCGCGGCATCGACACCGGCAAGATCGTCATGCTGCACTGCCTGCTGACCGGCGACGAGTTCGATCTGGCGGCCGGCGCCTACGAACCTGTGTATGTCGACGACGAGGGTGCGGTGGTGTTGCGCATGTCGGACGCGGCGACGGAAAAACTGGCCAACCTTGACGAAGAGTTTCTCGAGACCATCGCCGAGGAGCTGGCCGCGACCGAAGAGTTCGAAAAGGAAGATTGGGATTTCGAGGAAGTGCAATCCCTGGTCATGGACCTCGCCGACCTGGCACGGCTGGCCGACTCGCAGGGGCAGCTGTTGTTCGTCTGGATCCATCCGGTCAAGACCTGACGCGCATGAAGAGCGCAATGACTTACGAGGCCTACCTCGACGAGGTCACCACGTTGATCACGGAGAAGTTCGATCTCGACGACGAAGCCGCGATCGCGCTGGTGATGCAGGCGCAAGCCGCCGATTATTTCATCCTGCATGATGAAGATCCGGCGATGCGCACGCTGGACCGCGCCCATCGCGACGCCAGTGCGATCTTCAAGCGGCAGGACAAAGCGTGAGGTCGACGCAGAGCCCCATGACCGAAGCCGAAGCCATCAAGCGTGCCACCCATCGGCACTACAAAGGAGGCCTCTATCGAGTGATCGGCTCGGCCAAACATTCGGAGACGCTGGAACCGATGACGGTCTACGAACATCTCTGGCCGCATGCACAGGGCCTGTGGGTGCGGCCCGAAGAAATGTTCCATGGCACGCTGGACGATGGCACGTTGCGTTTCACTCCACTCTGACGATCTTGGTTTCCGATTTCAAACCCAAAGACGAAGCGCCGGCGCCGCTGCCGCTTGATCTCACCACACGCAAGGCACTGCTGTTTGCCCTCGCCGCCGAACGCCTCTCCGCCTTCTATGAACACAACCAGTGGATGACCGAGGCGCAGGGTGCGACGCTGGCGTCGCACTGGCTGTCGCGTTCAAAGACGCGCTGGGAATTGAAGGAGCGGCGATTGATCTCAGACCTCAGCGATACCTTGGCACGCAGCATTGCCGCAACGCTGTCGCGGGAAGCCGGCTTGTTCACCGCGCATGAAATGATGGAAGCGCTCGACCCGAACCATTTTTCGGAGTTGATGCCCGGTCTGCTCGATGAATGCGAACGGTTGCTGCGCGAGGCCGGCGTGACCGAATAGCAAACCCGGTCGGCTTCGACGCTATACTCACAAAAAAATCCACAACGAGGAGAGACGCATGAAACCGGCACCAATTTTTGATCCTGAAGTTTACGCAGTGGCCTCGCAATTCCCGGCGGTGAATGTCGCCGATGCTGTCGGCACACGGGCAATGTTCGCCGCGATGTTCGCGGCGGTCGCCCCGCAAGGCGGGCCACCGGCCGATCCGCGCGTCACTCAGACCGAGAGCAAGATCCCCGGACCGTCCGCTGCGCCGGACATTCCGGTGCGCATCTATACGCCCAAGGGCGCCGTCGGTTTGCGACCGGCCTTCGTCAACTTCCACGGTGGCGCGTTCATCCTTGGCGACCTCGAAACCGAGCATGCGCGCTGCCTGAAAATGTCGGCTGAAGCGGGCGCCGTATCGATCGGTGTCGACTATCGCCTCGCGCCGGAACACCCGTTTCCTGCCGCTCCCGAAGACTGCTACGCCGCGCTCAAGTGGGTAGCGGCCAATGCTGCGGCATTGGGCATCGACCCGAAAAAAATCGTCATCGGCGGTGGCAGTGCTGGTGGTGCGCTCACCGCTGCGGTGGCGCAAATGGCGCGCGATCGGGGCGGGCCGGCACTGGCTATGCAGATGCTGATCTACCCGGTGATCGACGACCGCTGCGAGACCGAGTCGATGCGCGTCGGACGTGATGCATTGGTCTGGAATTCCAGACATTCGCTGGACATGTGGAATCACTACATCGGTGTCGACCGCAGCAATGTCTCGCCCTATGCCGCGCCGGCACGAGCCAAGGACCTGTCGGGTCTGGCGCCGGCCTACGTCATTACCTGCGAGCATGATCCGCTGCGCGATGAAGGCCTGCTCTATGCCATGCGCCTGATGCAGGCTGGCGTACCGGTGGAGGTGCATAATTATCCGGGCACGGTGCACGGCTTCGATCTGATGACACCCGATGCCGCTGTCGCAAAGCGCGCTTTCGAGGAAGGTGTCGCGGCGTTCAAGCGAGCGACTGCCTAGGGTCTACCCGATCCAGAGGCGTCGCCAGCCTTCATGACCGAGGCGGCGCAAGGTTTCGATGTTGCGCTCAAAAATTTCTGAGGCATCGGGAAAGGCCGCCACCGCGCGGTCGATGCTCGCCTCGCGCAGCAGGTGCAGCGTCGGATACGGCGAGCGATTGGTGTAGTTGTCGATGTCGTCGCTGTCGCTGCCGGCGAATTCGTAGTGCGGATGCAGGCTGGCGATCTGGATCACGCCGTCCAGTTCCATTCGTCTGAGCAGGGCGTCGGCCTCGCCGAGAAAAAAATGGTAATCGATGAAGTCAGTCATCGCCTGCGGATGGATCAGCAGCGTGGTGTCGATCTCCGCCACATCGGTCTGCACAAGCAGTTCCAGTTCGTGCTCCAGTTCGACCAGCAACTCGTCGGCGGTGGTCGACGCGGTGACGGCATAACGGATCTGTTGCTTGACATGCACCGTCTTGGCGAACGGGCACAGGTTGAGTCCGATCACGGCGCGCTTCAGCCAGCGCCGGGTGGCGGCGACGACTTCATCAGTCATCGCGTCGGTACCGGGCGTCAACACCGCTAGCGTGTCTCGCACAGCACCGCATCATGCCGCCGCAGCGTGCCACCCGAGAGCACGCGGGCGGTCATGCCGCCGTGCCCGCGCATCGCGTTGTAGCCGCCGCGGCCGAGCAACTGTTCCATGCGCGAGCATGGGTCGCAGGTGCCGGTGAGCTCAAGCACCACATCTGACCCGATGCGCAGGATCAGCGACTGGTCCTTGAACAGTGCATGTGCCGCGAGCAGGTTGAGCCCCGACACCACCAGGTTGCGCCGGAGCAATGCAGGATTGGCCTCAACAAGTCCGGTGAAGGCAGCGATGATCGGCAGGTGCTCGGCCTGAATCAGCGTTACCTGCCGTTTGCTGCCTTCGCATCCGTTGATACTGCGGTCGCCTTCGAGACCGCGCGAAGCAATCGCGAGTACCGCGTCGACGCAAATGGTCGCAGCGCCGCGTTGCGGGCGGAGATAGATTGCCTCGATACGGCCTGACAGTGGAAACTGTCGCGTCAGGCTGCGCAAGTCGTTATCTTCGTCCTCAATGCTTGTGTTCATGGATGTCCGTGCATGTGGCATCTATTGTCGCCCTGAGTCTTCGCGGATGACTTCGCCGTCGATTGTTACGCCTTCCTTCGTCGGCCCGTCTTGCGTCCGTCGCTGTTGTTCGCGCTGCATTTGTTCCATCTGCTTGCCGAGGTGATTGCGCAGTGCGCGTGTCTTCCACCAGAACCAGGCCCACACCAGCAACGCGACGACGGCGATGACAGAAAGGATTACCAGAGAGAAGATGAATCCCGCCACCAGCAACGCGGCACCGGCGACCATGGTGAATATAGCACTCAGCAAATTGCCGCTGCCGTTGCGGTGGTCGAGTCTTGGGGGTTGATTGTCGAATGGCATGTGGGAGTATCCAGTGTGTTCGGTATTGTAAGAGACTGCGTGCCGTGGCAAAGGTTGCATCGTATTGCGGTGGTAGCATTTCCCTCATGAATGAATCCGCCAACGCACTGCGCATCGACAAGTGGCTCTGGGCCGCACGTTTCTTCAAGACCCGCAGCCTCGCCGTAGCGGCGGTGGAGGGCAACAAGGTGCGGCTCAACGGCGGCAACACCAAATCGTCGCGCGAAGTGAAGGCCGGCGACACGGTGGACATCATGACCGGCGAAATGCGCTGGACGGTGATCGTGCGCGGCATCAACGCCCAGCGCCGCCCGGCGCCGGAAGCGCGGCTGCTTTATGAAGAGAGCGAAGAGAGTCTGGCCCGTCGCACGCGTGATCTCGAAATGCGCAAACTTGCACCAACCCCGAGTGCGGGTAGCAAGGGGCGTCCAACTAAACGGGCAGGGCGCCTGATACGCGGGTTGGGCGCTTAGCGCACCTGGTGCATCACCAGAACTTCGCCGCGAGGTAGGTGACGCCCATGAAGGCCGACCATCTGGGCGCGGCATTCGATGTACCGGAAATCATCCCGCCATCCAGCACCAGGCGCTTGGTCATGCTGTAGGAGACGGCCACCATCAATTGCATGGTCGCGGGTGCGCCGCGGCGAACCACGCCGGATTCCTCAATGGCGAAACTCCAGTCCTCGCTTACCGGGCGCGACAGGGCAATGGCCCACGGATACTGCCAACGCGCCAGGCTTGGCTCGATCAGCCCCAGCCGCGTCGCACCGACGTTGGCGTCGACTCGGACCTTGCCGATGTCGCGACTGTAGATGCCGTTGAAACCGTAGTCATTTTTCCCCGAGCCGAGGCCGTCGTCCGCGGTAGAGAATTTCGCCCCCCACTCAAGGCCGAAGGCCGTGGCTTCATCAACCGCCCAGTGGTTCTTGAAAGTCAGCACGGTATCACCGTGTCCGGAGAGCACGCCACTCGTGTCACTTTGGCGGAGGTGGGCGTCACCGCCCAGCATCACGCCGAAGTCTTCGCTGAACGCCAGCTTGAGCAACCACGACGTGTCGTTCAGAAACGTCGCGCCGCCGTTGTTGCTGCGGGCAATGCCGGCCTCGCCTTCCAGCCAGCCGGGGGCCGAGAGTTCTGCCGGATTGGCGGCGCCGGGGCGGTAGGGCGTGGCGGAAGGTTCGTCGCCCGCCTGCGCCTGCGGCACGCAGCACGCGAGGGTCAGCGCGAGCGTCGCGAGGCGATGCGCGCCATGCATGGCGCCCTGATGACGCATGGTTGAATCTGCTATGCCGCCTCAGCCGCCTGCTGCTTGATGCCCTTGCGCAGCAGGAAGAACATCACCCAGACCCAGGCGCCGAAATTCACCAGCGGCACCCAGAAACCGATGATGCCGTCCCACGCGAACGGACCGGTCTTGAAGAACGGAACGATCAGCGCCGGCATGAACGAAGTGGCGATCCAGAAGTTGAAATAGGCAGCCCACTTCGGGAATACCCGATTTTTATTTTTGTCGCTGAGCACAGCCATGCCGATGGCGATGTTCTGCACGATGCCGGGCGAGACGATCGTGGTCAGCATCAGCCAGGCCAGGTCGTTGAACAGGAGCATCAGCTGCGGATCGCGCTCGGGGCGGAAGGCGATGGTGCACCAGATCATGATCGGCAACAGGAACGCCAGCACGCCCATTGCGCCGGAGATCATCTGCGTGTAGGCCAACACTGGCGAGCTGCCTTCCATGCGCCGCAACTGCGTCGAGATGACGGCCAGCCATGGGCCGAAGAAGCCGACGCTGAACATTGCGATGACCATGCCCATCTTGATAGACACGGGATTCTGCATATAGAACGCGGCGATCTCGACCGCGCTTGAGTTGGGCGATTGCGGCGGAATGAACCAGGCGATGAACCACCAGCCGATGGAAAAAATGGTGAGAAAGGCCGGGCCGGACCATGTGCACAGCAGTTGGTTTTTGGTATTCATTTGCTCTCCCGCAGGAACGTGACGTTGTTGTTTTGGCAAAAGGTAACACGGCGGCGAATTGCTTGCAGCGCTTGAATGGAAAGGGCAGTGACGCTATCCTTAGGCAAGCATCATGGTCGTTCAATAAAACAAGGGGAGAACAGTTCATGGCCGCATACGAAATCGTGATTACCATATTGTTTTTGGCGGTGCTTGGCTGGGCAATACGGTCGCGCAATCCATTCAACCTGGGGGCGGTACTTGGCGGTTTCATGATATTCGGCTTCGACTGGCTGTGGTGTTCGCGCGGTTTCTGGAATGCGACGACCGCTTCAAACCTCGTCATGGTTCCCGGCATCGATATCCTGGGCCAGCGTTATCCACTCTCGATCTGCTTTGTCTGGAGCGTCGGCTTCGGCTTCCTGCCTTTGTTCGCATCGAAGTTCCATGACCGCATCGGCCGCGTCCTGGGACCACTGCATTTTCCGGTGATCCTCGCCATCGCTGCAGCCATCGACATCGTCGTCGAGTCAGTGTGTATTTCCATCGGCGTGTGGACCTATCATCAGGCCCCCGAATACCTGCTGCTCGGAGTTCCCTGGTCCAATATGTGGTTCATGGGTGGCCTGCTCACCGCATCGTATTTCGGCCTGGCCCGCGTCGAGAAATGGGCGGCAATTCCCAAGGATGCCGGCTTGGCATTGACCAGCGAGACGACCTGGAAGGGGCTGCTGATGCCGGCCGCGACGATCCTCACCGCGGCTTTCCTGCTCGGTACTTTGCAATTGTTCTGGTGGTCGGCAGTGCACCCGTGGGTTGAATCCGGCCGGCTCTTCTAGCGCCGGCATCATAGATTCTCGCCCTTTAGATGAGCACCATTTCTGAACCAAGCACCGGGTCAGTTGAGCCCGAAAGGAAATCGACCACCGAACAGGTAGTGTCGATCCGTCACTGGACGCCGACGCTGCTGTCTTTTTGTACCACGCGCAATCCGGACTTCCACTTCAAGCCTGGGCACTATGCACGCCTGGGCCTTGGCGATGGCGAAGACAGGGTCTGGCGCGCTTATTCGATGGTATCCGCGGCCCATGACGACACGCTGGAATTCGTCGCCGTACTGATTCCCGGTGGCGCCTTTTCGGAACGGCTTACGCGGTTGCAGGTCGGCGATCCGATCCATGTGGACAAACTCAGCTTTGGCTTCCTCACCGTCGACCAGTTGGCGCCCGGGCGGGACCTCTGGCTGTTCTCCAGCGGCACCGGCCTGGGACCGTTTGTGTCAATCTTGCGCGATCCGCCGGTGTGGGAGGCGTTCGAGAAGCTGATTGTGGTTCACAGCGTGCGCCGCGCGGCGGAACTCACCTACCGCGACGAGATGGCCGCGCTTCCGCATGCGCTTTCCAGCGCCACAGCGCGGCTTTGCTATATCCCCATCGTCACCCGTGAGCCCGGCAGCAGCGAATTTTCGCAGCGCATTCCGCAATTGATTTCGGATGGCCGATTGGAGCGTGCAGCGGGCACATCGCTCAGCCTTGCCGAATCGCGCGTGATGGTCTGCGGCAATCCGGAGATGGCGCGCGAGCTGCGGCAACTGTTGAGTGCGCGAGGCTTTGCGACCACACGTCGCGGCGTGCTCGGGCAAATGGCTTTTGAAAAATACTGGTAACTGTTTCTGCTCCAGCCGCTTGCGAAGATTGAACAACAATTAATAGATACTGGCTTCTTTAATTCTTGTCATTCAGTTTTTCTTAAGGCCCCAGAGGACAAGGATGGCGGTCGCTACGATGACCAGTCCAACGCTCATGAAGCCGCCCGTCACCATGCTCTCCTGCCATGGTTCAGCCACTCGGCCGGCGGCGGTGATCGGCGACAGCGCGCCGGTACCAAACACGGCGGCCAGCGTGGTGAACAGCCAGTTGGCGTAGGCACCATACAGCGCGCCCCAATACGCTGCGGTCTTGAGCGGGGCGGTGAGCCTGACCTCCAGCCATGCCGCACCCAGCGCGATCAAGAATATTCCATTCATCACGCCTTCGAGATGCGCTGCGAGGCCCATGCGCAAATTGGTGAAGTGTGGTTCGAGGAAGCCGGTGATGAGGCCGAGCAGGAACAGGAACATGCCGTGCCAGATCAGATTGCGTTTTGAGTCATCCATGATGGTCCCCCCGACTTAGCCTACCGACGATTAGTCGAAGGAATAGTCGCCGCTCTTGATCTTCTTCTGTGCACTCTTGAAGTGGCGCTCGGGCAAAGCTGGGCCCGCCGAGCGGGCGTCATCCAAACGGTCCATCAGCGTCTTAAATTCTTCTTCGAGTTCATCGGTCATTCTGGTTGCCCCAATGCGGGAAGTTTGACGGAAGCGATCCTGCAAGACTTTGAACCGATTCGCGCTGTCTGAAATTGTTTTGAGGCTAACATCAAGATCGAGCGCCTTGAATATCGCCGGGAATAGGCCAGCAAGCATTGCCGCGATGGCAGTGAACCAATCGAAGTCGGGCTCCTTCAAAAGAATCTTTGCACTTGCGATTGAGCCCGCGATGACAGGCAGAATAATAAAGGCAGTACGCCAGATGCGAACCTCTTTTACCCATTCGAAGAGTGCCGTGGATGTGTAGAGGCAGGAATCCTCTTGACGTTTGCACTCTGCGACGATTTCTTGAGCGCGCTGATCCATCAGACAAATTTAGGGATGTCGGTGCCAAAAATCTTCTGCCACTCGTCACCTGCGTTGTACATGTCGTTGGCGCGCTCGTAGTCGCAGGCCTTCAGGGCACGGCCATATGCGCTTTCAGCGCGAGATTTCCATGCATCACTGATCCACAAGATTTCCCATGTACCTGGCGCCATCACAAACGAGTGGGCTTTTGTGATCAGCCACGCGAAGAAGTCGCGGCACATCCAATCGTAGAAAAAATAACTCTGGTTCTTGTACTGCCATTGATCGAGGAAGTCGATGGCGAGCAATTCGAGGTAGAACGACTTAATCGGTACAGAGCACGAAGCCTGCCAGCACTTCAGCATGCGGATCAACCTGCGCACATTGTAGTTGTTGCGTGCATCGGCTGCCTGAATCGCATGGACCTCGTGCAGCGGCTTGGTCGTTATGTATCTGCCGCTGTTCTTCGTGTCGCATACGTAGTACGAGTGATCGTTGGCGTCGTACAAGAACGCGGGCACGATCTCGACGTTGTAGCTGGTGAAGTCAGCAAGCACGACCGGCCCATCGCCCTTGATGCTGCTGGACCCATAGGTCGCAAGCAACTTCGACTTCACTTCTTGCAGAAGAGCCGACTGTTTATTGACGCTGGAACCGTAGGCCTCGAAGCGTTGGTACACGGCCAACGGGAGTACAAAGTACAGATCCACGTCACGTGGCGGTCGAATACGAGTGTCCTTAGCACACGACCCAATGAAGAACGCATTCTGTGTCTCGGAATTGTGACCCCAATAGGCCGCGTTAAGGCACGAGACCACCCCCTTGTACTTTGTCTGGCCGTCTTCGACTTGATTTGCAGTTAGCGAGAGGTTGTCTTGGAAGGTCTGGAATCGCTTGGTCACGTAGAGCCAACTCGGTGCCTCGACGGGTTTAACAGCGAGGCTCGATAAACCGTATAACGCATTTTGCGGCGGTGCCGCCATCAGTTGGGCGAGGCTACCGAAGCCCATAGTTGCCGGCGGATGGCTCGCGGGTTTGTTTATCAAACCCGCAAGAGAAGCCAGACTGTTCGGTTTGTTTTGGGTCACGATGATTTTTTGCTTTTAACCGCAAGTCCCCACCGCCCCGCACGCCGAGCAGAAATCACAACCATCCTTGCGGATCACCGTGAAGTTGCCGCACTCGGCGCACAGCGAGCCCTGCATGGCCTTGATGCCGCCGGCCTTGGCGGGTTGTCCCGGCAGTCCTGGCAATTCGAGGATGCCCATGTCGCGCATCGGGAAACCGTTTTCGTCGAGGATGCCGAGCATCGAGTAGCGGTGGATGATCAGCCGCGCGATGTAGGCCACGGTGGAGGGCCAGTTCTGTTGCTTCTGGCTGCCGGGCATGCGCGCCATGAAGTCGCCGAGCGGTTCCGGATAGTCGATGAGTTTGCGCAGCTTCATGCCGATCCAGGCCGGGTCGAGCACGCGCATGTCGAGCGAGAGCAGCTTGGTCAAGCCGTCGAGTGCACGCGGGTAGTTGCCGGAGAGCCACACCGAGTAGGGCCGAGTGACGCCGTCGGGCAGGGTGATTTCCTTGAGGCCGAGCACGAATTCTTCGGCTGCGGACGGGTTGGAAATGTCGACCGTCCATGACAGTGTGCCGTCGGTGCCGGTCTTGGGTTCGTCGCGCGAGAACATGGCATCGAGCACTGGCGTTTCGCCGGCCTTGCTTTCGCTTTCGTCGAGCGCACCGAGCTTCTCGCAGCGGTAGCGCACCACCTGGGCGAAGGCCGAGACCATGCCGGGCATGACCTTCTTTTCGCCACTGGGCGGGAAGGGCATGTCGAAAGGTTCCGCACCAACAGTTTTTGCCAGCGCATCAAGCTTGAGCTTGAGGAAGGCCTTGTCGTTGACGCGCATATCCATCGACAGGGTCTTGGCCACGGCGCCGAGGCCGCGCGGTTGTTCCGAACCATTGACCCAGACTTCGAAGGGCACGCCGCGGCCAGCTTCGTTTTCGGTTTGTCCGACGAACAGGGCGAACTCGCCGTGCGGGGTTTCGATCATGTATGACCACGAGCTGTTGCCGTCGGTCATGCGCGGCCGGCCGGGCCAGCGCAGGCTCGCCAGTACCGGCGCTGGCAGGGCGCCGATGGACAGGCGGCGGTTGGCGCTGTCGATGGTCACGTCCTGCGGTTGCCGCTGCTGGGCGTTGCTTGCCGCACCTTGCGAATTGGGGCTGATGCTTTCGCCGATGGAAAGCACGGAGCCGAGCACACCGTTGGGGCGATACGTAGCGAGGCCCTTGAGACCGGATTTCCACGCCGACATGTAGAGGTCTTCAAACTCGGCGTAGGGATAATCCTCGGGCACGTTCACCGTCTTGGAGATCGAGGTGTCGACATAGGGTGCCACGGCGGCGACCATATCCTTGTGTGCTGCGGCCGAGAGTTCCAGCGCGGTGACGAAGTAGTCGGGCAGCCTGGTGACGTCGCCGCCCATGTGCTTGTACAAACGCCAGGCGTAATCCTCGACCGCGTATTCCTTGTGGGTACCGTCGGCCATGCGTTTCTTGCGTGTGTAGGTCCATGAGAACGGCGGTTCGATGCCGTTCGAGGCATTGTCGGCAAAGGCCAGGCTGATGGTACCGGTGGGTGCGATGGAGAGCAGGTGCGAATTGCGCAGGCCGTGTTTGCGGATGGTGTCCTTGATGTCCTGTGGCAGGCGTGAGGCGAAATTGCCGCCGGACAAATACATGTCGGCATTGAACAGCGGGAAGGCACCGCGCTCCTTGGCCAGTTCGACCGAGGCGAGGTAGGACTTGTCGCGCATGAACTCGGAAATCCTGGTCGCCGTGGCGCGTGCTTCGTCGCCGGCGTAGTGCTGGCGGAGCATGATCAGCGCATCGCCAAGGCCGGTGAAGCCGAGGCCGACACGACGCTTGTTGGCGGCCTCCTTCTGTTGCTGTTCGAGCGGCCAATGGGTGGCGTCGAGCACATTGTCGAGCATGCGCGTCGCGGTTTCCACCACCTTGCCAAAGGCGGCGTAGTCGAACGTGGCCTGGTCGGTGAACGGCGCCTTGACGAAGATGGTGAGATTGATCGAACCCAGGCAGCAGCAGCCATAGGGCGGCAGCGGCTGTTCGGCGCAGGGGTTGGTGGCCTCGATGGTTTCGCAGTAGTAAAGGTTGTTGTCCTTGTTCATGCGGTCGAGGAACAGGATGCCCGGCTCGGCGTGGTCGTAGGTGGAACGCATGATCTGATCCCACAGGTCGCGGGCGCGCACCTTGCGATAGACCCACAGACCATCCTCGCGCTTGTAGGCACCGACGGCGACGATATCGGCGGTGGGCTGGGCGCGG
>JANYCD010000004.1 GCA_025360425.1 Sterolibacteriaceae bacterium
GGCGTGAGGCGTGAGGAGTGAGGAGAAAAATCTCCTCGGTTTGTCTCCTCACGCCTCACGCCTGGCTCCTCACTATCCGTAAACCGGAAATTTCTTGCACAGTTCGGCGACCTTGCCGCGCGTTTTTTCCAACACTGCTGCATCGGTCGGCGCGTCGAGCACGTCGGCGATCAAGTGGGCGACCTGTTCGGCTTCAATTTCGGTAAAGCCGCGCGTGGTCATGGCCGGCGTGCCGATGCGGATGCCGGAGGTGACGAAGGGCTTTTGTGGATCGTTGGGGATCGCGTTCTTGTTAACCGTCATGTGCGCCAACCCGAGCGCCGCTTCGGCCTCCTTGCCGGTGATGTTTTTCGACTGGAGATCAACAAGGAAAACATGCGACTCGGTACGACCGGAAACAATGCGCAGGCCTCGGCTGGCCAGCACCTTGGCCATGACGATGGCGTTTTCGATGACCTGTTCCTGGTATTGACGAAATTCCGGGGTCATGGCTTCCTTCAATGCCACTGCCTTGGCGGCGATCACGTGCATCAGCGGACCGCCCTGCAAGCCGGGGAAGATGGCGGAGTTGATGGCCTTCTCGTGCTCGGCCTTCATCAGGATCAGCCCGCCACGCGGACCGCGCAGGGTCTTGTGCGTGGTGGTGGTCACCACGTCGGCGTGGGGCACCGGGTTGGGATAAAAACCCGCCGCGATCAGTCCGGCATAGTGCGCCATATCCACCATAAATTTGGCGCCGATCGCTTTCGCCACCTTGGCGAAGCGTTCGAAATCGATGCGCAGGGCATAGGCCGACGCGCCAGCGATGATCAGCTTCGGCTTGTGCTCGTGCGCTAGACGCTCCATCTCGTCGTAGTCGATTTCTTCCTTGGCATTGAGGCCGTAGGGAATCACCTTGAACCACTTGCCGGACATGTTCACCGGCGAGCCGTGGGTCAGATGGCCGCCCATGGCCAGATTCATGCCGAGGATAGTGTCGCCCGGTTGCAGAAAAGCCATGAACACCGCCTGGTTGGCCTGCGAGCCGGAATTGGGTTGGACATTCGCGGCATCCGCGCCGAACAGTTTCTTGGCGCGATCGATGGCCAGTTGCTCGGCCACGTCGACATGCTCGCAACCGCCGTAATAGCGTTTGCCGGGATAACCCTCGGCGTACTTGTTGGTGAGCTGCGAACCTTGCGCTTCGAGCACTGCGCAGGAAACATAGTTTTCCGAGGCGATCAACTCGATGTGATCCTCCTGGCGGCGGTTTTCATCCTGGATTGAGGACCACAGGTCCGGATCGGTTTTTGCGAGGGTGTCTTGCTTGGAAAACATTTTTGTTCCTAAAAAATCTTTCAGTGAAGGCTAACGCGCGAAGCGGGTTATGCCGAAACTAAACATGGGGCAGTCCGCGGGGAAAAGTGGCCCATTTTAGCGTGAAAGGCCCCACGGAAGCCCTCGCCCATGATCGAGCACAGCGCGCCAAGCAGTCGCCTCCCGCGCGCGGGGGAGGACGGGAGGGGCGGGTGTATTTATGCTTTGCGCGTTGCACCGCACTACTCGACGGCCTGCTCCAGCGTGCGCTCCAGATGACTGCGGTCGGCCCACGCCAGCAGGTGCCAGCCTTCGGGTCCAAGCTCGATCCAGTTGAGGGCGGCGTTCGGCACCGCGAAGTCGCGCGGGCCGCTCAGGGCGCGGCCGGTGATACGGCGATAGACGATATCCAGTACACCGCCATGCGTGACCAGCAGCACGGTCTCGCCGGCGTGATGCGAAGCAATCCGTTCGATGGTTTCGCTCACACGTGCCGCGAAGTTTCGCAGGCTCTCGCCATGGTCGAAGTCGTAATCGAGGTCGCGGTTCAGGAATCTGGCGTGGGCGTCCGGATAGTCGCGCGCCAGTTCGGCCGCGGTGCGGCCCTGGAACACGCCGTAGTGGCGTTCACGCAGCCCTGCTTCAGGGCACACCTCCAACCCCAAACGCTGCGCAAGCACCGTCGCGGTTTGCAAGGTACGGCGCAGATCGCTGCTGTAAATAGCTACGAAGCCATGCTGTTCCAACCCTTGCGCCGTCGCCTTGGCTTGCACCCGGCCTGCGGCATTGAGGTTCGTGTTGAGTTGACCTTGCAGGCGCCGTTCGAGATTCCAGTCGGTTTCGCCATGGCGGACAATGCAGATGCGGGTGACGTTCATGATTTTCGGCAAGATACAATGCCCCGAATTCTAACCGCCAGGCCTGAGGGAGAAACATGAAGGCACTGCTCGCTTTGTCGTGCGCGATCGACGGCCTCAATCAACGCATCGGAAAACTTGCTGGCTGGCTGGTGCTGGCCGCAGTGCTGATCAGTGCCGGCAATGCCATCGTGCGCAAGGTCTTCGACACCAGTTCCAACGCCTTTCTCGAAGCACAGTGGTACATGTTCGCCACACTATTTCTGCTCAGTGGCGCATATACCTTGCTCAAGCAGGAACATGTACGCATTGATGTCATCTACCTGCGCTTTTCGCGCCGTACCCAGGTGGGCATCGACATCTTCGGCACGGTGATGTTTCTGCTGCCAATGAGCCTGCTGATGTTGTATCTATGCTGGCCATACTTCACCAACGCCTTTACTTCCGGTGAAACCTCTGCCAACGCCGGTGGCCTGACCCAGTGGCCGGTCAAGATGATGATGCCGCTGGGCTTTGCACTGCTTGCACTGCAGGGTGTATCGGAAATCATCAAACGCATTGCGTGGCTCAAAGGTCTTGCGCCCGACCCGGGGGTGAAAGAACACAACAAGCCAGCCGAACTTGAGCTGGCTGAAACCATCATCACGCAGCGCGCGGCGTCAAAACAATGAGCGGATTTCTGCTGGCCAATCTGGCGCCGATCATTTTCGGTTCGCTGATCCTCTTCCTGCTGCTCGGCTATCCGCTGGCCTTTGCGCTGGCCGCCAACGGCATCTTTTTTGCACTGATCGGTATCGTGCTGGATGTGCTGCCAGCCGAATTGTTGCAGGCCATGCCGGCGCGGGTGTTCGGCGTGATGAGCAACGAAACCTTGCTGGCGGTGCCCTTCTTCACTTTCATGGGGTTGATCCTCGAACGTTCTGGCATGGCCGAAGATTTGCTCGACACCATCGGCCAGTTGTTCGGTCCGGTGCGCGGCGGGCTGGCCTATGCGGTGATTCTGGTCGGCGCGATGTTGGCGGCGACGACCGGCGTGGTCGCCGCATCGGTCATTTCCATGGGGTTGATCTCGCTGCCCATCATGCTGCGCTACGGCTATGACCGTCGCCTTGCGTCGGGTGTGATCGCCGCCTCCGGTACGCTGGCACAAATCATTCCGCCCTCGCTGGTGCTGATCATCATGGCCGACCAGTTGGGCAAGTCAGTGGGCGACATGTATCAGGGCGCGCTGATTCCGGGCCTGATGCTGACCGGCTTCTACGCCATTTACATTTTTGGCGTTTCGCTGGTCAAGCCGCACTGGGTGCCGGCTTTGCCGCCAGAGGCGCGTACCTTGCGTGGCCGCCAACTGTTGTGGCGCGTAGTGACCTCGCTGATCCCGCCGCTGCTGCTGATTTTTCTGGTGCTGGGTACCATCTTCCTCGGCATCGCCACGCCAACGGAAGGCGGCGCGATGGGCGCAAGCGGCGCGTTGGTATTGGCGCTACTGCGCAGAAGACTTTCCTTAACGCTGCTCAAGCAGGCGATGGACGCAACTGCCAAGCTCACCACCTTTGTCGTTTTCATCCTGCTCGGCGCGCGCATTTTCAGCCTAACCTTCTATGGGGTGAACGGCCATGTCTGGGTCGAACACCTGCTGCAAAATCTGCCCGGCGGCCAACTCGGTTTTCTGATCGCGGTCAATCTGCTCATCTTCGTGCTGGCTTTCTTCCTCGATTTCTTCGAGCTGTCGTTCATCGTGGTGCCGCTGTTGGCGCCGGTGGCGGACAAGCTCGGCATCGACCTGATCTGGTTCGGCGTGTTGCTGGGGGTGAACATGCAGACCTCGTTCATGCATCCACCGTTCGGCTTTGCACTGTTTTATCTGCGCTCGGTCGCTCCGCCCACGGTTAAGACTTCTGAAATCTATTGGGGCGCGGTGCCCTTCGTCCTGATCCAGATGGTGATGGTGGCGCTGGTCATCGCCTTTCCGAAACTGGTGACCGGGAGTCTCGACAAGCACGATGCCAGCAAGGCCGTGCTTCAGTACATGATGCCGGATGAAAATCCCGACCAAATCGAAGATGCCGATCCGACGCGCGCCTTCATGGAACGGATGATGCGCAGCGGCCGCTAGCGCTACGTGCAATCAAGGAAAATCACGACTCCTTGAGCAACTGATCCACCAGTGCATGCAGCTTGGGGAAATCCGGCACGCCGAGGTATTGCTGAACGATGCGGCCCTTCTTGTCGATCAGGAAGCTGGTCGGCGTCAGGCGCACGCCGCCGAAGGCCTGTGCGGCATCGCCTTTGAGATCAAGCGCCACTGTGAACGGCAGATTGTTGCGTGTGGCGTAGTTGAGCACGTAGTCCGGGCGGTCGTAGTCCATGGCGACGGCTACCATCTCGTAACCGCGCGGTGCGAAGGTGTTGTAGGTCTCCACCATCTTCGGCATTTCGCCGACACAGGTGGTGCAGGAAGTGGCCCAGAAGTTCACCAGCACCACTTTGCCATGCAGTTGCGAGAGCGAAAGTTTGTCGCCCTTGAGCGTGGCAACAGTCACATCAGGCGCCGCTTGCTTCTGTGAGAGAATCAGCCAGCCGGCAACGGTCACAACAACGATTGCCGCAAGCCCTGCGATCCATTTTGTTTTCACTGCGGAACTTCCTGACTTGACGAATTTGAATATGCGCCCAATTCTCGGCTTTTTGCTGGTGCTTGTCACCCTGTGTCTTGCAAGCACTGCTTTCGCTCTCTCGCTGGCGGACTTGAGCAACAAGGATGCCGTGGGAGGTTTGAAGGAAGCCCTGACGCAGGGTGCGGGCAAGGCGGTGGAAAGTCTCGGTCACACTGATGGCTTTCTCGGCAACCCGAAAGTGAAAATTTCGTTGCCGCCAAGCGTGCAAAAAGCTGAAGGCATGATGCGCAGTCTGGGCATGGGCAAATATGCCGACGAACTGGAAACCACCATGAATCGCGCGGCTGAAGCTGCGGTGCCGGAAGCGAAGGCATTGTTGGTGAACTCCGTCAAAAAGATGTCGGTCGAAGACGTGAAAGGCATCCTGCAAGGGGGCGACGATGCTGCCACGCAGTATTTCCGTCGTACCACAGCGGAGCCGCTGGGACAGAAATTCAAACCCATTGTGCAAAAGGCCATGGCCAAAGTGAAGCTGGCGGACAAATATGACCAGTTTGCCAGCAAGGCTGCCAAGTTCGGATTGATCAAGGAACAGGACGCGCATCTGGATGAGTACGTGACGCAGAAAGCGCTCGATGGCCTCTACCTGATGATCGCTGAAGAAGAAAAGAGCATCCGCCAGGATCCGATGGACGCCGCTGGCAAGCTGGCCCGCAAAGTTTTCAGCGCTTTGCAGTAAGCCTCAGATGGCGGTGCAACTGAATGACCCGCAGCGGGAGGCGGTGCGCTATCTCGACGGTCCGTTGCTGGTATTGGCTGGCGCCGGCAGCGGCAAGACCCGGGTCATCACGGAAAAAATTTCCTGGTTGATCGAGGGTTGCGGCATGCCGGCCAGAAACATCGCGGCGATCACTTTCACCAACAAGGCGGCGAAGGAAATGCAGGAGCGAGTAACGGGGCTGTTGCCCGGCCACTCCGCCAGCGGACTCTCGATCAGTACCTTCCATGCATTGGGCGCACGTATCCTGCGGCAGGAGGCAAGGCTCATCGGGTTGAAACCCGGGTTTTCCATTCTTGACGCGTCGGACACTTTCGGATTGTTTCAGGATTTGCTGAAGAACACCGACAAGGGCCAGGTGCGGGCGGTGCAGAACCGCATCTCGCTGTGGAAGAATGGGCTGCTCAACCCCGAGCAGGCATTGGCTGCATCCGCGGATCCTCTGGAAACTGCGGCAGCCCCCACCTACGCTGAATACGAACGTACCCTGCGGGCTTATCAGGCAGTTGATTTTGACGATCTGATCCGGCTGCCGGTGAAGCTTCTTGAAGCCGAAGCAGAAGCCCTCGCTCGCTGGCAGGGGCGTATCCATCATTTGCTGGTGGACGAGTATCAAGATACGAACCGATGCCAGTACATGCTCATGAAATTGCTGGCCGGGCCACGCGCCACATTTACGGCTGTGGGCGATGACGACCAGTCGATTTACGCCTGGCGCGGCGCCGATATGGAGAACATCAAGTTGTTGCGCGAAGACTTTCCGCAACTGCATGTAGTCAAGCTGGAACAGAATTACCGCTCCACCACGCGCATCCTCAAGGCGGCCAATGCGTTGATCGCCAACAATCCCAAGCTGTTCGAAAAACGTCTGTGGTCCGATCTCGGCCACGGCGACGCGATTCATATCCAGACCTGCCGCGACAGCGAACACGAAGCGGAGTGGGTGGTCGCGCGGCTGACGGCACATCGCTTCGACCATCGCGGCAAATGGTCCGACTATGCCATCCTGTATCGTGGCAATCATCAGGCGCGCGCCTTCGAGCAGCATTTGCGCGAGCAGAATATTCCCTACGCGCTCTCCGGCGGACAGTCGTTTTTCGAGCGTGCCGAAATCAAGGACATCACCAGTTACCTGCGCCTGGTCGCCAATCCGGATGATGACCCCGCTTTCATCCGTGCCGTCACCACACCCAAGCGCGGTATTGGCAGTGCCACGTTGGAGACCTTGGGCAGCTACGCCGGCCAGCGCCACGCCAGCCTGTTCACCGCCGCTTTCGAGGCCGGTGCCGAGCAGCACGTCAACGCCAAACAGTTGTCGGCGGTACGCGAGTTCGGCCAGTTCATCAACCGGCTGGAACTGCGCGCGCCGCGCGAACCGGCGCGCCAGCTGCTGGAGGAGTTGCTGCTGGCCATCGGTTACGAGACTTGGCTGTTCGAAACGCTGGATCCGCGCGAAGCGGAATCCAAATGGAGCAACGTGCGCGACTTCGTCGAATGGTTGTCACGCAAGGGTGAAGATGACGGCAAGAACCTGTTGGAACTGACCCAGACCGTGGCGCTCATCACCATGCTCGACAAGAATGATCGTGATTCCGATGCGATGCAGCTGTCCACGCTGCATGCCGCCAAGGGCCTGGAGTTCCGCCATGTGTTTTTGGTTGGCGTCGAAGAAGGCATCCTGCCGCATCGCGAATCGACCGAAAGCAGCCGGCTTGAAGAAGAGCGGCGCCTGATGTACGTCGGCATCACGCGCGCCCGATACAGCCTGCACATCAGCCACGCCATGAAACGCAAAGCCGGCAAGGAATGGCGCGCGTGCGAACCTTCACGCTTCATCACCGAACTTGGCGACGACCTCAAGCGTGGGGGGGGTCTGGCGGAGGCGCCTCCGGACAAGCAGACCGGACGGGAAAAATTCGCCCGCTTCAAAGCACTGCTGGGCAATACCTGAAAACAAACAGGGCAGCCTTGGCTGCCCTGTCAGTGTAGTTACGAACGATTACTTCGGTTCCGGAAAGCTTGCCCCCGACTTGTTGGCCATGTACACAATGGCACGCGTCAGTTCCGCTTCTGTCGCATCACCTACACCACCTTTGGGCGGCATTGCGTTCTTGCCCTTGGTAGCCGATGCGACCAGGGCTTTCAGGCCCTGACCAAGTCGCGGCGCCCAAGCAGCCTTGTCGCCAACCTTTGGGGCACCGGCGGCGCCGGTGGAATGGCACGCGGTACACGCCGCCTGGAACAATTGTTCGCCAGTACGGGCTCCGGCAGCGGCAGCCCCGGCGGCGGCAATCTCAAGCTGGGCAACTGGCCGGATCCGCGCATTGACGGCTGCGGGATCCTCAGGTTTGGCAGTTTGGCCGACAATGTAATAGGCCAGTGCAATGGCGAAGCCGACAAAAATGAAGCTGCCGACAACCAGCGGAATGAAATTCGGTTCGGAATGCTCGGGATGATCGGCCACGTGGAGTCTCCATCGTACATTAAAGGTGCCGAATTATAGCCAATTCCCCAAGCAGCGGCGCCGCAAAGGGATTCCGCGTCGCGTGGGTAACCGGTACAATCATGCACCATGCGCCCGTAGCTCAGCTGGATAGAGTACTGCCCTCCGAAGGCAGGAGTCGCCCGTTCGAATCGGGCCGGGCGCACCAGAAATCAACGGGACGGGGAGAATTTCATGGCCATGCTTCAGGAGTTTCGCGAATTCGCGGTCAAGGGCAACGTGATGGACCTCGCGATCGGGGTGATCATCGGCGGCGCTTTCGGCAAGATTGTCGACTCGATTGTTAACGATCTGATCATGCCGATTGTCGGCGCGGTTGTTGGCAACCTCGATTTTTCCAATATGTTCCTGGTCCTCGGCAAGAACCCGAATAATCTTGCCGTGCTGGCCGACCTCAAGAAGGCCGGTGTGCCGGTACTGGCGTACGGCAGCTTTATTACCGTGGCGGTGAACTTCGCCATTCTTGCGCTCATCATTTTCATGATGGTGAAGCAGATCAACCGGCTCAAACGCTCCGAGCCGGTCGCAGCAGCTGTGGCGCCACCAACGCCGGAAGACATTGTCTTGCTGCGCGAGATTCGCGATTCCCTGCGCAAGTAAGCTGGGCATGACTTGATGCGGCGCGGGTGCTATTGAGCAGAATGCCATGAAGCCGTTCAAGATCGTCGCCATTGTTGCCGGAGTCGTGCTGTTGCTGGCTGCCGGTGCCATCGGCTTGATCGTCGCCACCGTCGACGCCAATACGCTCAAACACGAGTTGTCGCGCATCGTCATGGAAAAGAAACAACGCAAGCTCACCATCGATGGCGAGGCGTCGTTGTCGTTTTTCCCCAGCCTGGGTGTCAAACTCGGCAAAGTGTCACTCTCGGAACACAGCTCCGACGCCGGCTTTGCCGCGTTTGATTCGGCACGAGTTTCGATACAGGTGATTCCGCTGTTGTCGAAAAAATTCGTGGTGGATCGAATCGAACTCGAGGGGGTCAAAGTCACGCTGATCCGGCACAAGGACGGCAGTCTCAATATCGCCGACCTGATGTCGAAGGAAAAGGACGACAGCGCGATGGTGAAGTTCGACATCGCCGGTGTGCGTATCGCCAACGCCCAACTGGACTGGCGCGACGAGCAGACCGGACAACAACTCACCTTGTCCGATCTCACGCTGACGACCGATCATTTGTCCAACGCCGCCAGCGGCAGCATGACCTTGTCCACCCGCATGTTGAGCGAGAAGCCGAAGACCGACGCCACCTTCCGGCTGGCCGCCAAATACGACTATGACCTCGACGGCAAGCGCTACAGCCTCGCCACACTGGATGCCGAACTGAGGGGCAAGCAGGGCGCAGATGATTTCATGGTCAAACTGGAGGCACCCAAGCTTGCAATGGGAAGTGAAAAAGTTGACGGTGAACGCATCAGCCTGAGCGTCAGCCTTGCCGGCAGCGGCCGCAACGTGGCGGCGAAGTTGACCCTTTCGGGCTTCGAAGGCAACACACAAGCGCTGAAGGCGGACAAGCTGGCGCTGGACCTTGATGCCACGGCGGGCGATGCAAGCGTCAAGGGCGCGCTCGAAACACCGCTTGCCGCCAACCTGCAAACCCAGGTCATCGAACTGCCGAAAATCAGCGGCGGTTTTGACATCGCTTCTCCCGCGATGCCCATGAAGCAGCTCAAGCTTCCGGTGACCGGCCAATTCAAGGCCGATCTCCTCAAACAAAACGCCAGCGGTGAAATCGCCACCCAGTTCGACGAAAGCCGTCTCCGCGCCGGCATTAACGTGAGAAAGTTCACGCCGTTGGCACTGGGCTTCGACCTGGATATCGACAAACTCAATGTCGACAAGTACCTGCCGCCCGCCCACAAGAGCGCCGCAACGGGCAAGATGCCGGCCATCGCGCCGGCAGATGACCACATCAATCTTGCCGCACTGAGGACGCTCAACCTGAATGGCTCGGTGCACATCGGTAGCTTGCAGGTGAACAACATCAAGGCCGGCAACGTTCGACTCAACTTCAAGGTCGCCGACGGCAAACTCGATGCTACGCCGCATGCGGCCAATCTCTATGACGGCACGGTGTCGGGCAGTCTTTCGGTTGACGCCAACGGCAATCGCATCGCGTTAAAGGAAAATCTCAGTGCTGTTCGCATCAATCCATTGATGAAGGACGCGGTGGACAAAGACCTGATCGAAGGCCAGGGTAACATCGCACTGGACTTGAACACGCACGGCGACACTGTTACAGCAATGAAGAAGGCGCTGAGTGGTTCGGCGCGGCTCTCGTTGAAAGACGGCGCCATCAAAGGCATCGACCTGGCCAAGACGCTGCGTGACCTGAAAGCGAAGATGTCGGTAAAGCAGGATGCCGTGCAGCAGGCCAATGCGGTCGAAAAAACCGATTTCTCCGAGCTTTCGGCGTCCTTCGCCATTGCCAACGGTGTCGCCCATAATGACGATCTTGCCGCCAAGTCACCATTCCTGCGTCTGACTGGTGGCGGTGATATCGATGTCGGCAACGGGCGCATGGATTACCTCGCCAAAGCGGCGGTGGTGTCGACCGCTGCCGGCCAGGGCGGCAAGGAGCTGGAATCACTCAAGGGGCTGACAGTGCCGGTACGTGTTACCGGTCCGTTTGCCAGCCTCTCTTACCAACTCGAATTCGGCAGCCTGGTGCAGGATGCAGCCAAGGCCAAAGTGGAAGAAAAGAAACAGGAAATTCAGCAAAAGCTGCAAGATGGCGTCAAAGATAAATTGAAGGGGCTTTTTGGAAAGTGAGCGGAAAATGAGCCAGAGCAGCAACGACCTCAGTCAGTTATTCGAGAACAATCGCGCTTGGGCCGATGCCATGCGCGCCGGTGATCGCGAGTTCTTCAGCAAACTTGCCCACCTACAAGCCCCGGAGTATTTGTGGATCGGCTGTTCCGACTCGCGCGTGCCGGCCAACGAAATCACCGGGCTCATGCCTGGCGAAGTTTTCGTCCATCGCAATGTCGGTAACGTGGTGGTGCACACCGATCTCAACTGTCTGTCAGTCATGCAGTTCGCAATTGACGTGCTGAAGGTGCGCCATGTCATGGTGGTCGGCCACTACGGCTGTGGTGGTGTCAAGGCCGCACTGGAAGAACAGCGGCTGGGTCTTGTCGACAACTGGCTGCGTCACATTCAGGACGTGCATGGCAAACATCGCGAGCTGGTGTCTAATGCACCTGCCGAAACCCGTATCGATCGTCTGTGCGAACTCAACGTGGTGGAGCAGGTGGTGAATGTCGCCGAGACCACCATCGTGCGCGACGCCTGGGCACGTGGTCAGGCGCTGGCGATTCATGGCTGGATCTATCGTCTCTCGGATGGCTTGTTACGCGACGTCGGAATTCTCGCCGCCTCGGCTGCGGAACTGCAGAGTACCTATGCGTCCGCAGTTACGCGGATTGCGCGCGGCGGCTGCTGATTAATCCCGCCTTCGATGGGTGCCCAGAAACGTGGGGAAAACCCTGATCTGATCGGAACTTTCGTCACCATCGTGGTGGCATAACATCGATGCACGATGTTTGAATTCAATGTCCGAGGATGATCGATATTCCAGCGCTCGTGGTGCGCGATGGAATTCTCGTGGCCGCATGGCTGACCGCCGTTTATCTTGTTTTCACACTGCTGAGTCTTTCGCAGTTGGGCCGGCAAAATGGTTTGCAGGGGAGTGCGCAGCCCGCCTTTACAGCACCCATATCCGGACCAACGCAAGCGCCGCGGATGGCATCCATGGACGCGAAGATCGGCGCGCGAATCTTGCAAGTATTGCCGTGCTATGAAGTTGCAGTGAGCCTCGCCTTCCAGGGATTCGATGTGGCCAGCATCGCCCGCCGCTGTGATACCTCGGTAGCAGAGGCCAAATTGGTTGCAACGCTTGCCCAGAGTTACCAGGGTCTGGAAACGAATGCGGAGGAATTGCATGGAAGACCGCACAGAACACGCGTCGCGGCCTGAGCACCGCATTGATCCCGAACTACGCAAGCGCCTGATCAAGCGCATCGCGATGGCGGGTGTCGCCATCGCCGCGTTGTTGGGCGGCCTGGCTGTGATCGACAGGTATTACGTGCCACCACCGATCCCTGCGCCGCATCCTTTGCAGGCATCGCTGATGCCGCCGTCGACCAAACTCCCGGAAGTAGTCCCCCCCGCCGCTGCGCCGGTTGTTGCACCCGTGCCGGAAACAACTGCCGAGCCGGAGCAGAGTTCGTCGCCGACCATTCATCAACCTGCGCAGCCGCATTCGACGGAAGCGCCCAAGCCGGCAGCGGCGCCCAAATTTGTACCGGCCAAAGCACTGATCGTGGAGGATGATCGCCCCTCACCGAAAGTGGCGGAAGAACATGCGGCACCATCCAAACCGCTGGCACGTGATACAGGTGGGCCCAAACAGCTCGTATTCCAGATGGGGATATTCAACGATGTTGCCAATGCCAAGCGTCTCAACGAAAAACTGAAGGAGGGCGGTATTCCGAGCCGGATCGAAGCACGGGTCCAGGTCGGTCCTTTCAAAACCCGCGAGGAAGCCGAAGCTGCCCGCAAAAAACTGATTGAGCTGGGCATCAAACCGGGAACGTTGATGCCGGTCAGGAAGTGATGCGTTATCCTGACGTTTGAACGCAGATACCCTGCCGCAGGGATTGCAAACTACAGGACAGAAAGTTGCCATGAGCAAGAAAACCATTTTCACACCTGCTGCACCGGCGGCCATTGGCCCTTACTCGCAAGCAGTTCAGGCCGGCAACACGCTCTACCTGTCGGGCCAGATCGGCCTTGATCCTGCGACCATGCAGGTGGTGGAAGGCATCGACGCGCAGATCGTGCGTGTCTTCGACAATCTAAAAGCAGTCGCCGAAGCCGCAGGTGCGACGCTCGGCGATGCGGTCAAGTTCAACATCTACCTGACCGACCTTGCCAACTTTGCCAAGGTGAATGAAGTCATGGCGCGCTATGTCGCCCAGCCCTACCCGGCACGGGCTGCGGTCGGCGTCAAGGAATTGCCGCGCGGCGCGCTGGTTGAGGCGGACGCCATTCTCTTTGTCGGCTGAAGCAAAAAAATCCGGCGGTATCCCCGGCGTCGCCCTGACATTGGCGGGCAAGCTGGAAAAACTCGGGCTGCGTTCCGACAACGATCTGATCCTGCATCTGCCGCTGCGCTATGAGGACGAGACCCGCATCACCGCCGTGTGTGACGCACTACCCGGCGTTGCCGCACAGTTTGAAGTAGAGGTAGTGTCGTCCGAGATCGCGTTCCGCCCGCGCCGGCAGTTGGTGTGTCGGGCGCAGGACGCAAGTGGTGAACTCATCCTGCGTTTTCTCAATTTCTATCCGAGCCAGCAGAAAGCATTGCAACCCTACACACGCTTGCGCGTGTTCGGCGAAGTGCGTGGCGGTTTTTTCGGCACCGAAATGATTCACCCTCGTTTCCACGCCATACGCGACGACGAGCTGCTGCCGGAGGCGCTGACACCGGTCTATCCAACGACTGCCGGTGTTGGCCAGGGCACGCTGCGTAAATTGATCGCTGCGGCGCTGACGCGGGCGGATCTGGCCGACACTCTGCCCGAACCTTTGCGCACGCAGCTGAAGCTCGCGGATTTCGGCGACAGCGTGCGTACGCTGCACCATCCACCGCCAGTCAATGATATCGAGAGCATCGAAACCCGAACCGAACCCGCATGGCGGCGCATTTGCTTCGATGAACTTCTGGCTCAACAGCTCTCGTTGCGGCACGCCCATGCCGCACGCCAGGCACGTGGCGCCCCCGTGTTTCATGGCACCGGGGCATTGACCAAACGCTTGCTGGCAAGTCTGCCATTCCGTCTTACAAAAGCGCAGCAGCGCGTGGGGAAAGAGATCGCGGCCGATCTTGCGCAGCCTCATCCCATGCAGCGACTATTGCAAGGCGACGTCGGCAGCGGAAAGACTGTCGTTGCCGCGCTGGCAATGCTGCAAGCGGCGGAGAACGGCTATCAGGCAGCGTTGATGGCGCCGACGGAAATTCTCGCCGAACAGCACTACCGCAAGCTCGCCGGCTGGCTGGTGCCACTTGGGATCGGCGTCGCCTGGATGGCGAGCAGTCTGAAAAAAAAGGACAAGGCGGCGATGGTGCAACTGATCACCAGTGGCGATGCGACTATCGTGGTTGGTACGCACGCGCTGATCGAAGACGACGTCGCATTTCATCGACTCGGTCTTGCCATCGTCGATGAGCAACATCGCTTTGGGGTACGACAACGCCTGGCATTGAAGCAGAAGGCGGTTTCGCCGCATCAGCTCACCATGTCCGCGACGCCCATTCCGCGTACGTTGGCGATGAGCTACTACGCCGACCTTGATGTATCGGCCATCGATGAGTTGCCGCCGGGCCGAACGCCAATACTGACCAAGCTGGTATCCGCAGCGCGCCGCGACGAGGTGACCAGCCGCGTGCGTGATGCCTGCCGTGGCGGACGCCAGGTCTACTGGGTCTGCCCGCTGATAGAGGAATCGGAAACTCTGCAACTAAAAACCGCAGAGGAAACCTTCGAACATCTGACGCGCGACCTGCCCGAGCTGCGCATCGGTCTGGTTCATGGCCGTCTCAAATCGGATGAGAAAGCGCGTGTGATGGCAGCCTTCGTTGCCGGTGAGGTCCAGGTGCTGGTCGCGACGACGGTCATCGAAGTCGGCGTCGACGTACCCAATGCCAGCCTGATGGTGATCGAGCACGCCGAGCGTTTCGGCCTTGCGCAATTGCACCAGTTGCGCGGCCGGGTCGGACGCGGTGCGCATGAGTCGGCCTGCATCCTGCTCTTCGCACAGCCGCTGTCCGAGAACGCGCGGCAACGGCTCAAAATCATTTTCGAGAACAGCGACGGTTTCGAAATCGCGCGACAGGATCTGGCGCTGCGCGGCCCCGGCGAATTCATCGGTGCGCGCCAGAGCGGTATGCCGCTGCTGCGCTACGCCGATCTCGATGACACGACGCTGGTGGAACAGGCGCGCAACACCGCCGAGACCATGCTGCGCGACCAACCCGATCTTGCCGAACGCCATCTGCGGCGCTGGATGGCCGGTCGCGAACATTTTCTGAAAGCGTGATGGAAAAATCTATTCAACGCCAGTTGCTCTCTGAACGCCGCTTTGTCCGGCTGTTCGTTACGCAATTCCTCGGTGCCTTCAACGACAACCTGTTCAAGAACGCGCTGGTGGTGTTGCTCACTTTCAAGGCGGCAAGCTGGACCAGCCTGAAACCGGAATTGCTCGGCAACCTCGCCGCCGGCATTTTTATCCTGCCGTTCTTCCTGTTTTCCGCCACTGCCGGGCAGATCGTCGACAAACTCGACAAGGCACGCGTCGCACGTTTCGTCAAAAAAATGGAGATCGCTATCATGGCACTGGCGGGCATCGGCTTTGCCACGCACAGTCTGGCCGTGTTGCTGGGCGCTCTATTTCTGATGGGCATGCATTCCACACTATTCGGACCGGTAAAGTACGCCATGCTGCCGCAGCATTTGCGAGCGGAGGAGCTGGTCGCGGGCAATGCGCTGGTCGAGGCCGGTACCTTCACTGCCATCCTGCTCGGTACTCTCGCCGGCGGATTGCTTGCAGCGCTGGATGATGGGACGGTATGGATATCCATCGCTGCAATGTTGATCGCGCTTGCCGGCTATGTCGCCAGCCGCGGTATTCCGTCGGCGCCATCGGCCGCCCCGAACCTGGCGATTCGCTTCAACCCGATCATCGATACCTGGCGCTGCGTTGCCGATGTACGTGCGAATCGCGAAGTCTTCGTTGCGATCATCGGGCTGTCGTGGTTTTGGCTCTATGGCGCACTGTTTCTCGCCCAGTTTCCGGCGTATGCGAAGAATGTGCTGGGTGGTGATGAAATGTCGGTCACGCTGCTGCTGGCAGTTTTTACCGTAGGCATTGGTGCCGGATCGCTGGCCTGCGATCGACTTTCGCAGCACAAAGTAGAACTCGGGCTCGTACCCTTTGGCACCATCGGCCTCACGCTGTTCGGCCTGGATTTTGCACTTGCCTCGCCAAGTGGATTGCCTGCCCAGATTGCGTCGCCATTGGCGCAACTGCTTGCCGACCCCAACACCTGGCGCATCCTTGCCGATCTCTTGTTGCTCGGCGTTTTCGGTGGATTTTTCTGTGTGCCGCTGTATGCGCTGATGCAGGCGCGCAGTGCCGAAGACAGACGCGCCCGAACCATTTCCGCGAATAACATCATGAATGCATTTTTCATGGTGACCGGTGCTTTGGGCGCCAGTGCCATGCTCGGATCCGGTTGGTCGATACCCCACCTGTTTGCACTTGCCGCGATTGCAAATGCCATCATCGCAGGTGTGCTGTTCCTCTGCGCTCCCGAATTTGGCCAGCGCTTTGTTGTCTGGGTTCGCAACCTCACCAATCGCGCGCGATAAAATCCAGTCCGCAATGAAACCCTGGACACATCATTTACCGGCCGATCGCCGCCTCGCCGCCTGGCTTGCTGCCGACGGCTCGCTGACGGCACATATCCGCCGCGTCGGACACGACTTTGGCGTGCGCCGGCTTCTGCAACGGTGCATGCCTGCCTTGCCGGAAGAAGCGGATGTGCTGCGGCATCGCCAAGGCGCAACGGTCAGGGAAGTCCTGCTCATGGAAGGAGATGTACCTCTGGTTTTCGCGCACAGTGTGACCTCGTATCGTCATACCAGCGGCCCATGGCGTACGTTATGCGGGCTGGGTTCGCGACCATTGGCGGAACTCCTGTTTGCTGATCGCTCGGTGGTTCGGCAACCCTTGCACTATCGGGCCGTGACTGCGATCGACCCACTCGGACAGCGTATCCTGCAGGCATTGCCGCAATCAAAATTCCCCATGTGGGCACGCCGCTCGGTGTTCAAACGCCATGGCGCGCCGCTGTTGGTGACAGAAGTTTTTCTGCCCGCGATCCTCAAACTGAAACCATGAATTTCATCGCCATCAAGGAACGCCTCGATCTCTACGAACGCCTGATGCGGCTCGACAAGCCGATCGGCATTTTGCTGCTGCTGTGGCCGACGCTGTGGGCGCTGTGGATTGCGGGTTACGGGCAGCCGGCGTGGATGCTGGTGGCGGTATTTGTGCTCGGTACGGTGTTGATGCGTTCGGCCGGCTGCGTCATCAATGATTATGCCGACCAGGAATTTGATCCATTGGTGGAGCGTACCAAAGACCGTCCGCTGGCAACCGGGCAGATATCAAAGAACGAAGCGCTGTTGCTCGCCGCTGCTCTGGTGCTGTGCGCGTTTGCGCTGGTATTGTTCCTGCCGCGTCTGGTCATCATGCTGTCGATACCCGCCTTGTTGTTGGCGGTGAGCTACCCTTACAGCAAACGTTTTTTCGCCCTTCCCCAAGCCTGGCTGGGCATTGCCTTCGGCTTTGGCATTCCCATGGCATTCGCCGCACAGTGGGAACAGGTGCCGCAACTGGCGTGGCTGCTGTTGCTGGGCAATATGTTCTGGACCATCGCTTACGATACCGAATACGCGATGGTCGACCGCGACGACGATCTGCGGATTGGCATCAAGACCTCAGCTATCACCTTCGGCCGTTACGATATTGCCGCCGTGATGGTCTGTTATGCCATGGCGCTGGCAATATTCACCTATATTGGCCTGCGCCTTAACTTTGGCACGCCCTACTTCACTGGCCTTGCTGTTGCAGCCGGCATCGCCGGCTACCATTTCACACTGATCCGGGAACGCGATCGTCAGCAATGCTTCAAGGCATTTCTGCATAACAACTGGTTTGGCGCGGCAGTGTTTGCCGGGCTGGTACTTGAACTAAGTCTTGTGCCATTGCTGCGGCAGCAGTAACCCGATTTCGTCCGTTTGATTTCGATACATATAAAGCCTCGTCGGCGCGTCCGACGAGCGCTTCGAGTACTTCGCCATCTTGACGGCTGGCGACCCCGATTGAAATGGTGACGCTTTCCAGCATCTCGTCGCTATTGATGCGCTTGATCCGGCTCGATGCGATCAGGCTGCGCAGTTTTTCGGCCAATACCAGCGCGCCATCGACGGGTGTCAGCGGAAGAAGAATGAGAAACTCTTCGCCGCCGTAACGCACGCCGATGTCTTGTCCCTTGATGTTGCCTTTGATCACTTGCGCTACGGCACGGATCACCTTGTCACCGAATAGATGACCAAAGCTGTCGTTGACGCGTTTGAAGTGATCGATGTCCAACATGAGCAAGCTCAGGTTGCCAGGCAATGTCATGTCCGGGCCAAGTTGTTCCTTCAGCGTGCGCTCCAGTCCCTTGCGATTCAACAATCCGGTCAAGGCATCGCTCATGGCTTCTTCACGCGCGCGCAGCAATTCAATGCGCAGGGTTTCAATCTGGGTTTGGCTTGCGTCGAGACGACTTTTCAGTCCGTCGACTGACTCTTTCATGAGGCCGGTGTTTTGCAGGATGTCCTGCAAACCGGAGCTTGATTTTGTTTCAGTACCCGCTGGCGTAACCAATTGACTTCCCCACTGCTCCAGCGCCGAGCCGTATTGATTCGCTTGTTCCCCTGCCTGTTGTGCGGAGAGGGAGAGATTAGTCAGTACCTCCTGAACGCTGGCGCTGATGCGTTGCACCTTGGCTTCGTCCGCTTCTGCCACGTGCTGCGAATAAAGCGCGTACACAGTGTCTTCGTCGAGTGTCTTGCCATTGGCGCTGACGTCATCAACGGCTTTGCGGATGTCCGGATTGATGCCGGAGACGTATTCGTACCAAACTGCGTAACTGATCGGATGTAGTGCCGCGGACTGCTTCGACATGAGCGGCAGCACCTGGCGCAGGAATTCGGCGCTCTGCTCTTTGGTGTGGGCGTATTTTGTGCCGGTCATCGTGTTTCCAGTCAGGTTTTATGCAAGGGAATCGGGACGCCTACAAGTAACGACAAAAATCGTCATTACTTTAGTGTTTACCCCATGCAGATAGCCGCTGAGACGCATTCAGCAATGCAGGTATTATCGACGTCATGAAATATCACGATCTGCGCGACTTTATCGCACAACTGGAGAAACTCGGCGAGCTGAAGCGCGTCACCGTCGAGGTCGATCCGAAACTGGAAATGACCGAGATCTGCGACCGCGTGCTGAAGGCGGGTGGACCTGCGATCCTGTTTGAAAACCCCAAGGGTGGTTCAATGCCGGTGCTTGCCAACCTGTTTGGTACGCCACGACGGGTGGCGCTGGGCATGGGCGAAGAAGATGTTTCGGCGCTGCGCGAAGTGGGCAAGCTGCTGGCCTATCTCAAGGAACCGGAACCGCCCAGGGGACTCAAGGATGCCTGGGACAAATTACCGGTACTGAAGCAGGTGATGAACATGGCGCCGAAGTTGTTGTCGTCGGCGCCGTGCCAGGAAGTAGTGTGGCAAGGAAAAGATGTCGATCTCTCACGCCTGCCGCTGCAAACCTGCTGGCCGGACGATGTCGCGCCGCTGATCACCTGGGGTCTGACGGTGACGCGCGGGCCGTTGAAGACGCGGCAGAATCTGGGCATCTATCGCCAACAATTGCTCGGCCACAACAAACTCATCATGCGCTGGCTCGCGCATCGTGGTGGTGCACTCGACTTCCGCGATCACTGCGAAAAAAATCCCGGCCAACCTTTCCCGGTGGCGGTAGTGATCGGCTGTGATCCGGCCACCATCCTTGGTGCAGTGACGCCGGTACCGGACTCGCTTTCTGAATACCAGTTCGCCGGCCTGCTGCGCGGCGCCAAGACCGAACTGGTCAAGTGCATCGGTTCGGATCTACAAGTACCGGCTTCCGCCGAGATCGTGCTCGAAGGTTTCATTCATCCGAACGAAACTGCGCGGGAAGGTCCCTTCGGCGACCACACCGGTTACTACAATGAGGTCGCGGAGTTTCCGGTATTCACCGTCGAGCGCATCACCATGCGGCGCGATCCGATTTATCATTCCACCTACACCGGCAAGCCACCAGACGAACCTGCCATGCTCGGTGTGGCGCTCAACGAAGTGTTCGTGCCACTGCTGCAAAAACAATTTCCCGAGATCACCGACTTCTACTTGCCGCCCGAGGGCTGCTCCTACCGCATGGCGGTGGTGAGCATGAAGAAACAATACCCCGGCCATGCCAAACGCGTGATGTTCGGCATCTGGAGTTTCCTGCGCCAGTTCATGTACACCAAGTTCATCCTCGTCACCGACGACGACGTCAACATCCGCGACTGGAAAGAAGTGGTGTGGGCGCTGACCACCCGTGTCGACGCCGCACGCGACACGCTGATCGTGGAGAACACGCCGATCGACTATCTCGACTTTGCATCCCCGGTGGCCGGGCTCGGCAGCAAGATGGGCATCGATGCCACCCACAAGTGGCCGGGAGAAACCCAGCGCGAATGGGGCCGGCCGATCGTGATGGATGAAGCGGTCAAGCGAAAGGTGGACGAGATGTGGGCAACGCTCGGCTTGTAGCCGGTACGTTGCTACCTGGCGGACTTGCGGCTTTGCACGGCAATTTCAGCCATCGCTGATCCAACCATCGGCATGCTCGGCACGTTGGCCTTGGCCTGATCCAGATACGCCTGCATTGTTGGCAGATTTTTCTTGCTGACGACCGACGAGATCATCAGGATGATCCCGCAGATGGCATGCACACGAAAGCCGTCGTCATCGAAGTCCTGATGTACCCACAATTCCAGCAGGCCGATGAAATGTGCCATCAATGCATGGGTGAGCAGATTCAGGCTTGCCTGGTCCTGGCTCTTGTTGATACCTGGAATGGTCAGGACTGCCGTTCTCCAATAGGAAAATGTGCGCTCCATGAACTTGGGCCTAAGCTCGGAATGCGACACGCCGAGCAAGACCTGATACAGCGGCCTGAGGAAGTTGGGATCGTTGACGAAAATCTCGACCGCAATTTCCGCCGCTTCGATGACGTGATAGTTCGGATCAGGGGATTTAAAAACCAGGCCCTTGGAAAAAAAGCGGTCCAGCGACCGCGACAACAGGGCATAGAGCAATCCCTCTTTTGATCCAAACAGATTGAACGGCGTCACTGGACTCACTTCTGCCGCCACGGCGAGGGCACGAACGGAAAAGTCGGTGCTGTGCGTTTTTCTGATCAGTCGCTCGGCCGCATTCAGAATCCGGGTGCGGCGTTCTCTCATCTGTTTTTCGCGCAATTGCATATTTTCCAATCCATACATCGGCCCTTGGGCCAAACTTCGATTAAAGGCTCAAATACCCCGGTCCAGATAAAGCGTTTTCATTCCACGTGTCAGCAGCACAGGCATCCAGTCTGCTTCCTTGTCGGCAAGCTTGATGTCGGGCAAGCGACGGACGATCTTTGGAATGAGGATGGAACCTTCCAGACGAGCAAGCATCGCACCCATGCAGAAATGCGGTCCATAGCCAAAGGCGATGTGACGCTGGCCCAAGTCTCGATCCAGTTTGAAGGTATTGGGATCGTCGAAGACTGCGGGGTCGCGGTTGGCTCCGGCGAGAATCAGGAAGACGCGTTGCCCGGCCTGCATCTGATGCCCTTCGAATTCCAGGCTCTGCGCTAGCACCCGGGTCAGCGCCTTGGCTGGACCGTCAAAGCGCAGGCATTCTTCGATGGCGGTATTGTCAGTCACCCTGCGGTCGCGCAGCACGGCAAACTGATCGGGGTGGAGCAGCAGCTGGCGAATCGCGGTGGCAATGAAATTGGCGGTAGTTTCATGACCGCCGAACAGGATCAGGGTGCATGTCGCCAGCACCTCCGCCTCGTTGAGCCGGTCGCCCTCGTCGCGCGCGCGGATGAGCTGGGTGATGAGATTGTCGGCTGGTTCCTTTTCATAGCGACGGACGAGGCCCTTGAAGTAATTCAGCAGCTTGTCCATTCCGTCTGCCACTCCGTCGTAGCGTGTCGGATCATCAAGCCCGCCGGAAACGAGCGGTGCGACCTTCTGTGTCCAGCGTTCGAACTGCTGGCGGTCCTCGACCGGAACACCCAGCAACTCCGCGATGATGATCGAAGGCAGGGGTGCCGCGACCTCTTCGATCAGGTCAAACCGGCCATGGGCCGGCACATGGTCGATCAATTGATCGGCCAGTTCTTCGATATGGGTACGCAGCGTTTCCACCGACCGCGCAGTGAACGCCTTGTTCACCAGGTTGCGCAGGCGCATGTGGTCAGGCGCGTCCTGGAATACCATCCAGCCGGCCAATACGTCAAAGGCTTGGCGCATCAGCGGGTCAGTATCGGGGCCGGACAATTTGGAGCGAATGAAGGGCGCGATGCGTATCGATGAGAACCGTGGATCGCGCAGTGCAGTCGTGATTTCACGATAGCCTGTAATCACCCAGGAACGGTAGCGTTCATCCCAAAAGACGGGTGACTCATCACGCAGTGCACCAAAATAACCGTGCGGATCCCGAATCGCTTCCGGCCCGACAAGATCGATCGCGGTGATGGTTTTGGTCATGCCATGCTTCCTCCGAATGCCTGCCGGTGATTTTTATTTTTTAGTTGTATCATGATACATCATTATATCGTAATATCAACACCGACACAGTAGAACGAATTCCGGCGGGCACCACTCACCGGCCATCGTCAATGGAGAGCGCGCGTTGAACGTAAGAGACCTGATGGCACAGTCCGTGCGCTATAACCGAGACAGGCTGGCGATCGTTCACGGTGAGCGGCGCATGACTTTTGCCCAAGCCTGGGATCGCGGTGTCCGACTTGCCAATGGCTTGCGTCAACTCGGTCTGCAAAGCGGCGACCGGGTGGCCGTGCTGGAAGACAACTGTATCGAAGCCGCGGATCTTTTTCAGGCCGGCGCCATCGCCAATGTCGTGCGCGTTCCCCTCTATCCGCGCAATGGCCGCGACGCGCATTTGCACATGATGAAGCACACCAACTGTCGCGTGCTGATCATCAGCGAGCACTACCTGGGTGAAGTGGAAGGGCTCAAGGACGAACTGCCCGACCTTGAACACATCCTGGTCCGCGACTCGACCTATGAAGGCTGGCTCGCCGGACAAAGCAACGAAATGCCCGACATCAATATCAGTCCCGATGATTTTTTCATCATCCGCCATACCGGCGGCACCACCGGGCAGGCAAAAGCTGTGGGGTACACCCACAAGGGTTGGCTGGCCGCCGGCCGGGACTGGTTCTACATTTTTCCGCAAGTCCTGCCTGGCGATGCCTGCCTGCACGTCGGCCCGATTTCGCACGGCTCCGGTTACCAATACCTGCCGGTCTGGCTGGCTGGCGGCTGCAATGTGATGGTCGACCATTTCAGTGTTGAAGATACGCTGGAGATCATCGAGAAGGAGCGCATCGGTTTCACCCAGTGGGTCTCGACCATGTTGCGCGCGATCATCCTGCATCCGGCAAGCAAGTCGCGCGACCTGTCAAGTTTGAAATGCATCCTCATCGGCGCGGCACCGGTGCAGGACTCGACCATTCTCGCCGCACGCGAAGTGTTCGGCGATGTGCTTTATCAGGGATACGGCCAGACTGAAGTGCTGCCCATCGCCTTCATGGGGCCGCAGCAATGGTTTACGGAGGTTGAGGGTTCGAGTCCGTTGCGTGCCTGCGGCATGCCGTTGCCATATGCGCAGATTCAGATCTGGGACGAGGACAATCAGCAGCTGCCGGTTGGCGAGATCGGCGAAATCGTCGCCAAGACCGACGGGCAGATGAGCTGCTTCTGGAACAATCCCGAGGCGACAGCCGAGCGGATCGTTGATGGCTGGATCAAGACCGGCGACATTGGCCGCATCGATCGCAACGGCTATGTCTATCTGATTGACCGCGGCGATGACATGATCATCTCGGGTGGCTACAACATTTATCCATCCGAACTGGAGAACATCATCGCCGGCCACCCGCAGGTGATCGAAGTCGCGGTGGTCGGCATTCCACACGAAAAATGGGGCGAAACCCCTTGTGCCATTTGTGTTGTCAAGGACGAGTCGGACTTGAATGAAGCCGATATCCAGCAGATGGTGGGAACGGCGCTTGGCAGTTACAAGAAGCCATCGATGGTCCAGTTCCAGACCGTGGCGTTGCCGAAAAGTCCGGTTGGGAAAATCAAGCGCAAGGATTTGCGCGAGCCATTCTGGCGCGGAATCGATCGCCGCATCGCCGGAAGCTAGGAAAATCGTCAATACGAAAAGTCTGACCCGTAGTTAAAACAATAGGAGGATATTCAAATGCAACTCGGATATATGTTGATGCTGCCGAACCTGCACGAAACGATGTCGGATGCGGACATGCTCCGCAACGAAATGCGGATCGCCGAGATGGCGGAAGAAGTCGGTTACGACGTGATCTGGTGCCCGGAACACCATTTTGACGCCTACTCCATGTCTCCGGACAATATGCAGATCCTGAGCTATCTCGCCGCAAAAACAAAGACGATCAAGCTCGGCAGCGCCGCGATCATCCTGCCGTGGTGGGACCAGCCGATCCGGATCGCCGAAAAAATCTCGACGCTGGATGCGATGTGCAACGGTCGCTATCTGTGCGGTTTCGGGCGCGGGCTGGCGCGCCGTGAATACGATGCGTTCGGCATTTCGATGGATGAGGCACGCAGCCGCTTCGACGAGTCCGCTGCGATGATCATCAAGGCGCTCAAGACGGGGCACATGGAAGGCGCCGGACCGCACTTCCCGCAAAAACGCACGCCCATCCGCCCGGCGCCGAGCCAGGATTTGAGCGACCGGCTCTATTCGGTGGCCATGTCACCCGAATCAGCGAAGCAGATCGCGCTCAACGACACCAGGATGATGACCTTCGTCCAGTTCTCGATGGACAAGCATCTGCCCAACATCAAGATCTATCGCGACGAGTACACCAAGAACCACAACAAGACGCCGCCGCCGCCGCTGTTGATCGACTTTTCGTATTGCAACGAAGATGCCGGCAAGGCGGAACAAATGGCACGCAAGTATCTCTCGGCCAATTATCTTTCGATCCTGCAGCACTACGAATTCATGTCGGACCACCTGGCCGAAATCAAGGGCTATGAAGCCTACGGCGAAGCGTCGAAATTCCTTAACTCGCTGGGCATGGATGCCGCAGTCGCCGACTATGTCACGCATCAGGCGTGGGGTACGCCACAGCAGATTCTCGATACGCTGGAAAAGCGCAAGACCGTGCTTGGCGCCTACGAATGGAACTCGATCGTCAGTTTCGCCGGCATGCCCTACGACGATGTCGAAAAAAGCATGCGCCTGATCGGCAAGCACGTCCTGCCCGAGGTTCGCAACTGGTAACGTCTTTCGCATCTCACACCATGGAGCTTCAATGATAGGTCCGGCAGATGATTATCTGATTCACCAGACGGCCGAACCGGTGCGTTATGTCGCCACCAGCGATCGGCGGTTCTACGACCGCTATTTCTTTACCGGCCACGCCTGCAAAGAAGACCTGTTCTTCATGATTGGCATGGGCAGTTATCCGAACCTCGGCGTGGTCGATGCGTTCGGTTCCGTTGCCCTGGGCGACATGCAGTACACGACCCGTGCTTCCCGCGAACTCGGCAACGACAGGATGAACACCGCTGCCGTCGGCCCCTTCGGGATCGAGGTAGTGGAAGGTTTGCGCAAGCTGCGACTGCGCTGCGACGCTCCGGATCAGGCCGTCCGTTTCGATCTCGAGTGGAACGGCGCCGTTCCGGCATTCGAGGAACCGCCAATCCTGCAGCGCGTGATGGGACGCGTCATGGAGCAGGCTACCCGCCTGATCCAGACCGGCTATTGGACCGGAACAATCGAATGCGACGGCAAGCGGATCACACTGACTCCGGAAACCGCATGGGGTGCGCGTGACCGTTCCTGGGGTGTGCGTTCGATCGGTCTGGAACGGGAGCCGAAAGGCATCACCCAGGCCAAGGGCCTGAACGCGGCCAGAACATCGTTGTGGATCTGGTCGCCGCTGCAGTTTCGCAACTGCACCATCCATTTCAATATCGCCGAATATGCTTCGGGTGAACGGGAGATTGAAACCGTGCGGCGCATCGCCGCATTTGGCGATGGTGTGCGCGAGGAAGAGCATCTGAAAGGCGCCGAACACAATTTAAAGTTCGATCTTGAGACACGCGAAATGCTGGCGGGGTCATCGATCAGCTTCCTCGAACCCGATGGAACAAGACGCACCGTTCAATTGACACCGCTTCGTCGTGCCTATCTGCGCGCCGGCACCGGCTATGGTGGGCCGGACGAGTGGCGGCACGGCAAGTACATGGGCGAGAACTGGGTCAGCTCGGTACGTTTCGATCTGACCGACACAGAAGTGACCGCAAAGATCGGTCCCACCCACGTGCTCTGCCGCATGGAAATGGACAACGGCGACGTCGGCTACGGCACCTTCGAGACGCAGGTGTATGGCGCCTATCCGCGCTACGGATTCGATCGCTGATGGGGGCAGTAGCACCCACTGCCACGGATCAGTTGCACGAGGGCTTGCGCGCTTTCCTCGTCGCGCAATACGGCGCTTCGGTGAAACTGTCCGGCTTGCGCCGTCTTACCGGCGGGACTTCGCATGAAACCTGGGCGTTTGATCTCAGCACCAGCCCACATGCAAAGGAAAGCATTCGCCCATTGATTCTGCGCCGCGATTTTTCGGATGACCGGCTGGATCTCGATCTTGCTACCGAGTTCGTGTTGTTGCAGCGTCTATATGCTGCCGGTGTACCTGTCGCCGAGCCTGTTTTCTGCGAACACAGGAACTCTCCGATCTCGACTCCGTTCATCATCAGTGAACGCTTGCCCGGAACGGATATTCGCAAGCGGATGGCGCAGAACAAGGACGGCGCGAGGGCGCTTGGTTTAAGTTTGACGGCGATCCAGGCCGGTATCCACTGCCTTGACTGGCGAAAGGTGCTCGGCGATGTTCTATCACCCCCGGCCACCAATGCGGCAGTTTCCGAAGTGTCGCGCTGGAGCAGGATCGCGACCGAATGTGCGAGGGAACCCCAAACGCTATTGTTTGCCGCGATTGACTGGCTGGGTGCGCATGCACCGGACGACTCGCCTAGTACGCTGGTGCATGGCGACTTCAAGGCTAACAATTTGGTATTCGATCCGACGGGAAGAGTCGCCGTGATCGACTGGGAGCTGAGCCATATCAGCGATCCGCTTGAAGATCTCGCCTTCACCATGCTGTGGACCAGCCAATATGATCTGGTGGGCGGTATGCTGTCGGAGGAAGACTACATCGCCGCTTACGAGCACGCATCCGGATCGCGCGTCGACCGCGAGCGGTTGTTCTTCTGGCGCTTGTTCGCGCAGGTAAAAGTCGCAGCGATTTTCCTCAAGGGATTGCGGACTGAATCCGTCGAAGCTTCCATCCGCCCGTCGCTGGTCATGCTGGGCCGCGCAATGCCCTGGATTGAACAGCGCATCGCCGAACTGTTGCGCAATGCCTTGAACGAACGGAATGCGGCATGAGTGTCGGTCCATTTGAGACGCTCGCATCGGTACGCGACTTCCTGACCAGGGATGTACTGCCCGCCGTTCCAAAGGAAATCGCGGGCGAGGTGCGGGCAGCGGTGAAGCTGCTTGAGGATGTTGCCGACGAGTTGGACTGGCTGCCAGCAGTGCTGCATGCAGAATGTGAAGAGATGCTGGCGCTCCGGATCAAAACGCAGGACGTGATCGCGACCGAGACCGACGATGAACTGCGACGAAAAATTGTTTCGCCGCCCGGCAACACCCGCGAACAACTCGAACTGCATCGGACCATGAGCGGAATGGTGACCAGCGTTGTCCTCAAGTTACAGGCAGGAATTCGCGAGCCGTCGCTGGAAAGCGATGAGTCGATGAAATGGCGTGATTTGCTCGATCAGCATTACGCAATGCTTGGTCGGCACGCCGAGACACGCCTGCGCTGGCAATCAGTTTTTGAAAAAAGAAGTGAGCCATGAAGAAACTTCTGGGTGGGGGACACTATTTCGAGGGCGCGCGCTGGCACGACGGCTACTGGTACGTATCGGATCTTTATGGACCACACGTACTGAAGGTCTCGACGGACGGTGTGTCTGAAATCGTGGCGACCGTTCCCGAGCAGCCGTCCGGACTGGGCTGGCTGCCTAATGGTGACCTGCTGGTGGTGTCGATGAAAGACCGGCGCGTCATGCGGCAGATCGCCGACGGAGCGCTGAAGGAGCATGCCAACATTACCGCGCTGACCGGCAGCTACGCCAACGACATGGTGGTCGATGGCTTGGGCCGCGCCTATGTCAGCAACCTGGGGTTTGATCTGTTCACCGGCGAACCACCCAGGCCGACCGCAGTCGTTCGGGTGGACCCGGACGGAAAAGCCTGCGTCGCCAGCGATGCGCTGTTGTTCCCCAACGGCCTGGTGGTAACACCGGACAACAAGACCCTGATCGTCGCGGAAACCTTTGGCGCACGATTCACGGCATTCACCATCGCGGCTGACGGTTCGTTGCACGATCGACGGATCTGGGCCCAGGGCGGTACCGCGCCTCCGTGGGATTCAGTACATACCCTGGGTCAAACTGATTTCGCGCCTGACGGCTGTGTGCTGGATGCGGAAGGTTGCGTCTGGGCGGCAGATGCGATGAACGGTCGCGTCTGCCGAGTCGCCGAAGGCAAGGGGATCGTTGCGGAGATCAAGGCGCCCGATGGCATGGGTGTGTATTCCTGTTCGCTCGGCGGAAAAAATGGTCGGCAGCTTCTGCTCTGCGCCGCCCCGGATTTCGATGACACCAAGCGCAAGGCAAAAACGGAAGCGGCCCTTTACACGGTTGACGTAGACATACCGTACGCCGGGTTCGTTTGACTGAAGCATGCCTCTTGTCAAATTCATTGGCCATGATGGAACGACGCATGAGGTTCATGTCGATACCGGCACGAGCATCATGCGAGCGGCCGTCGACAACGATGTGCGGGGCATTGTTGGCGAGTGCGGAGGCTCATGCGTCTGTGCGACTTGCCATTGCTACATCCATGAGAGCTGGCTTTCCAAATTTGGCGAACCGAACGAATCCGAAAGAGGATTGCTTGAATGCGTCGGCGATCTCAAGCCCAACAGCCGTCTCGGCTGTCAGGTGACGGTCACCGACGAGTTCGATGGAATGAGCGTGACGCTGCCGCCATCCCAATACTGAACTAGCTCGCCATCCAACCACCGTCGATGGTCAGCGATGTGCCGGTCATGAATTTCGACTCGTCCGACGCGAGGAAGACCGCGCCCATGGCGATGTCGCTGACCTCGCCGATGCGTTTCATCGGGCACAGGTTCTTCATCACGTCCCAGGCCGAAGCTTCCTCGAACACGCCTTCGCGCACCCAGCCTGCCACCGTGTCTTCCAGCATCGGCGTCCGGATGCAGCCGGGGTAGATGGTGTTGACGCGGATGGCGTGACCCTGGTTTGCCCACTCCACGGCGAGCACCTTCGACATGTGCGCGATGGCCGCTTTCGACACGCTATAGGCGGACAGATTGGATTGGCCGACCAAAGCAGCCACCGAGGAAATGTTGATGACGGAGGCCCACGCGCCGCGCTTGCCGGCTGCACTCAGCAGGGGCAGCATGATGCGGCAACCGCTCATTGGTCCTTCGAGATTGACGGACAGTACTCTTCGAACATCTTCTGACGATTGCTGCTCCACCGAATTGACGATCTCTGTTCCCGCGTTGTGAACCAGAATATCCAGCCGGCCGTGCTCGCGTTTGATGCGATCCGCCAGCGCAGCCCAATCGGCCTCACTGGTCACATTGAGCGCCACTGCGGTAGCGCCGATGTTTTTGGCAACAGCCGATGCGCCATCGATATTCAGGTCACAGAGGTAGAGGGTTGCGCCCTGTTCTGCCATCGCCTGCGCGATCCCTGCGCCGATGCCGCGTGCTGCTCCGGTGATGAGTCCGACCTTGTTGTTCAGTCTACCGAGTGCTGCCATTTATCTTTACTCCTTGCGTTAGCGTTCATCAATTTATTGTTGGGCATCCAGACCACTTGCTCGTCTAGATTTTTGAAAATGCCGCAACACTTTTTTGCATCTGTTTCAAATAGCGATCCTTGTTTTCCCGCATTCTCTCCGCCACGCCACCGCAGGCCAGAACAACGGGCTGGCCCTGGATCAGGGTAGGCAGAAAAACGCACAGCGTCGCGCCACCCTGGAACGGCGTGTGCTCGCCATAACCGTAGCCCCGCGTTCGCGCCAATTTCACCTGCTTGTGAATCTCGGTCACAGCGGCGGATGCAGCTTTCCCGGCCGCGATATTCGCCCGTCTGATGAGAGTATCGACGGCCGGATCCTTAAGTACCGACATCAACAGCCAGCCAACCGGCGATACCGTCATCAATCGCATGCTGCCCTCCTGCACATGAAAGCGTATGGAATGGGAAGACTCCAGTGCCGCGACATACTGGACATAGATATCGTTCGTTGTCGCCAGAACAACCGTCTCGTTGGTGGAATACTGAAGATCGCGCATGATCTGCAAAACTTCGCCACGGCCGAACAGGGCTGCGGGAATCCACTCCCCCAGCGATGTGACTTTCATGGTCGGGAAATAGACCCGCCGTACCCGATCGTAATTGAGATAACCCATCGAGGTCAGCGTTTTCAACAGCACCGTCGTGCTGGATTGCGGATAACCCAGCGCCTCGCATATCGTCTTCAGCGACTGCGGTGTGCGCGCAGCGTTGAAATGGTTCAGCACTTCGATTGCTCGCACAGCAGACTTTACGGCCATCTCGGTCATCTGGCTCTTCGCCAAAAATTCACATACGTGATAATACTTACCATGTAGAGGATATTACGGCCCGGTAAGTGTTTTTTCCCGCATAGTGCAAAAAACAAAAAAAGCAGGCCATATGGTCGGGCGAAAAACGTTCTGAACGAGGAGCACCGGCAATGAAATCGAGTTTGTTTTACGAACACCAACTTCCCCGCCCCTGGGGCGAGGGTGTCGAAGAAAAGCTGTTCCACGATGCGCTGACGCAACTCGAACTCGCCGACAAGCTCGGCTTCGACGGCATGTGGGCGGTCGAGCACCATTTCCTTGAAGAGTATTCACATTGCTCCGCGCCGGAAGTGTTCCTCGCCGCAGTGACCCAGCGCACCAGGAACATGCGCATCGGGCACGGCATTTGTCTCGGCGCGCCTGCCTACAATCATCCGGCGCGTGTTGCCGAGCGCCTCGCCACGCTCGACATCCTGTCGCGCGGCCGTCTCGAATGGGGCACTGGCGAATCCGCCTCGCTGATCGAGATGCATGGCTTCGGACTCAACCCCGAGGTCAAGACAGCGATGTGGCTGGAAGGTGTGGAGCAGACCGCCAACATGATGGCGATGACGCCCTATCCTGGCTTTGAGGGGAAATATTTTTCGATGCCGACGCGCAACATCGTTCCCAAGCCGGTGCAGGGCCCCAACCCGCCGATGTGGATGGCGTGTTCGCGGCGTGAAAGCATCCTGCGCGCGGCGCGCCACGGTATGGGCGCGCTGGTGTTCGGTTTTGTGCAGCCGGATCAGGCCAAGGCCTGGGTCGAGGATTATTACGCGGTGATCAAATCCGCGGAATGCGTTCCGCTCGGCCATACCGTGAACGCCAACTTCGCCACGCTGAACGGCATGATGGTGCATCAAAGCCACGACGAAGCGATCCGCCGTGGCCTCGATGGTTTCAAGTTCTTCGGCTATTGCCTGTCGCACTACGTCGTCTATGGCGAGCATTTTCCGGGAGTGACCAATCTCTGGGAAAACTTCCTCAAGGTCAAGGATTCCATCACCGACATCCCGGGTTCCGACAGCATCGGCACGCCGGATGCGGTGCGCAAGCATCTGAGAGGCTTTGCCGATGCCGGCGTCGACCAGATGATTTTCATCCAGCAGGCCGGCAACACGCGGCATGAACATATCTGCGAAGCGATTGAGTTGTTTGCAAAAGAGGTCATCCCCGAACTTCACCAAGGCGAAGACAAGCGCCTGAAGCGCAAGGCCGAAGAATTGGCGCCTTACATCGAAGCCGCGCTGGCGCGCAAAAAACGCATGCCCGCACTCAAGCCTGCGCAAGTGAAAGGAGTCGAAAGCATCGGCCTCGCACTCGAACGCAAGGCCGGCCAGGACTACGCCAAGCAGGGAGGCACCTATGCCGATCCAACCCGCGGCGGCGCAATTCCAATGGCCAAGCGGGAATTATTCAAATAGCCTCTTTGCATTCCAAAGGGGATTGGAGATGAAACAAAAGCCGGCCTTCGAGGGCAACCAATACCGGACACGTGACGATTTGCTGGCGTGGCTGGGGCAAAGCCGCGAGGTACCGATCGAGCCTGATTTCGCTGTCGTCGATGCGCATCACCATTTGTGGAACGACGATCACCGCCGTTACCAGATTCCGGATCTGATCGACGATATCGGCGCGATGAATGTCGTCGGCAGCGTATTCATTGAATGCGGCGCCACCTACGACGCCAAGGTCGACTACAGCGAAGGCGTCGTGGTTCCCCCCGGGATTTACAAACAACCGGTTTCCGAGATCCGCTTCGTCGTGGACGAGGTGCGCAACAGTCAACGCGCCCAACAACTCGGTCTGTGTAAGGCGATTGTCGGTTTCGGCAACCTGCTGGTGGGTGAAACATCCGCCCGCGACATGCTCGAAACTTTCATCGAAGCCGGCGAAGGACGCTTTCGCGGCATTCGCCAATCGGCGGCGTGGGAGACGGCGATCGGTGACATGGCGTGGCGCACGCCGCCACCCGGCCTGTATTTCGATGACAGATTTCGTTCGGGTTTTCAGGCGCTACAGGCGCTGGGCTTGAGCTTCGATGCCTGGCTCTACTATCCGCAACTCTACGACGTGATCCTGCTGGCCCGACGCTTCCCCGATGTACCTATCATCCTCGACCACTTCGGCGGCATGGTCGGCATCTTGGAATATGCCGCATGGCCGAAACAGCGCTTCCGCCAATGGTGTGCCTACATTCGCGAGTTGGCCCTCTGTCCGAACGTGATCGTGAAAATGGGTGGGTTGGGCATGCCAATGGTTGGTCTGGACATGCATCTTCTGGAATCCCCGGCCGGATCGGAACAGCTCGCCGCAGCGTGGAAACCCTATATCGACGTTTCGGTGGAAGCCTTTGGCAGCAAGCGCTGCATGATTGGCAGCAACTTTCCGGTAGACCGGCAAACGGCGCACTATACGACCGTGTGGAACGCCTACAAGATTGCAACCAAAAACTATTCGCAAGACGAACGGCAAGACCTGTTCAATGGCACCGCAAGCAGAGTCTACAAGTTGAAATAATGCGCTGACGGTTCGGCCGATCCCCGCAGTTGCGTGAGTTCGCGGGTTGTTCGTAGCAGCAGGAGAGAGAGATGGCAGTTGTTTTGGACAGGACTGCGAAGGTGCTCGCCGTTGCGGCGACCGGCGACTATGGCAGCAACCAGATTCGCTTCATGCAGGCGGCCGGTACCCATGTCGTCGGCGCCGTCGTGCTCGGGCGCGGTGGCGAAACCATGCTCGACCTGCCGATATTCGATACCGTGATGGAGGCGGTGCAAGCCACCGGTGCGAACGCCGCGATCATCTACGCACCTGCGCTCGGCGTTCGCTCGGCGGTAGTGGAATGCGCCGACGCCGGCTTGGGCCTTGCGGTTGCCGCCGCCGAATTCGTACCGACCCACGATGCGCTGTACGCCGCCGCACATGCACGCGAACGCGGCATGGTACTGGTCGGTCCCAACACGATGGGCATGGCAACGCCCGGCCAGGCCATGCTGGGCGCCGTCACCCCCAGTTTCACCAAGCCCGGCAAAGTCGGCATGATCGGTCGCAGCGGCACCTTGATGCTGGTGATCGCACGCCTGCTATCGCAATCGGGAATCGGGCAAAGCACGCTGGTCCATGTCGGCGGCGACACGATCGCCGGATCGAATCCGGATGAATGGCTGACGCGCTTCGACACCGATGCCGACACCTCGGCCGTCATCTTTCTGGGCGAGATCGGCGGCGCCAAGGAATTCGCACTGGCGGAACGGATCAGCGCGAGCAAAAAGCCGGTGGCGGCGATGATCGTGGGGCGCCATGCGCCGGCCGAAAAGCGCATGGGACATGCCGGCGCGCTGATCGGCAGCGACCGCGAAACCGCCGCTGCCAAACAGGCGGTGTTGAAAGAGGCCGGGGCGATCATTTGCAATTCGCCCGCGGCGGTCGTTGAATTCGCAATGGCTTATCGATAGTCCGACCTTTGAAGAGGAAACAGCAATGAGCGATCTCGTCCTGTCCGAAAAGCGCGGCAACGTGCAGTGGCTGACCATCAACCGCCTTGAACGGCGCAATGCGCTGAACCCTGACGTCATGGATGGATTGCGCGAGGGCATCATCGCCGCGCGCGACAATCCCGACATCCGCGCCATCGTCATCACCGGCGTCGGCGACAAGGCATTCTGCGCCGGCGCCGACCTGCAGACCAACGCCACCACGTTCTCGTTCGACTGCGCCGATCCGCGCCTGCCGTTCGCCAAGCTGACCCGCGTCGTATTCGGCGTGGACATCCCGATCATCGCCCGCGTCAATGGCGCCTGCATGGCGGGTGGCATGGGCGTCCTTGGCCTGTGCGACCTGGCGGTGGCGAGCGACAACGCCAGGTTCGGCATGCCCGAGGTCAAGGTCGGCCTGTTCCCGATGATGATCCTGACCACGCTCAAACGCATCATCCCGCCGCGCCAGATGAACGAGCTGTGCATGACCGGCGAAGCCATCAGCGCGGCAGAGGCCTTGCAAATGGGCCTGCTCAACTACGTCGTGCCGCAGGCCGAGCTCGACACCAAGCTCGACTGGCTGCTCAATCGCATCGTCGACAAATCGCCGACCGCAATACGGCGCGGCAAATACGCGATGCGCGCGGTGGAAGATATGACCATCGAGCAGACCATTGCCTTCACCGAAAGCCAGGTGCCGCTCGCCGCCGCGACGCAGGATTTCGCCGAAGGCATCGCCGCCTTCAACGAAAAGCGTTCGCCGCTGTGGACCAATCGCTGATCTGCCACGAGACGGAATGACAACAGGCAATACGACATGCTGGTAATCGAAGCCGAAGCCAAGGCAATGCTGGCGCGGCGGGGCATTGCTACGCCGCAGCCGAGCCGCATCTACACTGGCCACGAACCGGTCGATCCGCCAGCAACCGCAGTGGCGGTCAAAGCCCAGACCCTGTCAGGCAAGCGCGCCCAGGCCGGGTTGATCGAGCTGACCAGTGGCGACAAAGCTGCCGCGGCAGTCGCTCGGGTGCACGATGCGATGGTCCGCCTCGGCCAGACGCCGGTGGTGCTGGTGGAAGCGCAGGCCGATATCGACGCCGAGTACTACCTGGCGTGGCGCATCGACGACTTGCAGCACAAATACGTGATGATGTTTTCGATCGCGGGCGGCTCGGACATAGAGGAGCGTGGCGATACTATCCAGCAGTATTTCCATTCGCCGTTGCAAAATTTGCAGCCCTATCATCTGGCGCCGACATTGGCAGCATGCGGTGTGCCGTCAGGCAATATCGGCGCGGTGGCGCGCTTTGCCGTTTCGCTGTTCGAGGCATACCGCGACGAGGACGCGGTGTTGCTCGAAATCAATCCGCTGGTCGTAACCAAAAAAGGTCGGGTCATGGCGGTGGACGCCAAGCTGATTCTCGATGACAACGCGGAAAAGCGGCATCTGGATTGGACAAAACTTATTTCCGCTTCGCTGCAAGCGCAGGAAGAATCCGCGCTGGAAAAAACCGCGGCTGAGGCTGGCCTGACTTTCGTCGAACTCGACGGCCCGGTGGCGGTGTACTCCGCCGGAGCTGGCATGGGCATGTGCCTGCTCGACATGCTCGCGGATGCCGGCATGCCGGCGGCGAACTTCAGCGATGCCTCGGGTGGCAGCAGCAAGGAAACATTCGCCCGCGTCGGACAGGTGGTGTTCGAGCTCGCCAAACAGCCCAAGGTCAAGGCGATCGTGATTTTCTTCGTGCTGTCGGCGACATCGCTCAAGAGCGTCGTCGATGGAATTCTGCATTTGATCGACACCGCTCCGCCGCCAAAGCCGCTGGTGGTGGGACTGATCGCAGCCGGCGCGGCGGAACGGGAATTGACCCTCAAGGATGCACAGGCCTTGATACGCGGGCGGGGTTTTAAATGCGTCGCCGATCTGGCGGATGCGGTCGACGCGGTGCGCGGTTTTGTGACAGGCAAGGAATGAAAAAGAACATGGCTGTAAAAACCATTCGAATCGGCGGCGGCGCGGCGTTCTGGGGTGACAGCAACGCTGCGCTCAAGCAGCTCATCGTCGGGCCCAAACTCGACTACCTGATGCTGGAATACCTGGCCGAGATCACCATGGCCCTGCTGGCGCGCACCCGGCAGAAATCGGAAGAAGCCGGCTACGTGCCGGATTTCATCAGCGCCGTTGGCGCGCATCTGCAAGAGATCAAGGCGCAGGGCATCAAAGTCATCACCAACGCCGGCGGCATGAACCCCGCCGCCTGCGCCCGCGCCTTGCGCAAGGTCGCCGAGGAAAAGGGAATCTCGCTGTGCATCGCGATCGTGGAAGGCGACGATCTGGTCGCCCGCGCCGAAGAGTTTCGTGGCAAAGGCATCAGCGACTGGCGCACCAATGCGCCACTGCCGCCCGTCGATAAGCTGCTCAGCATGAACGCGTATCTCGGCGCGACACCGATTGCCGACGCACTGGCCGCCGGTGCCGAAGTGGTGATCACCGGCCGCTCTGTGGACAGCGCGCTGGTGCTGGGCCCGCTGATGCACGAATTCGGCTGGAAGACCGATGATTTCGATCTGCTCGCCGCCGGTAGCCTGGCCGGCCATTTGATCGAATGCGGGCCGCAGATGACCGGCGGCAACTTCACCGACTGGGAGAGCATTCCCGGCTGGGACAACATCGGTTATCCGGTCGCCGATTGCAGTGCGGACGGAACCTTCGTGGTCACCAAGCCCGAGGGCACGGGCGGCGTGGTGTCGCCGCAGACTGTGGGCGAACAACTGCTTTATGAGATCGACGATCCCGCCAGCTATCTCTTACCCGACGTGATTGTCGATCTGCGCAGCGTGACATTGACGCAGGTTGGCGCTGATCGCGTGCTGGTACAGGGTGTGCGCGGCCGGCCACCGAGCAATGCTTACAAGACGACCGTCACCTGTGCTGGCGGCTATCGCTCGACAGCGGTGTTCATGATCGGCGGCATTGATGCGGCGGCGAAGGCGCGCAAGACCGCGCAGGCCATCGTGGCGAAGTGCCGCCGCTTATTCAGCGAAAGCAGTCTGGATGATTTCAGCGAGGTCAGCGTCGAAGTGCTGGGCGCCGAAGCGATCTATGGCGACCATGCCCGCGCCGACGCCACGCGCGAGGTGATGGTGAAGATCGCGGTCAGGCACGCCAGCAAGAACGCGCTCGAATTATTCACCAAGGAAATCGCGCCGGCCTCGATCGGCATGGCGCCGGGCATCACCGGATTTTACGCGGGCCGACCGACCGTCACGCCGGTGATTATCGGGAGCAGTGTGCTGATTCTCAAGAGCGATGTGCCGGTGCGGGTTGCGCTCGATGAGCGCGAGATTTTTTCCGGACCGATTCCATCTTCGGCACCCGCGGCCAAGGCGGCGGCGCTGCCGCAGATCGAAGCTGCTGATCCCGGCAAGGACAGTGTCACCGTCCCGTTGGTGGCGATTGCCCATGCGCGCAGCGGCGACAAGGGTGACGATGGCCTGATCGCAGTGCTGGCGCGCAAGCCGGAATATCTGCCCTACATCGCCTGCGCCGTTTCGGCAGAAGCGGTAGCCGAACGGTTCAAGCATTTCCTGCGCGGCAATGTCGTCCGTCATGATGTACCGGGCACGCATGCCTTCATCTTCGAACTGCGCAATTCACTGGGCGGCGGCGGGCTGGCCTCGCTACGCATTGATCCGCAGGGCAAGACCTTCGGTCAGATCCTGCTCGAAGCGCCCGTCGCGGTACCGGCGGCGATGGCGGCGCGCGACAAGCTGACGGCGGTAACCGAATAAACAATTACGCAGGAGGCAAGAAAAAATGGCATTGCGCATGACACCGGAGCTGCAGCAAATCAAGGATGCCGTGGAGGACATCTGCAATCGCTACGACGACAAGTATTGGCTGACCCTCGATCGCGAGCATCGCTTCCCCGATGAGTTTCGCACCGCGATGGCGCAGGCTGGCTGGCTCGGCATCACCATGCCGGAGCAGTACGGCGGCTCCGGACTTGGCATCACCGAGGCCGCGCTGATGATGCAGACGGTGGGAAACTCGGCCGGAGTGTTCGCTGCGTGCTCGTCAATACACGTCAATGTTTTTGCGCCGCATTCGATTGTGGTGCACGGCACCGAGGAGCAGAAGAAACGCATGCTGCCACCGCTCATCGCCGGCACCGACAAGACCTGCTTCGGCGTGACGGAACCCGACGCCGGGCTCGACACGACACACATCACCACGCGCGCCGTCAAAAAAGGCGACCGCTACATCATCAATGGACAGAAGGTGTGGACCACCACCGCGCAATCGGCCAACAAGATCATGCTGATCACGCGCACCACGCCGATCGAGGAGTGCAAACGCCCGACCGACGGCATGACCCTGTTCTACACCGATCTAAATCGCGACTATGTACAAGTCACCGAAATCGAAAAGATGGGGCGCGCCGCAGTCGATTCGAATTCGGTATTCATTGAGGATCTGCCGGTGCCGGAAAACGATCGCGTCGGTGCGGAGGGTGCGGGTTTCAAGATATTGCTCGACAGCATCAATCCGGAACGCATCCTGGTCGCGGCAGAAGCCGTTGGCATCGGTCGCCGGGCGTTGGGCAAAGCCGTCGCTTATGCCGGCGAGCGCATAGTATTCGGCCGGCCGATCGGCAAGAACCAATCCATCCAGCATCCGCTGGCCGAAAGTTGGATGGAACTTGAAGCCGCCGACCTGATGGTGTGGGAAGCGGCGCGTCAGCATGATGCGGGTGAGCCCTGCGGCGCCTATGCCAATGCTTCCAAGTATCTGGCGGCGGAGGCGGCCTTCACCGCCTGCGACCGCGCCGTGCGCGTGCATGGCGGCATGGGCTATGCCAAGGAATTCCATGTCGAACGCTATTTCCGCGAATGCCTGCTGCCGCGCATGGGCCCGGTCACGCGCGAACTGATGCTGTGCTACATCGCGGAACGCGTGCTGGGCCTGCCGAAATCCTATTGAAATTCACAGTCTGGGGAAATTGAATGAAACAAAGCAAGAAGTTAATTGGCGGGCTTTCAGTCGTTATGTTCGCTCTTGGACTCGCCGGCATGGCGCTGGCAGATCAAGCTGAACTTCAGCCAGCCCCGTCAGTTGAACCTCCAGGCGGGGCAACCTTGGCTGCCAATGTGACATTTGTATCCCAATACGTCGCACGCGGATTCCAGCAAACCTGGGGCAAGCCTGCATTGCAAGGCAGTCTTACCTATACTGAACCGAGCGGCTTTTTCGTTGGTACCTGGATGTCATCAGTAAGCCCGAAACTCATTCAAGATGGGCATGTGGAGGTGGATCTCTATGCCGGATACGGTGGGTCCGTGGCCGATGTTTCGTACCTGGTCCAGCCCTACTATTACCTGTATCCAGGGGCCGAACTGAAGCCCGCCTCATACACTGGTTTCACCCGAAAAACAAAGTATGACTATGGCGAGTTGCTCCTTGGTATGACATGGCAGTGGCTCAACATCAATTATTGGTACACCTATACAAGGGATTATTTTGGTTACAACAGCGATACTGTCTTTTGTAACTCGGTACCTGACCTTGGCTGTGCTGGCACGGACCTTCATAGCAAGGGGTCTGGCTACCTCGAAGCCAATGTCAACTACAAGTTCGGCAGCGGTTACGGTCTATTGTTCCATTACGGCCATCAGCGTATCAAGAACTTTTCCAAGTTGAATTTTTCCGATGTTAAAGTTGGTCTAACCAAGACTTTCGATAAAGGCTGGAGTGTCGGCGTTAATTACACGCATCTGGTAAAGGTCTACAAGCCTTTCTATAAAGGCAGTCCTGATCCGTTTCCCTCTCTGACGGGTGATGGCTCTGCATCAAGTCCTGCAGATGACCAGTTCTTTGTGACCGTTGGTTACGATTTCTGAACGTTTTGCATGGGCAATCCGGCATTTTTTGGCGCTAAAGGGAGCAGAGTAATTTGATATTTGAAAAAATCACTCCGCTCATATAACCGCTTTCGGAAATTCGATAGGTACGCATCCCAAACCGGTCATTCCCGCGGATACCTCTTCGGGCACGAGAGCGGGAACAAAGACGCTGGATTCCGGCTTGCGCTGCGCGCGGCCGGAATGACGATAACCATCAGAAGGAGAACAAAATGCCACCCGTCAAAACACTACCCGGCATGCCGGCGCTGCCCAAGCTGGCCGACTATGCGGAAAAGTATCGCGACATCTTCACCTTCGAGCGCAGCGACAGCGGCGTGCTGCTGGTGAAGTGGCACGAAAACGGCGACACCGCGCCGTGGACCCTGGTGATGCATCGCTCGATTCCCGAGATGCTGAAGGAAGCCGGGCGCGATGTGGAAAACGAAGTCTTTATCCTCGGCGGCACCGGCGATGATTTTTTCAGGCACCAGAAGATTCCGCCGCTGCCACTCAATACCGACATCGCCGCCCTTACCGGCTTCACCAACCAGCCGGCGCAGGAGGAAATCTGCAACGACCCCGACAGCCTGTTCTGGCTGTCCTATGAGCACATCTACTACGACGGTTGCCGCATGGTCGAATCCATCGTCAACGACATTGAGGTACCGACCATCGGCGTGCTCAACGGCTCCGGCATCCACACCGAAATCGCGTTACTGTGCGACATCACGTTGATGGCGGAAGAAGCGACCATCGCCGATCCGCACATGAATCTCAACTGGGCCGCGGGCGACGGCATCCAGGTCGCGTTCCGCATGGCGATGGGCTACAAGCGCTCCAACTATGCCTTGCTGACCGGCCAGGAGATCGACGCCCAGACGGCGCTCGACTGGGGCATGGTCAACGAGGTGCTGCCCAGGGACAAGATCTACGCCCGCGCCCGCGAGCTTGGCGAAAGCTTCGCCACCCGCAACCGCATCCTGCGCCGGGTCAACACACAGATCCTGCGCGGACCGCTCAAAAAAATGGTACAGGAGGTGCGCGGCTCGCTCGGTTCGGAAATGTTTGCCACCATGGCCGCGCACAACCAGCACTTCGGCAAGTGGCCCGGCAAGGAAAGCAAAAACTAAACATGGTCTGGATCAATTTCACCCAGGCGAATAGCGCAACCCATCGCGTGAATGCATGCGGCGGCCTGTCGCTGATGGAAGCTGCGGTCAGCCACGGCATCGAAGGCGTCGAGGCTGCGTGTGGCGGATCGCGCTCCTGCGGAACCTGCCATGTATATATCGACGATGCGTGGCTCGCCGTGGTGGGCGCGCCGGGCAATGACGAAAACGACCTGCTTGCCGAATCCGGCGTGCAACGACCCAATTCGCGTCTGTCCTGCCAGATCAGCGTTTGCGAAGCACTTGCGGAAATGAAAGTCATCGTTCCGTCACCATCCGCTTGACGCTTTGCAGCGTACAACCACGAGGCCCCCCATGCAAACCGCCACCGCCATTGAGCATCCCAGCCACGTAGCGCCGGATCGGGTCATCGACTTTGATGTGTACCAGCCCATGCATGACGGCCTCGGTTTCCACGAGTCGTGGAAAGCGCTGCAGGATTCGGGGTTGCCCGACGTGTTGTGGACGCCGCAAAACGGCGGCCACTGGCTGGTAATCCGCGGCAAGTTGATCAGCCAGGTATTGGCCGACTACGCCAACTTTTCCAGCCACACCATCCTCGTGCCCAAGGATACCGCCGGCGTCGCTTATCGCGTCATCCCGATCTCACTTGACCCGCCGGAGCACCGCCCTTTCCGCAACCTGCTCAACGATGATCTGTCGCCAAAAAGAATCCGCTCCGTCGAAGACTCGATTCGTGAAATCGCGGTGGACCTGATTGAAGCGTTTCGCAGCAAGGGCCAGTGCAATTTTGTGACCGAATTCGCCGAACAATTGCCGATCCGCGTTTTCATGAAAATGGTGAACCTGCCGCTTGAGGATGTGCCAAAGCTGAAATACCTGGTCGACCAGTTCACCCGTCCCGACGGCAAGCTGACCTACGCCGAAGTCACCCGCCTGTTCCTCGACTATCTTGAGCCGGTGATCGAAGAGCGGCGCGGCAAGGAGGGCAAGGACATGATCAGCCGCATGCTCCAGAGCAAGATCGGAGATCGCTTTATGACGGATGCCGAAGCGGCCAACTTGTGCATCCAGGTGCTGGTTGGCGGGCTGGATACGGTCATCAACTTCCTCAGCTTCGTCATGGTGTTTCTCGCGCGCAACCCGGAAACCCGGCACATTCTGGAAAAGTCTCCGGACAGGATTCCGTCCGCCATCAATGAGCTGTTGCGGCGTTTTCCGCTGATCACGGTGGGCCGCGAAATAACCCATGACATGAATTTCGAAGGCGTCCATCTGAAGCAGGGCGAGATGATCATGCTGCCGACGATATTGCACGGGCTGGACGAACAGGAAAACGCGGATTCAATGTCGGTCGATTTCGACCGTACCACGATCCGCCACTCGACCTTCGGCAGCGGACCGCACACTTGTCCCGGCGCATTTCTGGCGCGCACCGAGGTGCGCCTCATGCTGGAAGAATGGCTCTCCCGCATCCCGGACTTCAACATCGCGGCGGAGTCCGAGGTTGGGTACACTGGCGGCATCGTCGCCGCCGTCAAACCCTTTTCACTTGCCTGGGATGCTTCCACCACGCGCGCATAACCAGCATTTCGGATCAATCAAACAACAACGGAGGCAAAAATGACAGGACGTTTGCAAGGCAAGGTTGCGGTGATTACGGGTGCGGGCTCGGGCATGGGCGCCGCGATGGTTGAACGTTTCTGTCGCGAAGGCGCCAGGGTGATTGCCGCCGATATCTCCGGCCAGCAGAACGCGGTCGCCAAATCCATGGGTGATGCGTGTCTTCCACTACAGGTGGACACCGCAAAAAGCGAAGACATCCGGCGCATGCTCGATACTGCGGTCTCGCATTTCGGCCGGTTGGACATTCTTTGCAACAATGCCGCAGTGGCCGGAGAACTGGGCAAGACCGGCGACTACAGCGAGGAAGAGTTCGATCGGGTTTGGGCGATCAATGGTCGCGGCGTATTTTTGGGCATGCGCTACGCCATTCCCCTGCTGCTGAAGAACGGCGGCGGAGCGATCGTGAATACGGTGTCCATTGGGGCCCTGGTCGCGTTTCCGACGATGCCGGCCTACTGCGCGGCAAAAGGCGCTGTGCTGATGCTGACCAAAACCGCCGCCGTGGAATATGCGGCACAAAATATTCGCATCAACGCAATTTGCCCGGGCACGGTGAAGACAGGCCTGAGCATGGGGATGCCCAAGGAATATATCGACATGGCGTTGCAGGGGATGCCAATGGGGCGCCTCGGCTTGCCTTCGGAAATCGCAGATATCGCGCTCTTCCTCGCCAGCGACGAGTCATCCTTCATGACCGGTGCGGCGGTGGTCGCCGATGGTGGATACATCGCTTAGCAGTTGCTCTGAACCTGCGTTCAATCCTGATAGCGTCGGTGGAGTACGCCACAATGTCCAATCAACAGGAGTCTTGCCATGACCTTTACCTTGATCAATGCCCGCCCCAGCCCCTTCGGCCGCAAGGTCGCCATCGCCCTGATCGAAAAGGGGATCGAATACAAGGTCCAGTATGACGTGCCATGGGGCGATCAGACTTGCACGCCTGAATATAGTCCGCTTGAACAGTTGCCGATTCTGGTCGAGGAAGATGGCAACTGCATTTACGACTCGGTCTATATCCTCGAATGGCTCGAACGGCGCTTTCCCAAACCGGCGCTGCTGCCGACCGACACGGATGCCTTGCTCGAAGCCAAGTTGCGCCAGTTGCTCGGCGAACGGCTGATGGAAGTTTTTCAATCCATCATCATGGAAAATCACCGACCAGAACCCAGCGCCCCCTGGATCGACCGGCAGGAGCGCAAGGTCAAGGGCGTATTGACTGAGCTGGAGCGCATGGTCAAAGATCGCGTCATCGTCGATGACCGGCCCATCGATCATGGCGACATCGCGATCGCTACCACGCTCCTGCTTTGCGAGTTCCTCGTTCCCGCCGGATATTGCCCCGACATCGACATCCTGCGCTGGCGCGGACATTACCCGAACGTGGCGCGCTATGTGGATGCCCTGGCAGCACGGCCTTCATTCGTTGCGACCGTACCTCAAGAAATGGATGTCAACCTGTCGGCAACCATGACTTAGCGGGGACGCATCACGCCCGCCATTCACACCAACCGGAGGAATATTTACATGCCCGAAATCGATCATGATTTTTTGCTGCAGGAGGCAAGGATCAGGCAGGTCCTGATTCGCTACGCCACGGTGATTGACGAGCGAAAGCCGGCAGGGCTGGCCGACGTGTTTACGCCGGAGGGCGTTGCCGAGTACCGCGGACTCGGCAGCTTCCATGGCAGAAAGGCAATCATCGATGTGGTTGAGAGCTTCCTCGGTTCCGTTGGCCGGACCCAACACATGGTGACCAATTTCCGGATCACCCTGAATGGCGATGAGGCCAGCGCCAAATGCTACCTGCAGGCCACCCATGCCGGCAGCGGCGTCCATGAAGGCAAGACGATGACCGTTTGGGGTGAATACACGGACAAGCTGAAATTGTGCCCCGAGGGTTGGCGTATCTCGCATCGCGAACTGGTCGCCTTCCATGTGGCAGGCGATATTGGCGTTGCCTACAAGGGCAAGAGCTATTCGGCAGGCGCCGTGGTCTGATCAGCAGAACATTCATTACCAACATCAGAGGAGGGCTCAGATGGCCAATGATCAACTCAAGGAATATCTCGGCACCGATACCAAGGTGAACGAGCTGAAGGCCGTGCCGGATGTGGTGATGGAGACGTTGAATGCGCATCTCGAGCTCTACCGCACGGATCCGGAAGCCGCCCATTGGTGGGATCCGATCGTGATCGGTGCCCCCGGCGGCCCGGTCAAGACCCTGATGCTGACCTATATCGGCCGCAAATCGGGGAAGACCCGGCAGACCGCCCTGCAATATTTTGAACTCGACGGCAAGATCGCGGTGGTCGGTTCACGCGGCGGAACCGAGGATCATCCGTTGTGGTATCTGAACCTCCTCGCCCAACCGCAATGCGAGATTCAGGTCGGCAAAAACGCCTATCGCGCAACCGCCCGCACCATCGAGGGCCCGGACCGGGACACATGGTGGAAGGTCATCCTCGTAGACCAACCCATTCAAGCCGTCTATCAGGCCAGGACCGCGCGCTTGATTCCGGTGGTCGTCATGGACATCATCAAGGACTAACGCTGCCGCACGGCAAGCGCTGTGTCGCCCCCAGATGCGGAGCCGGAGATGGCAACTTTGTTTTTAAGGTTCGCCATTGGGCTATCTTTCAGGGTGCCGCGTCCCACTGTCACTCCGAGAGTAAAAAAGGGGGTTGCCCTAATCAACCCCGTGCGTCGTTGATCTGCTCGTGAAACTCGGCAAACGACTCCGCTGTATCGATCTCGCGCGGCAGGGCGTCACGAATCGAGAATACGCCCATGATTTTTGATTTCGTCGAGACGATGGGCAGATGACGGAATCCTCTTTCTATCATCAGCAGCACCGCATCAGAGACCGTCGTTTCCGGCGGCACGCAAAGCGGATGGTGCGTCATGACATCGGCGACTTTGGTGTGCACAGGATCCAAAGCCTTGGCAATGACGCGCGTCATCAAATCGCGCTCTGTAAGAATGCCCAACAGCGCTCCGTGGGCGTCCACAACAAGAATGCTGCCGCAGTTGGCTTTGGTCATCACGCGCGCCGCGTCGCAGACGGTTGCCTCCGCAGAAGTGGACACCAACAACCGTTGACGTGCAATGGATTCAAATACGGTGCGCTCTTCCATGATTGACCTCGACAAGTAGAGAAATTCAACGCCGTGTGTATCGTGGTATTGAGACCAGTTCATCCAGGAATTTGCATTTTGACCATGGCTACCTGATCCCCGGCAAACTCCGTGCATGGCGAACTTTATTTGCTTTCAAGCCTAGACTTAAATTTATGAAAGCGCAAACCCTTGGACGATCTCTTTCTGGGAAGTCGAATTTCACTGAGTCCGCTTTCGGCAGCAGAGCTGCCATTGAGAGTCGCTTATCTAAAAACGGACGCGTGGCTATGTGAGCTAGCGCACCGAAAGCCAGCGCCATAGATGAAAAAATACAAACCATGCTCCGACACAAGTCGAAGTGTCACCATATGACCCAAAAGGATCGATCATGAAAAAACTATTGTTGGTCGTAGCCTTCATGCTGGCTGGTTTGAGCGGTTGTTATGTTGAGCCTTACGGAACCCGTGATGATGGCTACCGAAGAGATCGGGATCATCGTGAAGATGGTGATCGACACCACGACGGTGATGATCGCGATCATGGCCGCGAAAGAGAACGTGGCGATCATGATAGGGATGACTAAGTATTGAATGGTGGGGCACCCCATTTCGTAGAAACGCCTGATCACCGAGTGGCCGCTTCTGGGAAGTCTGTAGACGACTTTGCGTCGCTAGCAGACGATCAAACCAGGTCAACGTAATGCGTTTAAGCGAAAAGTGCCCGCAATAAGCATCACCACACGAGATGAAGGGAGCTCATCGAGCGGAGTTGTGAGGTCTCGTAGGTAGGTTCAGTACCTGGCTTGAGAGAAAATTCCGGAATGCGCTTGAGCCATTCTTCAAAGCTCACACGCAACTCGATACGCGCCATGTTGGAGCCGACGCAGCGGTGCGGACCGACCCCGAACGTGGTGTGCATCACGTTGGGCCGCGTGATGTCGAGCGTGTGCGGGTTGTCAACCACGCCCGCATCACGCGAACTGGCCGCCCACGCCAGCAACACCCAATCGCCCTTCTTCATTTGCGTGCCGGCCACTTCCACATCGCGGGTGCAGTTGCGCCCCGAGCCGATGACCGGCGGGAACATCCGCACGAATTCCTCGACCGCGTTCGGCATCATCGCCGGGTTGTCCGTCAGCGTCTTGCGATCGGCCGGGTGCATGGCCAGATAGTGCAGCACTGATCCCAGCACATAGGTGGTGGTGCCAATGCCGCCGAGCGTCATGTCCGCTGCGATGCCGAGCTTGTCCTGCCAGGAGGCAGGCGTGCCGTCCTCGTAGGTCACACCGGCCAGGATGGTGTCCACCATGTCACCGCGCGGCGGTTCCTTGGCGCGCTGTTTCAGGTATTGGTCGAGCAGGACGAAGGCCCGGCTCAGTTGGGCACTGCGTTCGTCCAGCGGACCAAACAGGGAGCGCTCGATGGAATGGACCAGGTCGCCCAGCAATTCCACCGGCACGCCGAGGGAGTTCTTGAAGAACGCCCAGCCCGGCAGGATCACGCCGAACTCACTGATAAATTCACAGTGGCCCTTGTCGATGAAACGGTCGATCAACGCGTTCACGTCCGCGCGGATGGCGTCTTCAAAGCTGTCCACCACCTTCGGCGCCATGAGTGGGTTCAACACCTCGCGCCACGCGGTCTGCTTGGGCGGATCCATTTCGATCGGGTAGATGTAAGGCATGCCTTCGGGACGATTGGGCATGTAGCCCTTGGCGTTGGAGAACGTCCGCCAGTCCTGGCCGACGCGGCGCACGTCGTCATTGCGCGTGAGCCAGAAGTAGCCCTCGCCCACCTTGCTGTGCGCCACCGGGCAGTGCTGGGCCTGCAAGTCCAGCGCTTCGACCATATGGTCGTTGAAACCCTGATCGTTGACGTCGAAATCGCGAAAGATGTCGCGGCCGAAGCGCGCCTTGAGTTCCTCCTCGCTCGGTGCACTCGCCCCCACTTTTATCTCGACCAGCCGTTGCGACACCGGCATGTTGTCTTCCTTCGCCATGATCTGCGTCTCCGTCAGGATTTTCGTTTCGTCTACCGCAGCGTCTCGCCGTACAGCGCCAGGATGCGCTCCCAATGTTTCTCCGAAGCCGGCTTGTCGTAGATCGGCAGGCCGCACATGGCGAAGCCATGGGTGGCCCCAGGGTAGTCTTCCATCTGGTACTTGACGCCTTTGGCTTCGAAGGTTTGCTTCAGGGTCTGGGTTTCGCCTTCGAACAGCCATGGGTCAATGCCGGCGACGCCGACATAGATTTTGGCCTTCATTTTTCCCGCCAGCAGATGCGGGCTGTCGGGCTGGTCGGTGGCGAGTCTGGCGCCATGGATGGAAGCTGCCGCTGCAACACGATCCGGGTAGGTGCCGGCGGCGCGCAGCGACATGCTGCCGCCCATGCAGTAGCCGACGGTGCCGATCTTGGG
>JANYCD010000040.1 GCA_025360425.1 Sterolibacteriaceae bacterium
ATTGCCAACAAGCTGGTGGACGCTCAGGAGAACTCGGCAATCACCGGCGCGTGATCGGAAGGCCGTTCGAGTTTACGGGGCGTCTTGTCGATGCGGCAGATCGTGCAACGTTCTGCGAGCGGGGCAGAAAGCAGAATGTGATCGATGCGCAGTCCAAGGTTGCGGCGGAAGCCCATCATCCGGTAGTCCCACCAACTGAAGCTGCGCTCCGCCTGATCAAACAGACGGAATGAATCCGCGAGACCGAGACCCACCATGTTAAGAAATGCCTCGCGTTCAGGTTCGGAGCAAAGCACTTGATCCTTCCATGCCACCGGATCATGCACGTCGCGATCGTCCGGTGCGATGTTGTAGTCGCCGAGCAAGGCGAGCTTCGGATAGCGCGCCAACTCCTCCTTCAGCCAGCGTTGCAGGAAGGAAAGCCAGCGCAGCTTGTACTGGTACTTGTCCGAGTCGATCGATTGTCCATTCGGAATGTAGGCGCAGATGATGCGCACGCCATCCACGGTGGCGGCGATGACGCGCTTCTGTGGATCATCCAGATCCGGAATGTCGCGCACCACGTCACTCATTTCACCCAAGCTGAGGATGGCCACGCCGTTGTAGGTTTTCTGTCCGTTATGAATCGCGTGGTAACCGGCTGCCTCCAGCTCAGCGTAAGGGAATACCTTGTCCTCCTGCTTGGTCTCCTGCAGGCAGAGCACATCCGGTCTTTCGATCGCCAGCCACTCCAGCACGTGCGGCAGACGAACTTTTAGTGAATTGACGTTCCACGTGGCGATGCGCATATTGGTTTACTCATGTGGCTGCAGGGTCGGTCGCAAAATATACAACGATCAGTGCATCAGGGGATATTTTCAAAGAGATCTCATCTCGCTCAACCAGGTCGGACGGCGATCGAAAGTGTGCAATCGGGTTAAACTTGCCCATCGCGGGGGGCTGTCACAATTGTTGAAAATCTGCGTTGCAGACTTTCACTGAGCAGGGCGGTCGAACCGCAATCCAAGGGGGAGTGCGATGATGAAACCTGACCTGTCGAAGCTCGGTGTGTGGCTGCTCATACTTGCACTGGGCGCCTTGAATGCCGCGGTCGCGTCGCCAGCAAAGGTGGACGGTAAACGCATCATCAACGCGAACCATGAGCCCGGTAACTGGATGAGTACCGGCCGCACCTACGACGAGCAGCGCTTCAGCCCGCTGAATAAAATCAATGTCGACAACGTAAAGGACTTGGGCCTGGCCTGGGCCTACAAGCTCGATGTCGACCGCGGCGTCGAAGCAACGCCGATCATTGTCGACGGCGTGATGTACACCACCGGTGCCTTCAGCATGGTCTATGCGCTGGATGCGCGCAGCGGCAAGCTGCTGTGGAAATACGATCCCAAGGTCAAGCGCGACACCGACAAGAAGGGTTGCTGCGACGTGGTCAATCGCGGCGTCGCGGTGTGGAAGGGAAGGGTGTATGTCGGTGTGTTCGACGGCCGCCTGGTGGCGTTGGATGCGGCCACCGGCAAGCCGAGCTGGTCGGTGGACACGGTCATCGACCACCACCGCAGCACTACCATCACCGGCGCGCCGCGCATCGTCAAAGGCAAAGTGATCATCGGCAATGGTGGCGCCGAATTGGGTATGCGTGGTTATTTGTCCGCTTACGACAGTGAGTCGGGCAAACTTCTCTGGCGCTTTTTCACGGTACCCGGCGACCCCAAGCTGCCACCGGAAAATGCCGCGATGGCGATGGCACGCAAGACCTGGTTCGGCGACCGGTGGTGGAACGAGGGTGGCGGCGGTGGCGGCACGCCGTGGGATTCGATGGCCTACGATCCTGAACTCGACCTGCTCTACGTCGGCACCGGCAACGGCTCGATGTGGAATCGCCAGGTCCGCAGCGAAGGCCACGGCGACAACCTGTTCCTGTCATCCATCATCGCGCTGCGGCCCGACAGCGGCGAATACGTGTGGCATTACCAGACCACACCCGGTGACACCTGGGACTACACCGCCACCCAGTCCATCGTGCTGGCCGATCTCGAAATCGGCGGCAAGCTGCGCAAGGTGCTGATGCAGGCGCCGAAGAATTCGTTCTTCTATGTGCTCGACCGTGCCACCGGCGAATTACTCAGTGCGGAAAAATTCGTACCGAGTACTTGGGCAACGCATGTCGACATGAAGACCGGCCGCCCGGTCGAAACCCCGGAAGCCGACTGGCCCAAGAACGGGCCGGCGTTAATCAGCCCCGGCCCCATCGGCGCACATAATTGGCAGCCGATGTCGTTCAGCCCGCTCACCGGCCTGGTGTATCTGCCGGCGCAACACACCGCAGGGTTTTACGACCCTGACAACAAGGCGAAATGGAAAGAGGGGCAATGGAATCTCGGCATGAAACCGTTCGCGTTTCCGGAAAGCAGCGCGGACGTGAAGACAGCGGCGAGTTCATACACCGGCGAGCTCATCGCCTGGAATCCGGTGACCAACAAGGCCGTGTGGTCGCATCCCTATCCTGTGATCTGGAATGGCGGCACGCTTAGCACCGCTGGTAACCTGGTGTTTCAGGGCACCGCCCAAGGACAGGTAGTCGCGTATCGCGCCGACACCGGCGAGCAGGTGTGGCAATCCGAAGCCAACACCGGTGTGATGGCCGGGCCGGTGACATTCGAAGTTGACGGCAAACAATACGTGACCTTCATGGCTGGCTGGGGTGGCTCGTTCGCGGTCACGCTGGGCGGCCTCGCCCAGAACGCCAAGGTACAGAGCGAGGCGCGCATCCTCACCTTCAAGCTGGGTGGCAAGGCCACGCTGCCGCCGCGCAAGCCGGTGCCGGTGCTGCCGTCCGGCGACTTGCCACCGTTCACTGCTGATGCGGCCACGCTCGATCACGGCCGGCAAGTCTTCAACAGCAACTGCGGTGCCTGCCACGGCTTGAGTGCCCTCGGTGGCGGTGTGATTCCTGATCTGCGCTACCTGAGTCCCGACAAGCACAAGATCTTCAACGGCATCGTCGGTGGCATCTATGTCGAGCGCGGCATGCCGGGCTTTGGCGGCATTTTGAACGCAGCCGATGTCGAGGCGGTGCACCAGTACATCATCCGCCGCACGCAGGATCTTGTCGCCGACATCGAGCACGACAAGGCAGGCAACGCCGCCCCGGTACCCGCTCAGTAAATCAACTTTCAGTCGCCCGGATGCTCAGCCTTTCTCGTCGAGCATCCTGGGCCGCTCGGCGCGGTGGAAACCCTCGAACGGTTTGCTGTTGTTGTGTGCTTGCAACTTCCACGTGCCACGTGCGTTCGGTGTGCCGCCATCGACACGGATGCATGAGCCGGTGATGTAAGCCGCCCCCGGCGACAGCAGAAACACGATGGCCGCTGACAATTCCGCCTCGGTGCCATAACGCTGCAGCGGCACGGTAGGCGGGTACTCGCGAATCTTGGCCTTGGCTTCGGGCGTATAGGTATCGAAGCCGCTGGAGGCAATACCGCCCGGCGCCACCGTGTTCACCCTCACACCCGACACCGCCCACTCGCACGCCGCCGTCTCGCTCAACGTGAACATGCCACCGCGCGCCGCAGCGGAGTGGCCGTAGTCGGGCCAGCCGTGCCAGATGTCGGCGATGATGTTGACGATGGAACCGCCGTGCTGTTTCATCCAGCGCAGGTAAACCTCGCGCATCACGATAAAGCCACCAGTCAGGTTGTTGCGTACCACCGCTTCGAAACCCTTGGTCGAGATCGTATCCAGTGCCGTGCGGTATTGCCCGCCGGCGTTGTTCACCAGTCCGTCAATGCGGCCATGCTGTGCCAGCACCGCGTCGACACAGGCGATTACTTGCGCCTCGTCGCGAATATCGCAGACATGGGTGCTGACCTTGCCGCCATCCTCTTCAATCTCCTTGTGTACCGCGTCGAGTTTCTCCGCAGTGCGGCCCCAGATGGCGACCGTGGCGCCGAGGGCGGCCAGCTCGTGCGCGGTGCAGCGGCCGATGCCACTGCCGCCGCCGGTGACGATGATGGTTTGTCCCTTGAACAGCGCAGGGGCGTAGATGGATTGGTAAGGCATGGTGATTGTCTCCGTGGGAATCGATCGTGCGCTCTGGTATTGAGGCGTCTGAAAAATGCGTTGCAACTTGCATGCTTGCAGTCGAAATCATGCGGCGAAGCATGGAAAGATTGTATCGTCTGAGTCAACGCTCGCCAATCATTCTGCGCCATCAAAGCGTATGATTCAGCGGTCAACACACATGTGGATGGATCATGGAAAACTCACTCTACGACTGCAAGGCCACCGATATAAAGGGTCAGGACATCAGCCTGCGCGACTATGCCGGCAAGGTGCTGCTGATCGTCAACACCGCCAGCAAATGCGGATTTACCCCGCAGTACGCCGGGTTGGAAAAGCTGCACGAGAAATACAAGGGCAAGGGATTGGCCGTGCTCGGCTTTCCCTGCAACCAGTTTGGCGCGCAGGAGCCCGGCAACGAAACGGAGATCCAAAAATTCTGTCAATTGAACTACGACGTCAAGTTTCCGATGTTTGCCAAGGTTGACGTCAACGGCGCCAACACACATCCCGTCTACCGCGTGCTGAAAAAAGCAGCCAAGGGTCTGCTGGGCAGCGAGGGCATCAAATGGAACTTCACCAAGTTCCTGGTGGATCGCAACGGCAAGGTGGTGGATCGGTATGCGCCGACGACCAAGCCGGAGGATATTGCAGAGGTGATTGAGGGGTTACTTTAGAAGGCCGTCATTCCCGTGAAAACGGGAATCCGGTTTTAACTTCAACCTGTTTCGGTTTGCGACGTTCGCGCCGGGACTCGCCCCGGTAACCAGTGTCAGCGTATGTTCTGGCTCGCGTACAGAATCGCCTTGCCGCCCATGAAGTTGGCGCTGATGCTGTGTTGCTCGTCGCCCCAGGTGCAGCTTTTCATGCCCAGCAAGTCGTTGCAATTTGTGGGACGGCCGAGGATTTGCGTCACCTCGTCGTAGGTCATGCCCGGCTTGAGTTTTTCGTAGTTGTCCTGCGTGAGTCTGCCGCAGGCGGTTGCGAGCAGAAGGAGGGCAATGGAAAGAATCCGTTTCGTTTTCATCGCCACTCTCTGTCTGGCTCAGGCCGCTACCATCCCGTTGTGCCGCAGCAGCGCATCCGGCTTCGGTTCTCGCCCGCGGAAGGCCTTGAAGGATTCGATCGCCGGACGTGAGCCGCCGACGGAAAGAATTTCACGCAGGTAGCGTTCGCCGGTCGTTGCATCGAGCGTTGTGCCGCTTGTCTTCGACGCTTCCTCGAAAGCTTCGTAAGCGTCGGCCGACAGCACCTCGGCCCACTTGTAGCTGTAGTAGCCGGCTGCATAGCCGCCGCCGAAAATGTGCGAGAAGCTTTGCGGAAAACGGTTCCATTCGGGTGGCGTGACGACGGCGACTTCGCGACGTACTTCGTTCAGCAACTGCAGGAAGGTCTTGGGACCACCAGGCACGAAGTCGCTGTAGACCCGCAGGTCGAACAGGCCGAACTCGATCTGGCGCAAAGTCTGCATGCCGCTCTGGAAATTCTTCGCCGCGATCATCTTGTCGAACAGCGCGCGGGGCAGCGTTGCACCTGTCTCGGCGTGCGTGGTCATGCCTTGCAGCACATCCCATTCCCAACAAAAGTTTTCCATGAACTGGCTGGGCAGTTCCACCGCGTCCCATTCGACGCCGTGGATGCCCGACACCGGCAGTTCCTCGACGCGGGTCAGCAGATGGTGCAGGCCGTGGCCGCATTCGTGGAACAGCGTGATCACATCGTCGTGACTGAAGGTTGCCGGCTTGCCATTGATCGGTGCGGGGAAGTTGCAGTTGAGGTATGCCACCGGCGTTTGAATACCGCCAGCGATGCGCCGCCGGGTGATGGCTTCGTCCATCCAGGCGCCGCCGCGCTTGGTTTCGCGGGCGTAGAGGTCGAGGTAGAACTGGCCGATCAGTTCACCGTTCTTGATGATGCGGAAAAAGCGCACGGTCGGGTGCCACACCGGCGCGCTATCGGCTTCCAGCTTCACCGAGAAAATGGATTCGATGACGCGGAACAATCCGGCGAGCACCTTGGGTTCGGGAAAGTACTGCTTCACTTCTTCGTCGGAGAAGGCATAGCGCTTCTCACGCAGTTTCTCGGAGGCGTAGGCCATGTCCCAGGCTTCGAGTTGATCGAGGTTGAGTTCGGTCTTCGCGAATGCGTGAAGCTCTGCTACATCCTTTTCGGCGAAGGGACGCGCCTTGGCGGCGAGATCGCGCAGGAAGACAGCGACCTGGGCCGGTGACTGGGCCATCTTCGGCACCAGCGAAATTTCGGCATAGTTGGCGTAACCGAGCAGTTTCGCTTCTTCGGCATGCAGCGCGAGAATCTTGTTGATCAACGGCGTGTTGTCCAATTCGGGTTTGCCGCTCAGTTGGCTAAACTCGGAAGCGCGCGTCGCGGAGGCGCGGTACATGCGCGCGCGCAGATCGCGGTTGTCAGCGTACTGCACTACCGGGACGTAGGAGGGCTGGTGCAAGGTGAACTTCCAACCCGCCTTGCCATCTTTCCCGGCTGCCGCACGCGCGGCTGCTTTCGCATCAGCGGGAATGCCAGCCAGCAGTGCTTCGTCCTCGATCCATTCGGCGTGGGCGTTGGTGGCGTCGAGCACGTTCTCGGAAAACTTCGCGGCGAGCGCCGAGAGTTCTTCCTGGACTTCCTTGAAGCGCGGCTTCTGAGCTTCCGGCAACTCCGCGCCGGCCAGACGAAAATCGCGCACGTCGTTGTCGATGATGCGACGCCGGGCCGGTGTCAGTGTTTTGTATTCCAGGCTTTCACTCAATGCCTTGTACTTGGCGAACAACGCCAGGTTCTGCCCCAGTTCGGCAAAGAAGCCGGACACCTCGGGTAGCATACCGTTGTAGGCCTCGCGCCACTCCGGCACATCATTCACTGAATGCAGATGGCCGACGATGCCCCATGCGCGCGACAGCTTTTCGCCGGCATCGGTCATCGGTTGCACGAAGTCGGCCCAGGTGGCAGGTGTTGTCGATGCCTCCAGCGTTTTGATCAGTGCGCGATTCTCGCTGAGCAATTCGCGAATGGCGGGCGCGACATGTTCGGGCGTGACGGTATCGAAGCGCGGCAGGCTGGTGAAGTCGAGTAGTGGGTTGAGCGTGGCGGACATTGAAGTACCTCTGCGTTATTTTTTCCCGAACCCGCCCAAGAGCGCCGAGATCGGCCGTATCGGGCGGCGCGGTGGGGTTTCTTGCTTCCTGGTTTCAGTGGTGCCTTCGGCCTGTTTGGCTTCGTAGGGCTTGCTGTAGTCGAAGCCGTCCGCTGTGGGCAGGTGGCTGGCCGGGTTGGCCATGTGCACCGGTGCCGTGGGACGGTCGCGGCGAGCATCGGAACGGGCCTCGCGGTGCGCATCACGATTGTGTGAGTCGCGGTGTGTATCGGGGCGAGTCTCACGGGGCGCTTCACGATGCGAGTCACGAGGAGAATCGGGGCGGCGTTCGCGCTCGCGGCCGCGCTTCGGTTCGCCACCGCGATCTTCGCGCGGCAGCGGTGCGCCGGGCTCGAAGCCGGGCAGGTCGACCTGGTTGATCTTGAACTTGATCAGCTTCTCGATATCAGCGAGGCGCATCTTTTCGTCGGGGCTCACTAGCGATGTCGCATCGCCGCTTTTGCCAGCGCGGCCGGTGCGGCCGATGCGGTGAATGTAATCCTCGGCGGTGTGCGGCAGTTCGTAGTTCACCACATGCGGCAGGTCGTCGATATCGAGGCCACGCGCGGCCACGTCGGTAGCGACCAGCACGCGCACCGTGCCGGCCTTGAAGGCCTCCAGCGCTTCACTGCGCTGCTGCTGGCTCTTGTCGCCGTGGATGGCGGTGGCATTCACGCCCTGACGCTCAAGCCAGACCGAGAGCCGGCTGGCGCCGAATTTGGTGCCGACAAAGACCAGCACCTGGCTCAGGTTGGATTCCTTCAGCAAATGCAACAACAAGTAGCGCTTCTGGTCGGCGCTGACCATGTGCAGCTTGTGGGTGATGGTCTCGGACACCATGTTGCGGCGTGCGACTTCGATCAACTGTGGATTCTTCAGCATCACGTCGGCCAGCTTCTTGATCTCTTCCGAGAAGGTGGCCGAGAACAGCAGGCTTTGCCGTGCCTTGGGCAGCATGGCGAGGATGCGTTTGATGTCGGGGATGAAGCCCATGTCGAGCATGCGGTCGGCTTCATCAAGGATGACGATCTCGACCGAGTTGAAGCTCACGCTCTTCTGCTGCACGTGGTCGAGCAGGCGGCCCGGTGTGGCGACGATGATCTCGCGCCCCTCCTTAAGTTCGGCGATCTGCGGCTTGATGTCGACGCCGCCGTAGATGCACACCGAGCGCAGCGGCACGTACTTGCTGTAAGTCTTGACGCTGTCTTCGACCTGGATCGCCAGTTCCCGCGTCGGCGCCAAAATCAGTGCGCGCACCGGATGCCGCGCCGGCGACGACGAGGTGCTGGCGTGGTGGGCGAGACGTTGAAGCATGGGCAGGGTGAAGCCGGCGGTCTTGCCGGTGCCGGTTTGTGCGCCGCCCATCATGTCGAGGCCTTGCAGCACAATCGGAATGGCCTGGGCCTGGATCGGCGTCGGGTCGGTATAGCCGGCTTCGTGCACGGCGCGTAATAGTTCGGGCAACAGCCCGAGGTCTTCGAATTTCATGAATGCTCCCGAATCGGCCCGCCCCTCGCGGGGTACCGGTTCAGGCGGCGAAACATAATTGGATATAACGGAAAGCGCGCCAACCGGTGGGACGCGAAGCGGCATTATACGCCTGGCAGGAACAGCGCCTTCGCCGTTCCTGCCAGACGGCTAACGCGACATCAGGAATCCGGTGACTTCTTCGCGGTCGTGATAAAGCTGCTTGAAGCGCAATTCGTAGGGATGTTTGCACAGCTTGTCGTCGATGAGGATGCGGCAACGCTGTAATTCTTCCCAGCGTTTTTTCATCGGCAACTTGAGATTGAAAATCGCGCGCTGGCAGTATCCATTCGCCAGCCAGTCCGCCACCAATGCCGCGATGCGCGAGGGCTTCTCCACCATGTCGCACACCAGCCAATCCACCGGCCGCTTCGGCCGCCAGGTCAGGCCGTCGGCGCGCAGGTGTTCCACCTGGTTGTTGGCGAGCAGGGCCGGATCGAGGTCGCCATTATCAATGGCGTACACATGCAGGCCGTGGCGCACCAGTTGCCAGGTCCAGCCGCCGGGCGCGGCACCGAGATCCACGGCGCTGATGCCGGGGTGCAGCCATTCGGCGCGTTCGGCGTCGGTGAGAAAGACGAGCAGGGCTTCCGCGAGTTTGAGCGTCGAGCGTGATGCGGCAGTGCGCGGCATGCGCAGGCGCGGAATGCCCATCTGCCAGGGCGCGCTGTCGGCCGGTGCGGAGAAGCCGACATAGGCCGCCGCCGAGCTGTGGAACATTACGTGCAGGCGCGTTTGTGTCATGTCGTTGGTGAGCATACCGTGCTTGGTGAGCGTTTCGCGCAGACGCGGCTCGAACTTGCGGCAGAAGGACGACAGTTCTTTGGCTTCGTTGGTATCGGCGGTCTCCAGCCATACCTCTGAAAAGCGCAGGTTCAGTTCGGCTGCGGCCTTTGTCAGTGGCGTGGCGCGATCGGTGATCGGCATGTCACCGACCAGGCGAGCGTCCCTCACCATCTGCCGTGCAAAAGCCAGGTCGTGCCAGCCGATGGGAGGATTGCGCGCTTTTTCCGGATCGTGCGGTACAAACAGCACCAGCCCCGAGTCCGGTTTTGTCTTGGCGTAGCCATCCGCGCCGAAGTCGGCCATCGCCGTGGACACTTCGGCGGCGCACTCTTTTTCAAAGCCGGGACGGCAGTACAGCAACAAACCGGGGGTATGCATGCGCAGGGCCGTGAAGGGTGGGGCGCATAGAATACGCGAATTGATCCGACACAAAGGGGAAGCAATGCAATACCGCAAGCTTGGCACCAGTGACCTGAACGTGTCGAAAATCTGTCTCGGCACGATGACGTTCGGCAAACAGAACACTGAGGCCGAAGCGCATCAGCAGCTCGACTATGCGGTGGCGCAGGGCATCAACTTCATCGATAGCGCTGAAATGTATCCGGTCCCAACAGCGGCCGAATCCACTGGCAAAAGCGAGGTTTTGCTTGGGACGTGGCTGGTGCGTCAGCAGCGTGACAAGCTCATCGTTGCCACCAAGGCCACCGGCCCGGGCCGCATGAACTGGATTCGCAACGGCGAACTGGCTTTTGATCGTAAAGGGCTGACAACCGCGGTCGACGACTCGCTCAAACGATTGCAGACGGACGTTATTGATCTCTATCAATTGCACTGGCCGGATCGCAACACGCCAATATTTGGCGGCTATCAGTTCGATCCGGGGCATGAGCGTTCTTTCACGCCTTTGCGCGAAACGCTGGAAGTGCTGGCCGATCTGGTGCGCGCCGGCAAGCTGTGTTACGTCGGCCTGTCGAACGAAACGCCGTGGGGCGTGATGCAGTTCTTGCGCCTTGCCGACGAGCATGGGTTGCCGCGCATTGCGTCGGTGCAGAATTCCTATCACCTGCTTAACCGCAGTTGGGAGAACGGCCTCGCCGAAATCGGCTATCGCGAGAATGTTGCACTGATTCCGTATTCGCCACTCGGCTTCGGCAACCTGACCGGGAAGTATCTTGACAATCCCGCAGCCCAAGGTCGTGTCAATCTTTTCCCTGGCTTCAACCAGCGTTACACCAAACCCAATGTTCCCGCGGCGCTGGCGGCTTATGTTGGCTTGGCGCGCAAGAACAACATGACGCCGGCGCAGCTTGCGTTGGCTTTCGTCTATTCACGCTGGTTTGTCACCAGCACCATCATCGGCGCGACATCCGTGACCCAGTTGCAGGAGAACATCGGCGCGCTTGAGGTCAGCTTGTCGGAAGAAGTGTTTAAAGAGGTGGAAGAGATACACCTGCGCTATACCAATCCTGCTCCCTAGCGATTGGTGAAATAATGTCACAAATTCAGGTGGGGTTCGCCGCGACCCTGCTGCGAAGTTAGCGACCGCTCATGTCGATCGCAACACCTGATAAACTACTTTCGGTTCGATTTGTATCCCTATTGAATTAAAAGGGAATTTAATCCAAGGCTTTGCCGCAAGAAGCGCCGCTAAGTCCTTGTCGCGGAAGAAAAAAATCTCAAACACCCCTTGACTGGGCATGGTTACGCGCCTAAAGTGGGAAGAAGTGGGGAAAAGTGGGGAAAATTGTTCTCCAATTGTTCTCCGCCCCCTGTCGGAGGAAGGTGGATGTTTCAGGGCGCGGGTCAGCTCAATCTTGATGCCAAGGGGCGCATGGCTGTTCCGGCGCGGCATCGCGACATCTTGATGAGGGCGGGCGAAGGCCGGTTGGTCATCACCGCGCATCCACATCGCTGTCTTCTGCTCTATCCCCAACCCGCGTGGGAACCCATTCGCGCCAAGGTCCTCGCCGCACCCAGTCTGGAAGCCCAGTCGGCGATGCTGCGCCGCTTGCTGGTTGGCTTTGCCGTGGATACCGAAATGGACGGCGCCGGCCGGGTGCTGGTGGCGCCTGAGTTGCGCCAATACGCTGGGCTGGAAAAGGAAGTGTGGCTGGTGGGGCAGGGCAGCCATTTCGAAATCTGGAGCGACAGTGGCTGGAAGGCCCAACAGGAAGCGATTTTCGCGTTGGGCGACAAATTGCTGCCGCCTGGCCTGGAGAATTTTTCGTTGTGAGCCACGTCAGCGTGCTGCTGACGGAAGCAGTGGATGCATTGGCAGTGAAGCCGGACGGAATTTATGTGGACGGCACTTTTGGTCGCGGTGGCCACAGCCGGGAAATTTTGGCGCGGCTGGGGCCGGGTGGCCGGTTGCTGGCGCTGGATCGCGATCTGGATGCCATTGCTTCTGGTCGCGAGATTCACGATTCACGTTTGACGTTGGTACATGCCTGGTTCGGTGAATTCAGCCGGGTGCTGGATGAAGCGGGGATCAAATTTGTAGACGGTGTGTTGTTAGATCTGGGGGTTTCCAGCCCGCAGTTGAATGAAGGCAGCAGGGGATTCAGCTTTCGCTTCGATGCGCCGCTCGACATGCGCATGGATACGACGACGGGGGAGACCGCGGCGCAATGGCTGGCACGGGCAACACAACGGGAAATAGGGGAGGTCCTGCGTGACTATGGCGAAGAACGGTTTGCTCATGCGATTGCAAAGGCGGTTGTTGCTGCTCGGAGCGAGTGCGGTATTGCAACCACGGGACAACTTGCCGCGCTCGTGGAAAAAACGGTGCGCACGCGTGAGCCGGGCCAGCATCCGGCGACGCGCAGCTTTCAGGCTCTACGGATTTTCATCAATCGCGAACTTGAAGAACTTTCGCTAGTCTTGCCGCGCGCCATGGAACGACTAGGATCCGCAGGCCGGTTGGTGGTGATCAGTTTTCACTCGCTCGAAGACCGCATCGTCAAGCGCTTCCTGCGCAGCGAGGAGAGCCCGCCGCAACCGCCCAAACGGGTGCCGGTGCTGACCGCAGATTTGCCGCCGCCACGCCTGCGTCTGATCGGCAAGCCGGTATTTCCAAGTGATGCCGAAGTCAAGGCCAATCCGCGCTGCCGCAGTGCGGTGATGCGTGTGGCCGAGAAATTCTAATGGCGCGCCTGAATCTTATTTTGCTGGCAATCGTGGTGGCTTCAGCCTTGAGTGCGGTGGCTGCAAATCACCGTGCACGCAATTTTTTTGTTGAACTTGAACACGAGCAAACCCGCTCGCGCCAACTGGATGTGGAATGGGGTCAGTTGCAACTGGAACAAAGTACCTGGGCCAACCATGCACGCATCGAAAAGATTGCGCGTGAAAAACTTCAGATGCGGATTCCGCTCCCGGCAAAAGTAATTTCGCTTGAGGCGGCGGCGCAATGAAGTTCTCCAAGAGCCCGGTACTCGCCCAGGCCGTTCCGGCGTGGCGCGCGCGCATGGTACTGGTCGTGCTGCTGGCCGGGTTTTTAACCCTGCTGGCACGGTCCCTGTATTTGCAGGGCTTCAACAATGAATTCCTTAAAGTAAAAGGCGAGGCGCGCTACGAGCGGGTGCTTGAAGTTTCGGCCACACGTGGCCGCATCTCCGATCGCCATGGCGAAGTGCTTGCGGTATCGACACCGGTGAAGTCGATCTGGGCGATTCCCGAAGATGCCAAATTGCAGCCGGCACAGGCGCGCGATCTGGCGCATCTGCTTGAGCTTGACGGACGCGAGTTGAATCGCAAGCTCGCCTCGGATCGGGATTTTGTTTTTGTCAAACGACAGATATCGCCCGACCTCGCCGAAAAAGTGGCTGCGCTGAATTTGCCCGGCATACATGAGCAGGAAGAGTATCGGCGCTATTACCCAGGTGGCGAAGTCACTGCGCATCTGCTGGGTTTCACCGGTGCCGAAGATGCCGGCCAGGAAGGGGTGGAACTGACCTTCAACAAATCACTGTCCGGAAAGCCCGGCAGCCGCCGCGTGATCAAGGATCGGCGCGGCAATGTGGTGGAAGATGTGGAAAGTATCAAGCCGCCGCAAGAGGGCAAGGACATGACTCTCGCCGTCGACGACAAGATTCAATATCTGGCGTACTCAAACCTCAAGCAGGCAGTCGAGCAGAACAAGGCCAAGGCCGGTGGCATCGTGGTGCTCGATGCAAGAACAGGTGAAGTGTTGGCGCTGGCCAATCTTCCCACTTACAACCCGAACAACCGCGAAGGGTTGATTGGCGCGCAATTGCGCAACCGGGCATTGACCGACACTTTCGAACCCGGTTCCACCATGAAACCGTTCACGGCGGCGCTGGCGATAGAGAAAGGCAACTATCGTTACGACACCTTGATCGATACCGCGCCGGGGCGCATGACCATCGGCAACGCCACGATTCATGACACGCATTCAAACGGGTTGATCACGGTTGCCCAGGTGATCCAGAAGTCCTCCAACGTCGGCGCCGCCAAGATGGCGTTGTCGCTGCCGCCCGAGGCCATGTGGACAATGTTTGACAACCTCAACTTTGGGACTCCGCTCAAACTGGGTTTTCCCGGCGAAGTCGGCGGCCGATTGCGTCCGTGGAAGCGCTGGCAGGCCATCGATCAGGCGACCATGGCCTACGGTAACGGCATTTCGGTGACGCTGATACAACTCGCGCACGCCTATCTGGCGTTTGCCCGCGACGGCGATCTGATTCCGCTATCGCTGACCCGCGTCGATGTGCCGCCGCAGAGCGGCAAACCGGTGTTCTCTGCCCAGACCGCACACGAAGTGCGTGCCATGCTTGAAATGGTGGTTGGCCCCGGCGGCACTGCGCCGCGTGCCCAGGTACCCGGCTATCGGGTGGCGGGCAAGACCGGCACCGCGCACAAGCTGGAGGGTGGCGGATACGTCAACAGATATGTCGCTTCCTTCGTCGGCTTTGCACCCGCTTCCGATCCTCGCTTGATCATCGCGGTGATGATCGACGAACCGTCGACCGGTGTCTATTACGGTGGTGAAGTGGCTGCCCCAGTTTTTGCGCAAGTGATGGCCGGCGCGCTGCGTACCCTGGGTATTGCCCAGGACGCGCCCGTGCGTCCGCTGCAAGTTGCCAATGCGCCGGCCGCCAGGGAGGAAATGTGAGTGGGCGCGCCATGGCCGTGTTGACCGAACTGGAACGCAAGGGCGTCCATGCGCGCAGCTTGTGCGCGGACTCGCGCCATGTGCAGAAAGGTGATGTGTTCGTTGCCTTTCCCGGCGCGCAAGTCGATGGCCGGCGCTTTGTTGCAAATGCTGTAGCCAACGGTGCGCAGGCAGTGCTCTACGAGCAAGCAGATGCCGGCAAGGTTGAGTGGGAGGTTCCTGCTGTACCTGTAGACGGACTGGCCACACTGTCAGGTGAAATTGCCCATCTGGTGTACGGCCGCCCCTCGAAAAAATTGTCGCTGGTCGGCGTGACCGGCACTAACGGCAAGACTTCGGTGTCACAGTGGATCGCGCAAGCCTCGAATGCCCTGGGCCGCAAGTGTGCCGTGATGGGTACGCTCGGTAACGGATTTATCGAAGCGCTTGAGGATAGTCCCAACACTACGCCCGATGCGATCACCGTGCATCGCTTGCTTGCGCGTTATGTGGAGCAGGGAGCCAGCGTTTGTGCGATGGAGGTTTCTTCCATCGGCCTTGACCAGGGACGCGTCAACGGTGCGCGGTTTGCGACGGCGGTGTTCACCAACCTGACGCGTGACCATCTCGATTATCACGGCGATATGGCGAGTTATGCGAAGACCAAGGTTGCTTTATTCGAGATGCCGGGTCTCGAAGCGGCGGTGATCAATCTCGATGACGACTTCGGTCGTGATCTTGCGCAGCGGCTACAAGGCCGGGTGCGAGTGATTGGTTATACGCTTGGCGCGGTAGCGAAAGTCGATGAGGTCTTGGCAGCAGAAAATTTGTCAATCACAAGTACCGGCCTCAACTTTACATTGCGTGGCTTGCCGGTGACAGCACCCGTGATCGGTCGTTTCAATGCGTCGAATCTGCTCGCGGTGATTGGCACGCTAGTGGCGGGTGGTACGACACTGCCGCACGCAATTGCATCGGTTGCCGGTTTGCAATCCCCGCCCGGACGTTTGCAGATTGTGGGCGGACATGACCAGCCGCTGGTTGTAGTGGATTACGCGCACACGCCCGATGCCCTGGAAAAAGCGCTGGATGCACTGCGAGAAACTGCTGCCGCGCGCAGCGGAAAACTGATTTGCGTTTTTGGCTGCGGCGGCGATCGCGATGCCGGCAAGCGGCCGCTGATGGGCGCAGCCGCTGAACGTTTGGCCGACCGCGTGATATTGACCAGCGACAATCCGCGCGGCGAGAACCTCGACAGCATCATCGCCGCGATTCGCGCTGGAATGAAAACTGCGTCGCTGATCGAACCGGATCGGGCCAAGGCGATTCAAGCCGCAGTGGGCAGCGCAGATTCGCGTGACGTTATTTTGCTGGCAGGAAAAGGCCATGAGCCGTACCAGGAAATTGCCGGTGTGCGCCATCTGTTTTCGGACGTAGCACAGGCGCAGGCTGCATTGGAGCAGCGCGCATGATGAGCATCGGCGAAGCGGCGAACGCCATCGGCGCACAGGCGCGCGGACCAGAAGCCAGATTTGACTCGGTATTTTCCGATTCGCGTGCGCCGGTTAAAGGCGGCCTGTTTGTCGCATTGCGCGGCGAGCACTTTGACGGCCATCAATTTGTCCGTGAGGTATTGTCGCTAGGTGCAGCAGCAGCGATGGTCGATGCCGCCTGGGCAGCGATGGTGGGCATAGAATTGCCGCTGCTGGTGGTCGACGATACGCGCCGCGGGCTGGGGCTTCTGGCAGCCAATTGGCGCAGGCGTTTTGCGATCCCGCTGATCGGCATTACCGGAAGCAACGGCAAGACCACCATCAAGGAAATGTGCGCCGCGATACTGCGCGCCCATCTTGGTGCCAATGCTGTACTCGCGACCAGCGGCAATCTCAACAACGACATCGGGCTGCCGCTGACCTTGCTGACACTGCGGCCACAACATCGCGCCGCGGTGATCGAGATGGGCATGAATCACGCCGGCGAGATTTCCTGGCTGACCAAGCTTGCCCGCCCCACGGTTGCCATCATCAATAATGCCCAGCGTGCACATCTGGAGGGCTTGGGATCGGTGACCGGCGTTGCCAGGGCCAAGGGAGAAATTTTCGACGGGCTCGACGACAATGGCGTAGCAGTGATCAACGCCGATGACGCGCACGCCGAGCTGTGGCGCGGCATGAACGCTACACGAAAAGTCATCAGCTTCGGCATCGACAACAACGCTGATGTCAGCGCTGTGATCCGCCCGCAAGGGCTGGGGTCTGCGATGGACATTCAGACACCAGCGGGCAACGCCCAACTCGAACTCCGTGCGCCGGGCCGGCACAACGCCCGCAATGCCCTCGCTGCCATCGCGGCTGCCATTGCGACGGATGTTCCACTGACCACGATCACCAGCGCGCTGTCGGCCTACGCCGGCATCAAGGGCAGGTTGCAGTACAAGCCGGCAATCAACGGCGCGCATGTGATCGACGACAGCTACAACGCCAATCCCGATTCCATGGCCGCTGCCATTGCCGTGCTGGCCGGATTGCCCGGTAAGCGCATTTTCGTGATGGGCGACATGGGTGAAGTGGGCGAGGCCGGCGCACAATTTCATGACGAGCTGGGCGGCTACGCCAAGAGTATGGGCATCGAACGGCTGTTCTGTTTGGGTGACCTGAGCGTTGCCGCCGCGCACAATTTCGTCGGCGGCGCCGAGCACTTCGGTCGTATCGAAGATTTGATCAAGGGCTTGAAGTCCGAACTCGGTCCGGAAACGACTGTGCTGGTCAAGGGCTCGCGCTTCATGCGCATGGAGCGTGTAGTCGAGGCTATCGCCGTAAAGAGTGAGGAGTGAGGAGTGAACAACATGCGGAATTTGAATAGTCGTTGCTTGAACACGCTTGGTTCGGGCGCAACGGGCGGTGAAGCGAGGGTTTACCTCCTCACTCCTCACTCCTCACTCTTCACTGTTCAAGGAGAGCATCGTGCTCCTTGAACTCGCACGCTGGTTGGGCCAGGACATTCGGGCGTTCAATGTGTTCACCTACATTACCCTGCGTGCAGTGTTGGCGACGATGACGGCGCTGACAATCTCGTTCGTTTCCGGCCCTGCCGTGATCCGCTGGCTTGCTGCGAAAAAAATCGGCCAGACGGTGCGCAGTGATGGTCCGCAGACTCACATTATCAAGACCGGCACACCGACCATGGGCGGTGTGCTGATTCTGATCGCACTGGGCATCGCCACCTTGCTGTGGGCAGATCTCAGTAATCGTTTCATCTGGATTGTGCTGATCGTAACGCTGGGTTTCGGCGCGGTGGGCTGGGTCGATGACTGGCGCAAGGTGGTGTATCGCGATCCCAAGGGTCTTTCGGCCAAAGCCAAGTTCTTCTGGCAGTCGGCCATTGGGTTGGTCGCTGCGATCTATATCGCCTTCTCGATCTCGGCGCCCAACAATGAAAAGGTGGTCGAGCTGTTCTTCCATTGGGTGGGCAGCGGATTCACCTTGGAGTTGCCATCCAAGGCCGATCTGATCGTGCCTTTCTTCAAGACCGTTTCCTATCCGGTCGGCATGTTCGGCTTCATCATCCTGACCTATCTGGTCATTGTCGGCACCAGCAACGCGGTCAACCTGACCGATGGCCTTGATGGCCTCGCCATCATGCCGACAGTGATGGTCGGCGCGGCGCTGGGACTGTTCGCCTACGTCGCGGGCAATGCGGTGTTCTCCAAATACCTGCTGCTGCCCTACATTCCCGGCGCTGGAGAACTGCTGGTGTTCTGCGGCGCCATGGCCGGCGCCGGCCTCGGCTTCCTCTGGTTCAACGCTTATCCGGCCGAAGTCTTCATGGGCGACGTCGGCGCGCTGGCACTGGGTGCCGCGCTCGGCACCGTGGCGGTCGTGGCGCGCCAGGAAATCGTGCTGTTCATCATGGGCGGGGTGTTTGTCGCCGAGACCGTATCGGTGATGCTTCAGGTCGGCTGGTTCAAATACACCAGGAAGAAATACGGCACCGGGCGGCGGATCTTGTTGATGGCACCGCTGCATCATCACTTCGAGCAAAGCGGCTGGAAGGAAACGCAGGTGGTGGTGAGGTTCTGGATCATCACCATCCTGTTGGTGCTGTTCGGATTGTCGACTTTGAAGATACGATGAAAATCATTCACCACAGAGGACGCAGAGGACGCGGAGGAAGGTCAAGCCGCCCTCTGTGTTTCTCTGCGTCCTCTGTCCCACAGGGAATTCTGTTGGTCACGTCCTCAGCGGTGATGTCTTGGATCTGAAAGACAAACACATTCTCGTACTGGGCCTTGGCGAATCGGGCTTGGCGATGGCACGCTGGTGCCTGCGCCAGGGTGCTCGTGTCCGTGTCGCCGACACGCGTGCCCATCTGCCGAACAAGGCTGCACTCAACGATGCGGAATTTATCGCCGGCGAGTTTCAAATGAGCCTGCTGGAAAACGTTGACCTTTTGGCGCTATCGCCGGGTTTGCCGGCAAGTCTGCCTGTGGTGGTAGAAGCGTGGCGGCGTGGCATTTCAGTAACGGGAGAAATCGAACTGTTTGCGCAGGGGCTGCGCGCCTTTGGTTTGCGTGATCGCGCCAAAGTCATTGCCATTACCGGCACCAATGGCAAAACTACAACTACCGCGTTGACCGGACATCTTTGCCGCGCCGGTGGAAAAACTGTTGAGGTTGCCGGCAATATTTCACCGGCGGCGCTGGATGCCTTGATGGCATGCCAGGACGAAGAGCGTACGCCGGATGTGTGGGTGCTGGAACTCTCCAGCTTTCAGCTCGAAACGCTGGAAACCCTCAACGCCGATGCCGCCACGGCACTCAATGTAAGTGACGATCATCTGGATCGCTATGCCGGCCTTGATGGCTACGCAGCGGCGAAGGCGCGCATCTTTTATGGTGAAGGCGTGCAGGTATTGAACCGCCAGGACCATCGCGTCATGGAGATGGCGCTGCCGGGGCGTCGGGCGCCGAGTTTTGGTCTGGATGTTCCCACCGGCGCCGATGATTTCGGTCTGCGCGAGCAATCCGGCGCGCCATGGATCGCGCGTTGCAGTTCCCTGTTGTTGCCGGTAGCCGAGCTGCCGATGGCAGGTTTGCACAATGCGGCGAATGTCATGGCGGCGCTCGCCTTGTGTGAGGCGATCGGCTTGCAAGCCGAGTCATTGCTGACGGCGTTGCGCAATTTCAAAGGACTACCACACCGCTTGGAGCGTATCGCCGAGATTGATGGGGTCGCCTGGTATGACGATTCCAAGGGCACCAATGTTGGCGCGACGGTCGCCGCACTGACGGGTCTGGGCCCCATGCTCTCTGCCCAACGGGGAGAGCACTCTAGTCGCCTCTCTTCCTTGGGGAGGGAGGATGGGAGGGTGGGTGAATCTTTTGCCTCCGGCGATAAGGACGATTCGGCAAGAGGCCGAATCGTCCTTATCGCCGGAGGTGACGGCAAGGGGCAGGATTTTTCTCCGCTCAAAGCCGCATGTGCGCTGCATGCCCGCGCTGTGGTGCTGATCGGCCGGGACGGTTCGAAAATTCGCGCAGCTGTTGAAGGCATCGCTGCGCCGCTGCTGGCAGCGGCAACGCTCGAACAAGCCGTGGGCATTGCTGCGGAGCAAGCCCACGAAGGCGATGCCGTGCTGCTCTCTCCAGCCTGCGCCAGCTTCGACATGTTCCGTAATTACGAGCACCGCGCCGAAGTATTCGTCGCGGCGGTACGCGCTCTTGCGGAGCAGGCAGCATGAATTCAATCACCTCATCCTACCGCCTCGGTGGGACGCGACAGTCGCCCTCGGAGGTCGATCCGTGGTTACTGTGGTCCGCCATCGGACTGCTGGTATTCGGGCTGGTGATGGTCTATTCCGCCTCCATCGCCACGGCGGAAGGCAGCCGCTTCACCGGCTTTCAGTCATCCTACTTTCTGGTGCGGCATGGTGTCTTTCTTGCTGTCGGCCTGGTGGCTGGCCTGGTCACTTTTCAGATTCCCTTGCGGTTGTGGCAGCAGATGGCGCCATGGCTCTTCGTTAGCGGGGTTGTGTTGTTGGCCCTGGTGTTGATTCCGCATGTGGGGCGTGCGGTGAATGGCGCACAGCGCTGGATACCACTGGGCCTGGTCAATCTCCAGCCTTCGGAATTGATGAAGCTGGCCGCGGTGCTCTACGCCGCCGACTACACCACGCGCAAACTGGCCGATATGAATTCGTTCCGGCGCGGTTTTGTGCCCATGGCCATCGTGATGGTGCTGGTCGGCGCACTGCTGTTGCGCGAACCTGATTTTGGCGCATTCGTGGTGATCATCAGCATCGCCATGGGCATCCTGTTTCTGGGCGGCATCAATGTGCGCCTGTTCTCCATTCTCTTTCTGTTCCTGATGGTGGCTTTCGTGGTCCTGATCTGGATCTCGCCCTACCGTCGCGAACGCCTGTTCGGTTTCATGGACCCCTGGCAGGACGCCTACGGCAAGGGTTACCAGCTTTCCCACGCGCTGATTGCCTTCGGTCGCGGCGAATTGTTCGGCGTTGGTCTTGGTGCGAGCGTGGAAAAACTGTTTTATCTGCCGGAAGCGCATACCGATTTTCTGCTCGCTGTGATTGCCGAAGAACTCGGTTTCTTTGGAGTGCTCGCTGTCGTGGGTATGTTCGCACTGCTGGTGCAGCGCTGTTTTGTGATTGGCCGCCAATCGCTGTCGCTCGACCGCATCTTTGGCGGCCTATACGCGCAAGGACTGGGCATCTGGTTCGGCGTGCAGTCCTTCATCAACATGGGCGTCAACATGGGCCTGCTGCCGACCAAGGGCCTGACCTTGCCGCTGATGAGCTTCGGCGGTTCCGGAGTTCTCGCCAACTGCGCCGCGCTGGCAATTTTATTGCGCGTGGATTACGAGAACAGGCAACTCATGCGAGGACAGAAGATATGAAAAGCAGGTTCACCACAAAGGGCTCAAAGGGCACCAAGAAAGACATTCTTGTGTTTCCCTTTGTTCCCTTTGTGCCCTCCGTGGTGAAAAAATGCAACGCACGTTAATGGTTATGGCCGGCGGCACAGGCGGACACATCATGCCTGGGCTTGCGGTGGCGGATCACCTGCACCGTCTTGGCTGGCGCGTGGTGTGGATGGGAAATCCAGATGGAATGGAGGCGCGGCTGGTGCCGGGCCATGGTTATGAGATGGCATGGGTGCGTTTCTCCGCACTGCGCGGCAAGGGCTTGCTGCGCAAGCTGCTGCTGCCGGTCAATCTGTTGCGCGGCTTTTGGCAGGCGCTACAGCAATTGCGCCTGACCCGGCCCGATGTGGTGCTGGGCATGGGCGGCTTTGTCAGTTTCCCGGGCGGCGTAATGGCGGCACTGACGCGGCGTCCGCTGGTCGTTCACGAGCAAAATTCAATTGCCGGCCTGGCCAACAAAACGCTCGCCACACTTGCCAACCGCATCCTCACCGGTTTCCCCGGGGTGCTGAGAAAAGGTGAATGGTGCGGCAATCCGGTGCGGCCCGAGATCGCCAATCTGACTCCACCGGCGCAGCGCTTCGCCGGCCGCAGCGGCCCGCTGCACGTGCTGGTGCTCGGTGGCAGTCTCGGCGCCCAGGCGCTCAACTCGGTAATGCCGAAAGCACTGGCGCTGATCCCCGAAAATGAGCGTCCTGAAGTGGTGCACCAGTCGGGCGAAAAACATCTGGAGTTGCTCAAGCTGGCTTATGCAGAAGCTGGCGTCGACGGGCATCTGGTTTCCTTTATCGAAGACATGGCGGGCGCTTACGCGTGGGCCGATCTGGTCATCTGCCGGGCCGGCGCGTTGACGATTTCTGAACTTGGGGCGGCCGGCGTCGCCAGCATTTTGGTGCCGTTTCCTTCCGCCGTGGATGATCATCAGACCGCCAATGCGCGATTTCTTTCCAACGTCGGCGCCGCCATCCTGTTGCCACAGCCTGAGCTGACTGCGGAAAAACTCGCACTCATCCGCAGCATGTCGCGTCAGCAGCTATTGCAGATGGCCGAGAAGGCGCGAGGGTTGGCCAAGCCGGATGCAGCGGCGGATGTGGCGAAGATATGTATGGAAGTGGCCAAATGAAAAATGCATTAACCACAAAGGGCACCAAGGGCAAAAAGATTTTGTGTTTTATGGCGTGTTTTTCTTCGTGCCCTTGGTGCCCTTTGTGGTGATTTCACTATGAAACATAAAGTCAAGCGCATCCACTTCATCGGCATCGGCGGTTCCGGCATGAGTGGCATCGCCGAGGTGCTGTCGAATCAGGGATTCGAGATCAGCGGTTCTGACCTTGTGCAAAGCGCGACGACGCGCCGGCTGGCCGCGCAAGGGATGCGCGTGGTCATTGGCCACGACGCAGGCAATGTGGCGCGTGCGGATGCAGTCGTGGTGTCCACCGCTGTCCACGATGACAATCCGGAAGTGATTGCGGCGCGTGAACGGCATATTCCGGTGGTGCCGCGCGCCCAAATGCTGGGAGAACTGATGCGGCTCAAACAGGGCATCGCGATCGCCGGCACGCATGGCAAGACCACCACCACCAGCCTGGTGGCGAGCGCGTTGGCGGCGGGTGGATTGGATCCGACATTTGTCATCGGCGGCCGGCTCAATTCTGTCGGGGCCAACGCGCAACTTGGCGGCGGCGAGTTTCTGGTCGCCGAAGCCGACGAGTCCGATGCATCGTTTCTGTTCCTGTCACCGGTGGTGTCGGTCGTCACCAACATTGATGCCGACCACATGGAAACCTACGGTCACGATTTCGGCCGACTCAAGCAGGCCTTTGTCGACTTTCTGCATCGTCTGCCATTCTATGGCGTGGCCGTGTTGTGCATTGATGATCCGAATGTGCGCGACATCCTGCCGCGTGTTGCCAAGCAGATCGTCACCTACGGTCTCAGCGCGGGGGCGAATCTGCGTGCCGAAAATGTCATCGCGGAGGACGGACGGATGCGTTTCGATTGCGTGCGTACCAACGGCAAGGTCACACGTTTCCCGGTGGTGTTGAATCTGCCGGGCGTCCATAACGTGCTGAATGCGTTGGCCACCATTGCCGTGGCCAGCGAGGTTGGCGTCAGCGACGAGGCCATTGTCAGGTCGCTGACAGAATTCAAGGGCGTTGGCCGCCGCTTCCAGCGTTATGGCGAGATTCCGATTGCCGCCGGCGGGCATTTCACGCTGGTCGACGACTATGGACATCATCCGGTGGAAATGGCGGCAACGCTGGCCGCCGCTCGCGGGGCGTTTCCGGGCCGCCGTATCGTCCTCGCCTTCCAACCGCATCGTTACAGCCGCACGCGCGATTGTTTCTGGGATTTTGTGAAGGTGCTTGCCGATGTCGACATGGTGTTGCTGGGCGAGGTTTATGCCGCCGGCGAATCACCCATCGCCGGTGCCGATGGCCGCACGCTGGCGCAAGCCGTCCACACGGCGGGGAAACGTGAGCCAACCTTCGTCGCTGATGTCACGCTGTTTCCACAGGTCATTGTCGAGACGGTACGCGATGGCGACGTGGTGCTCACCATGGGCGCCGGCTCTATCGGCGGGGTGGCTCAGAAACTAGTGAGGAGTGAGGAGTGAGGAGTGAGGAGTTGCGCGGCGAGTTTCGCGATGATGAACCAATGGCAGGCCATGTGTCCTGGCGTGCCGGTGGCATTGCCGCGCATGCCTATTTCCCGGCCGACCTCGATGACCTCGCGGTTTTTCTGCACGGATTGCGCCATGATGAGCCTGTGCTGATGGTGGGTCTCGGCAGCAATCTGCTGGTGCGCGACGGCGGTTTTGAAGGCACCGCCATCTTCACCCACGGCGCTTTGAAAAACCTGCGCCTGGAATCCGACTCCTCACTCCTCACTCCTCACTCATCATCGAACTCACTGATCTACGCCGAAGTCGGTGTCGCCAGCCCACAGCTGGCGCGCTTTGCGGCCAATCACGGCCGGGTCGGGACGGAATTTCTGGCCGGGGTTCCTGGTTGCGTCGGCGGCGCCCTGGCAATGAACGCCGGCTGCCACGGCAGCGAAACCTGGAACCATGTCGAACGCGTGTTGATGCTGACCCGGCGTGGCGAGCGCATTGAACGTCGGCCAGAAGATTTCGAGATCGGTTATCGCCATGTCCGACTGAAGGCGGCGAACGATGAAATTTTCGCCGCCGCCTGGCTGCGCTTCCCCGCTGGTGATGGTCACGCATCGCGCGAGCGGATGCGCGAACTGCTGGAGAAGCGCGCTGCGACCCAGCCTTTGCAATTGCCGAATGCCGGATCGGTGTTTCGCAATCCGCCCGGCGATCATGCCGCGCGCCTGATTGAGGCAGCTGGATTGAAGGGCGCAAACGAAGGCGCGGCGCGGGTTTCTGAAAAGCATGCGAATTTCATCGTTAATCCGGGGGGCAGCGCGACAGCGTCTGAGATAGAAATGCTGGTCGTCCGCGTGCAGTCCACGGTGCTTGAAAAATTTGGGGTGGAATTGGTGAGGGAAGTCAGGATCATGGGAGTGGCAGCGTAATGTCAGCCAAGGTGGCCGTCATGATGGGTGGCAAATCCGCAGAGCGTGAGGTGTCGTTGAAAAGCGGTGCGGCGGTGCTGTCGGCGCTGCAAAGGGCTGGTGTCGACGCGCATGCCTTCGATCCATCCGTTGAAGATTTGTCGGCCTTGCGCGAACAAAGTGTTGACCGTGTGTTCATTGCACTCCACGGTCGTGGTGGCGAAGACGGCACGCTTCAAGGTGCGCTGGAATTGATGGGAATTCCGTATACCGGCAGTGGTGTGCTGGCCTCTGCGCTGGCCATGGATAAATGGCGCTCCAAATTGATTTGGCAGGCCGTCGGCATCCCGGTGCCAGAATTTGTCGTCATCGCGGCGGATAGTGATTTTGCGGCGGTCGAGGAAAAACTCGGACTGCCATTGTTCGTCAAGCCGTCGAATGAAGGTTCGAGCATCGGCATTTCCAAAGTCAAGCAGCGTGGCGATTTACCCGCAGCTTTTGCGGCCGCGGCGAAGTTCGATAGCGTGGTCCTGGCCGAGCGATTTCTCTCCGGAGGGGAGTACACCGTCGGCATTCTCGGTGACCGCGCCTTGCCGGTAATACGCATTGTGCCGGCGACGGAGTTTTACGACTATGCGTCGAAGTACGTGCGTGACGATACCGAGTACAGGATTCCGAGCGGGCTTTCCAGTGATGAAGAACGGGCGCTTCAGCTACTGGCACAGCGCGCATTTGCCGTACTTGGTGGCCGTGGTTGGGGGCGTGTAGACCTGATGCTCGACGCTGCGGGCAAACCCTATGTGCTGGAAATCAATACCTCGCCGGGCATGACGGACCATTCTTTGGTGCCGATGGCAGCGCGCGCTGCGGGCATGAGTTTCGAGCAGTTCGTGACCGGCGTGCTTGAGGGGGCCTGCTGTGGCTAAAAAGACCAAGCCATCTCCAGCACCGAGCGATAGCTTCTGGGACAAACCGCCGCTGATGAATCTCGTGTCCGATGTGTTGATGCTTTTGAGCTGTGCGGCGCTTGTATGGTCGGCGGCGATTGTTGCCCAGCGTCTGCCCGGTTTTTCGTTGCGCCAGGTCGTGGTGCAGAGTCGCTTGCAGCAGGTAACGCCGATGCAGATCGACTACGCCGTGCGGGATGCGGTAAGCGGAAATTTTTTCACCGTCAATCTCGATACGGTGCGCGCCGCGTTTGAAAAATTACCTTGGGTGCGCCATGCCGATGTGCGCCGGCGCTGGCCGGATACGCTGGAGTTGACGATTGAGGAGCATGTGGCTGCCGGCCGCTGGCAGCAACTGGACGGCGAGTCGCGTCTGGTGAACGACAAGGGTGAAGTATTCGCCGCTGCGGCGGAGGGCAAGCTGCCATCGCTTGCCGGCCCGGAGGGCGCCGCGCCTGATGTATTGAGCCGCTACCGCGAATTCAACCAGGCACTGGCACCGTTGGGCCGCAGCCTGCACAGCGTCGCGTTGTCGCCGCGCCAGGCATGGCAACTCAAACTTGATGATGGGTTGGTGCTGGAACTGGGGCGGGAAGAACCGCAGTACCCGATCGCAGATCGCATGACGCGCTTCATCGCCAGCTATCAGGAAGTTCAGCAAAAAGTCGGAACACATCTCATATCAATCGATATGCGCTATCCAAACGGGTTCGCCGTCCGTGCGACCCAAACCGGGAAGAAATCCTGATGGTAAACAAGGGATGAGCAAGGAAACCAAAGATCTGATCGTCGGCCTCGACATCGGCACCTCCAAGATCGTAACGCTGGTCGCGGAGCTGGACGCCGAAGGGCGCCTGTCGGTGCTCGGCATTGGCAGCCAGGATTCGAACGGCCTAAAGAAAGGCATGGTGGTCAACATCGAGGCGACTGTAAGTTCGATCTCGCGCGCCATTCAGGAGGTCGAGTTGATGACCGGTTGCAAGGTGACCGACGTCTATACCGGTATTGCCGGCAGCCACGTCAAGAGCAAGGACTCGAACGGCATGACGGTGGTGAAGGACAAGGAGGTCTCGCGCTATGACGTCGAGCGGGCGATTGAAGCCGCCAATGCGACGCCGATTTCGGCGGACGACCAGATTCTGCACACGCTGGTGCAGGAATTCATCGTCGATGGCCAGGACGGCGTCAAGGAGCCGATCGGCATGGACGCGCGCCGCCTCGAAGTGAAGGTGCATCTGGTTACCGGCGCGGTGACTGCGGTACAGAACATCGTCAAGTGCGTGCATCGCTGCGGCCTGGAGGTCGACGACCTGGTGCTGCAACCGCTCGCCTCGGGCTATGCGGTACTGACCGAAGACGAGAAGGATGTCGGGGTGTGCCTGGTCGACATCGGTGGCGGTACCACCGATGTCGCCATTTTTGCCCAAGGTGCGATTCGCCACACGGCGGTGATTCCCATCGCCGGTGACCAGATCACCAGCGACATTGGCCATGCACTACGGACGTCGACCCGGGACGCCGAGGAAATCAAGATCGCCTATGGCGTCGCTCTGCAACAGTTGGCCGATGCGGACGAGATGATCGAAGTGCCCGGCGTCGGCGATCGACCATCGACGGCGCTGTCACGTCAGACCCTGGCCGGGTTCATCCAGCCGCGGGTGGAAGAAATCTTGCAGAAGGTGCAGGAAGAGCTGGTGCAAAGCGGCTATGAGCGACTCCTGCGTGCCGGTGTTGTGTTGACCGGCGGCTCGGCGCAGATGCCGGGCATGATCGAACTCGGCGAAGAAATTTTCCACAACACCGTGAAGATCGGCGTGCCGCATTACAACGGCAATCTCAAGGACATGGTGCGCAATCCGCGCTACTCGACGGCCATGGGACTGCTGCTGGAAGGCCAGGCGCAACGCCAGCGCGGTCTGAAAATGCGCGACCCGAAATCGTTTCGACAAGTGCTGGGCCGCATGCGCGCCTGGTTTGAAAAGAATTTTTGATGTGTGAATTGACGTGTTGCCGGACTGGCGGATTTCAAAGAGATAGGCGGTTTTTCTGCGTGTGTCTTCTGGGTTTCCGGCATCTGATCGGCTTTATGGTTGCAGTTATCGAAGGAGACGAATATGTTTGAAATTATCGAGAAGGACTCTTGCTCAACGGTGATCAAGGTTATCGGCGTCGGCGGTGCCGGCGGCAATGCCATCGAGCACATGATTCGTGAGAACGTGCAAGGGGTCGAATTCATCTGCGTCAATACCGACGCACAGGCGCTCAAGTCGAGCAGCGCGGACATCAAATTGCAGATCGGGCCCGGCCTCGGCGCTGGTGGCAAGCCGGAAAAGGCGCGCGAATATGCCGAGCCGGAACGGGAAAATATCGCCGACGCACTGCGCGGTGCGCATATGGTCTTTATCACTGCGGGCATGGGTGGCGGCACCGGCACCGGTGCGGCGCCAGTGATTGCCGAAGTGGCGAGGGAAATGGGAATCCTCACCGTGGCGGTGGTCACCAAGCCATTCGACTTCGAAATGGGCAAGAAAATGCGTCTCGCCGAGCTTGGTCTGGAACAACTTGCCGAACACGTCGATTCGCTAATCGTGGTGCTCAACGACAAACTGATCGAGGTGCTGGGCGAAGAAATCAGCGTGCTCGAAGCCTTCAAGGCGGCTGACGACGTGTTGAAAAATGCCGTCGGCGGCATTGCCGAAATCATCAACATCGAAGGCTTGGTCAATGTTGACTTCGAGGATGTACGCACGGTGATGGGAGAAGTGGGCAAGGCGATGATGGGGTCGGCGACGGCTGCAGGTGTTGACCGCGCTCGTCTCGCCGCCGAGCAAGCAGTTGCCAGTCCACTGCTGGATGGCGTCGAGTTGTCCGGTGCGCGCGGTGTGCTGGTCAATATTTCCGGCAGCAAACAGCTCAGCATGAGGGAAGTGAAAGAAGTCATGAATACCATTCGCAGCTATGCGGCCGATGATGCGCACATCATCTACGGCACGGTGTTCGACGAAGCGATGGAAGACCGGCTGCGGGTTACCGTTGTGGCGACCGGGCTGGGTGGCCCGACGGCGCGCAAGCAGCCGGTGTTGCGGACCGTGCAGATGTCGAACGAGGGGATGGGGTTGCGAACCGGTACTGACGACGTCAGTATGTCCAGTGGTGATACGCCGCTGCCGCAAGTATTCCACGGTCGCGCCCGCAACGCCGC
>JANYCD010000063.1 GCA_025360425.1 Sterolibacteriaceae bacterium
TGCCTTCGTGCAATGGACCGGCAAGCGTCCGAGCGAATGGCGCGAGGGCTGCCAGCGTTTCGGCTGGCAGTAACCCTGATTAGCTGCTCAACGCCAGCCCGATGGCCTTGATCGAGGTACCGGTACTCCAACCGCCGTCGACCAGCAGTGTTTGTCCGGTGATATAGCTGGCATCGTCACTCACCAGGAAATGCACAGCAGCAGCGAGTTCCTCGGGGCGGCCAATGCGGCCGATCAGCGAAAACACATTGGTGTTCTTGTGCACCATGTCAGGCGCTTCGCTCATCGCCATCGGTGTATCGAAAATTCCCGGGCAGATGCAATTCACCCGGATGCCGAGCGACGCGTACTCGATTGCCGCAGTCTGGCTCAGGGAAATGATTGCACCTTTTGTGGCACCGTATTCGCCCCACTGGGCAAAGCCAAGCACCGCGGTGATCGATGAAATGTTGACGATGGCGCTGCCCGGCTTCATGCGCGCCGCAGCTTCCTTGATTCCCATCTGGACACCCATTACATTGACGCGCCAGAACTTCAATGAGCGCGCTTCATCGGCCTCGGCGAGCGGGTGACCGCTGGAGATGGCGGCGTTGTTGACCATGATGTCGAGGCGACCGAAGCGCTTGATTGCTTCGTCACACAGTGCAGCCACCTCCGCAGGTTTGCTGACATCCGTTTGATGATAGTGGCAGTCCCACTCGGCGGCCTTTGCCTTGCAATCGGTGATGTCGCCGATCAACACTTGTGCGCCGGCTTTGCGCAAGCGCTGGCTTGTCGCCGTGCCGATTCCGGAACCGCCACCTGTGACGATAGCGACCTTGCCATTCAAATCAAACATTGTGTCCCTCCTAATGTTGCGATAAGCGCTCGATGTGCGCCTTCTGGCGAAGCGATTGCCTTACTGACTCTGCATGCTGTACGGGAGTATGATAAGTCGGTTCCGTAGCTAAAATGGTCTGCAAAGCCAGTCTTTGGCCGATCGGGACAATTTGTGCCAGCCGGGACAACCCATCCTGGCCCCCGCGATGCCGCGCTAATGGCACGTTTGGCGCAATGGTGGCTTCACCGGCCATCGTCTTCGCGGCTGCGACCGGAATAGAATAGTCTAATACGGTCGGCTGATCCCATATCTGCCAAGGCCGAACCACAACGATAACAGGAGAAATCAATGAATCTCAAATGGTCGCAGTACTGGATTGGCCTTTTCGCCAATCACACCGACGAACTGATGACACTCTATTCGCCCAAGTTCCAGTTCGAGGATGTCAATTTCGACATTCAGATCAACAATGATCTGCCGGCGCTGCGGAAGTTTTTTGAAGGCTTCATCATCGCCAATCCGGCGGAGAGCTACAACAAGTTCGACGTGTTCGATTATGTTGGCGACGACAAACTCGGTTCCTTCCAATGGACTTGGGAAACCAAACACGCAGGCGACTTCCTCGGCGTACCGGCCAAGGGCAAGGTCACCAAGACCCGCGGCGTTACCGTCATGGGTTGGAACAACGGCAAGATCATCCTTGAACGCAGTATCTGGGATGCGATTCCGGTCTTCCGCCAACTCGGCGTCCTCAAGTAACCAGGTAAACATATGGCCTACGATCCCTTGAATCCTGCGGTGACCAGTAATCCGTATCCGCACTATGCGGAATTGCGCAATAGCTCGCCGGTCAAATGGATAGAGTCCTTGCAGGGTTTCGCGGTGTCTCGCTACGACGATATCGTCGAAGTGCTGCGCGACGCACAAACCTACTCCTCGTCGAAGTTCTGGCCGGCCTTGCTCGGCGAGTTCGATCCCGTGCCTGAAGTCCAGCCAATGATCTCCATGGATCCACCGGGTCACGTGCGGATTCGCAAGCTGGCGAATACCGCCTTCGTGCCCAAGAGCATCGCCAAGTTCCCGCCCAAGATCCGGGATATCGCCAACGCCTTGGTCGACGACGTCATTGCCAGAAATGGCACTTCCGGCACCTTCGATTTCACCTGGGAGTTCGCCGCGTTGTTTCCGGTCACGGTGGTTGCCGATGTGCTGGGTGTCGACGTTGCGAAAAGATCCAGTTTCAAGCACTGGGTAGACGACGTGCTGTCGGCCGGTAACCGCGCTGCCTATGGCCCGGAACGGTTGGCCCAGATCGGCAAGAGTTCCAAAGACCTGCGCGCTTACTTCGAGGCGCTATACGAACAGCGCCTGGCCGAACCCAGGGACGACCTGATCAGCGCCTTCATCCACAACGAAGTCGAAGGTGAAAAGCTGACCAAGGTCGAAGTGTTGAACCTCGGCATCCTGCTGCTGATCGGCGGCGTGGAGACGACGACCAACCTGCTCGGCATCATGTTCACCATATTGCGCAGCCGGCCTGAACTGCTGGCGCGCTTGAAGGCCGATCCTGCGCTGATTCCGGCGTTCATCGAAGAGGTACTGCGTTACGACACTTCGGTGCAAATGGTGTTTCGCCACACGATGAAGGACACGGAACTCAACGGGGTGAAGATTCCCGAAGGATCACTGGTATTGCCGTTGCTGGGCTCCGCCAACCGCGACGAAAGCATCTGGGACAAGCCCGAGGTGTTCGACATCGATCGTCCGCGCGGCCAGGTCATGTCCTTCGGCAACGGCGCGCACTTTTGTCTTGGCACGTATTTGTCTAAGATGGAATCAAAGATCGCGCTTGAAGTCCTGTTCGAACGTTTCGATGTTCTGCGTGCCGTTAACGAAGATGCGAAATGGATGGACTCGTACTTCGCGCGCGGCCCGACCACCTTGCCGATGGAGTTTGTCGCTCACGCGGGCAAGACTGGCGCCACGGTTGCTACAGCGGGGGTATCGCATGGCTGAAAAACATAAGGTCGGCAGCGTGTCAGCCCTGGCGGCGGGAAAGCCGCTCTCGGCGAAGATTGACAAGCAGAACATCGCGGTGTTTATGATCAATGGGGCGGTGATCGCCACCGAGGGTAAATGTCCCCATGCCGGCGGCCCGCTGCACAAGGGCGAGTTGGACGGGTCCAAGCTCAGTTGTCCGTGGCACGGTTGGACCTATGACCTGACGTCGGGTGTATGCGAGGAAGACCCCGAAGTACGATTGCCAACCTTTCCGGTGCAGGTCGAAGGCGACGATATCTACGTCCTGCTGTGAGCCTCGCCCCGCGCCAGTGACCGTGGTGCTTCACACTAAAAATTGGTGACTGCGTGAATCAAGACTTGCTCCAACAGTTGCTCGAGATCGTCGGTGAAGCCCATGTGCTCACCGGCGAGGCGGTGACGAGCCGCTATCCCGGCTTCTTTATGACGAGCATCGGCGCCGATGCCATCGTGCGGCCGAAGTCGACCGAGGAAGTCTCGCGCATACTGACGCTGTGCAACAAGCATGGTCAGCCGGTCGTGGTTCACGGCGGCCTGTCCGGCTGGGTGCGGGCAACGCAAACCAAAGCGGGCGAGCTGGCCCTGTCGCTTGAACGCATGAACGTCATCGAACAAGTCGACCCCGTCAACCGGACGGCAGTGGTTCAGGCCGGCGTGATCCTGCAGACATTCCAGGAACATCTGGAGCCGTACGGATTGTCCTTTCCGCTTGATCTAGGCGGTCGTGGTTCCTGCCATCTTGGAGGCAACGCTTCGACCAACGCCGGCGGCATGCGGGTGATTCGCTACGGCATGATGCGCGAGCAGGTTCTCGGCGTCGAAGCGGTGCTGGCCAATGGACAAATTGTTTCGTCCATGAACCGGATGATCAAGAACAACACCGGCTACGACCTCAAGCAACTGTTCATCGGCAGCGAAGGCACGCTGGGCGTGATCACCCGCCTGGTATTGCGTCTGCGCGAATTGCCGCGCAGCAATAACACCGCCCTGATTGCAGCGGATAGCTTCGATCAGATTGTTGGCTTGCTGCGCCACATGGATGCCGCAATGGGCGGCATGCTGAGCGCGTTTGAGCTGATCGACAACAGTTTTTATTCGGTTAATACCAGGGATGGCCGGCATACTGCGCCGCTCGCAGCCGACAAGCCCTACTACGCGATCATCGAAGCACTGGGCTCGGATCAGACGCGGGATGCCGAACTGTTCGAGATAGCCTTAACCGAGGCCGGTGAGAAGGAATTATTTGTCGACGCGGTCCTCGCGCGCTCCGACAAGCAGCGCGAAGACATATGGGCGGTGCGCGAGGATTTGCAGCATGTCGTTCGCGACTTCCAGCCGTTCTACGCTTTTGACGTGAGCCTTCCTGTCGGCGAGATGTCCGCCTACATGGCCGAGGTCAAGAAGCGCCTGCACCAGCATTGGCCACAAGGACAGATCGCATTCCTTGGCCATGTCGGTGACGGCAATCTGCATATCGCGATAGGCGCCGGTGCCGCGAAAGAGCGTGAGGAAATTGAAGCCTGCGTGTATGAACCGTTGGCGCCCTTCGTCGGTTCGGTTTCCGCCGAGCATGGGATCGGGCTGGAAAAGAAACCTTATCTCGGCATCAGCCGCAGTGAGACGGAAATCAATCTCATGCTGGGGATCAAGAGTCTGTTGGACCCGAAGGGTATCCTTAACCCCGACAAGATTTTCAGCACCCAATCTGTACCCAAACAAAAGGCGGCGTGACCCATGACCACAGAGCGGCTATCGCCTGCCGTCATTGTTCCGCTTCGATTGCATGGCTATGCGGTCAGCAACTATTTCAACATCGCCCGCGCCGCCCTGATCGAGAAAGCGGCGCCATTCGAAATCGTGCGGGTTCGCGCCAGCCAGGAAGAGGCTTTCCTGCGCATGAGCCCACTTGGAAAAATTCCGTTCCTGGAAACACCCTCCGGCCCGTTGAGCGAAACCATCCCCATCCTCGAATATCTTGAAGAGTGCGTAGACGGGCCGCATCTCTATCCCGCAGATCCCTTGCAACGGGCCCGCGTTCGGCAAGTCATGAACATCGTGCAGTTGTATCTCGACATGCAGGTGCGTCGGCTTTACCCCGGCGTCTATCTCGGCACGTCCAATCAGGCGGAAACCATACAGGCCATAGGCCAGACGCTGGAAGTGACGATCAACGGACTGCGACGCTTGTTCACATTTCGCCCCTTTCTGCTGGGCGACACGCTGACCAGTGCCGATCTGTTCACCCTGTATTGCGTTGATCTGGCTGATCGCTTGACCCGCTTCGTGTACGGCTGGTCGCTGATCGAGCGCATCGACGGGCTGGCCGAGTGGTCACGCCTGATGACAACCCGCGACAGCACGCGTATTGTGGCTACAGAGTTCCTGAAGGTGTTCCGCGGTTATCTGACGGACAAAGGAGCAGCCTACGACTTGAGTCTGGGCGGCGGAATATTCATGGAACCGCATTCTGCGGATTGATCAGCAACTCGTCTTGTGGAAATGAAAAAATGAACGCACCTCTGCGCAACGTCAACCTCGACGACAAATACACCGCCACCGAAGGCACCGTGATGATGTCCGGCACCCAGGCTCTGGTGCGGCTGCCCATGATGCAACGTGAGCTGGACCGCCGCGCCGGCCTCAATACCGCGGCTTACATCTCCGGTTATCGTGGTTCGCCCATCGGCGGTTACGATCAGGAATTGTGGCGCGCCGGCAAATATCTGAAGGCGCATGACATCGTTTTTCAACCCGGCCTCAACGAAGACCTGGCGGCCACCGCGATCTGGGGCACGCAAACCCTGGCCAGTATTCCCGAGCCGACCGTCGACGGCGTGTTCTGCATCTGGTACGGCAAGGGCCCGGGCGTGGATCGCTCCTGCGATTCATTCCGCCACGGCAACATCGCCGGCACGCATCCCAACGGCGGCGTACTCATCGCGGCCGGCGACGACCACGCCGGCAAGTCGTCGACCGTGGCGCATCAGAGCGAAACCGCGCTCATGCATTGCGGCATGCCAGTGTTCGCCGCTTCCAACGCCGAGGATGTGCTGGAACTCGGCCTGCTGGGCTTTGCGCTGTCGCGCTACTGCGGCTTGTACGTCGGTTTCACGCTGACCAACGAAGTGCTTGAGCAGACCATGACCATGAGTCTGGACGCGTTGAACCGGCCAGTGGTGCTGCCGGAACGCGGCGAGCTTCCGCCCGAAGGCATTCACAACATGCCGACCCACGTTAATCGGGAGCGCTCTGACGTTGTTTACAAGCGCTATCGCTGGCCGCTGGTGCAGAAATTTCTCGACGCCAATCCGGTTAATCGCGTGCTGATCGATGCGCCGCAGCGGCGGCTCGGCATCGTCTCGACCGGCAAGGCCGTGCAGGATGCGCTACAGGCGCTGCGGATGCTGGGCTTGAACAACCAGCAGGCGGCGGATCTCGGGATCTCGATGTTCAAGCTCGGCTGCGTTTATCCGGTGGCGGAAAAGGGGTTGCGTGAATTTTCCGCCGGGCAGTCCGAATTGTTGTTTGTCGAAGAAAAGGAACCGATTTCGGAACAGCAAGCCAAGGCCATCCTCTACGGCAGCGAAGTTGCGCCGCGCATCGTCGGCAAGCTCGACGAAAATCATGAGTTCCTGTTGCCCTCCGAAGCACAGATCAAGCCGATCGAACTGGCGCTGGTCATTGCCCATCGGCTTCAACTCCTTGGTGTTTCGAACGACGCGGTGAACGCACGGGCGGCGCAACTGCGCACGCAATACGAGGCGGTTGCCGGCATCGCGCCGGATGCGGCGGTGCGCTCGCCATATTTCTGCTCCGGTTGTCCGCACAACACCAGCATGAAGAAGCCCGACGGCAGCTATGTTGGCGGCGGCATTGGTTGCCACTCGATGGCGATGTACAGCGATGAACATGTTCTCGCCAACACTCAGATGGGCGGCGAGGGCGGACACTGGTACAGCTTGTCGAAGTTCTCGAAAATGCCTCACATATTCCAGAACATGGGCGACGGCACTTACTATCACTCGGGCTTTCTGGCCATTCGCGGCGCGGTGGCGGCGAAGGTCAATATTACCTTCAAGATTCTCTACAACGACGCGGTGGCGATGACCGGCGGGCAGCCGGTGGACGGGCCCATCTCGGTCGGCGCGATCACCCAGCAGGTGCTCGGCGAACAGATTGCGCACTGCGTCGTGGTTTCCGACAACCCGCAGAACTATGGTCCTGAAAGCCATCTGGCACCGGGTGTCGAAGTATTTCACCGTGATGAGATGGACCGCATTCAGCGTGAGCTGCGCGAAGTGCCGGGTGTCACGGTGCTGATTTACGAACAGACCTGCGCCGCCGAAAAGCGCCGCCGCCGCAAGCGTGGCAAATTTCCCGACCCGGCCAAGCGCATGTTCATCAACGCCGACGTCTGCGAAGGTTGCGGCGATTGCTCGACCCAATCCAACTGCGTCAGTCTGTGGCCCAAGGAAACCGAACTGGGGCGCAAGCGCCAGATCGATCAATCAAGTTGCAACAAGGATTACAGTTGCGTCAAGGGCTTCTGCCCGAGCTTCATCACGGTGCTCGGCGGCGAGCTGCGCAAGCCGCAGAAGGCCAGTCTGGACGCCGAAGCGATCGCCATATTGCCGGAACCGGCGCTCGCCCCGATCACGCACGGCTCGTACAACCTGATGATTTCCGGCATCGGCGGTACCGGCGTGGTCACCGTCGGCGCCTTGCTCACCATGGCCTCGCACCTCGAAGGCAAAGCCTGCTCAGTCTTCGACATGACCGGGCTGTCGCAGAAGAACGGCGCCGTGTTCAGTCACCTGCGTATTGCCGAGAGCCGCGACCAGCTTGGCGCCCAGCGCGTCGGTTATGGCGAGGCCGATCTGGCGCTCGCCTTCGATGCGGTTGGAGGCTTGTCCAGGGAACCGTTTGTGACCTTGGCCCAAGGGCGCACCACCGCGGTGGTGAATACCCGGGTAACCCCAACGCCAGCATTCCAGCGCAACCCTGATCTCAATGTCGATGGCAGCTTGCTGGTTCATCGCTTCCGCAAGGCGGTGGGCGAAGACCATCTGCGCACCCTTGATGCCACCGGTCTGGCCCTGGCGTTGCTCGGCGATACCATCGGCACAAACCTGTTCATGCTCGGTTATGCGTCGCAGCTTGGATTGCTGCCCATTTCCCCGGCCGCCATCGAGCACGCCATCGAAATCAATGCCGTTTCCGTAGCCTTCAATCAGTCGGCATTTCGCCTGGGTCGACTGCAAGTCGTGGACCCGCAGGGAATCGCGACGGCCATTGAAAATGTGCAATCCATCAAGGTGGAAGAACCGCTGCAAAACCTGGATGACATCGTTGCCCATCGTGTCGGCCTGCTTACCGAATACCAGAGTGCCGCTTATCCCGCGCGTTATCGACGCCTGGTGGAAACTGTCGCTGCGGCCGAATCAAAAGCCGTACCCGCCGCTGGCCAGGAACTGGCCAAAACTGTCGCCCGTGACTTCGCCCGGTTGATGGCTTACAAGGACGAGTACGAAGTTGCGCGTCTGCACAGCACCGCGAAAATCCGCGAAGAATTGCGCTCAACCTTTTCCGGCGACGTCAAGCTGCGCTACAACCTGGCGCCGCCACTGTTTTCGCGCCGCGATCCGCGTACCGGGCATCTCCTCAAGCGGGAATTCGGCGCTTGGGTGGGCAGCATGTTTTCGGTGCTGGCGCACTTCAAGTTCCTGCGTGGCACTCCGTTCGATATCTTCGGGTATACCGCGGAACGGCAGATGGAGCGGCGCCTGATCGACGAGTACGAAACGATGATCAAGGGCCTCTTGCCGACGCTGTCGACGACCAATCATGCCACCGCCATCGAGCTTGCCGCGTTGCCAACCCATATGCGCGGGTTCGGGCATATCAAGCACGAGAATGTGGAGAAGGTGAAAAAATCGGAAGCCGCGTTGTTGCAGCAATATCAACATCCATCCGATACCGCGAAGACTATTGCTCTCAAGCGTGTGGCGTCGTAAAAGATTTCACTGAGATGCCGTAAGTCAATATCAAAAAAGTAACCAAGGAGCGTCCTGATGTCCAACATACTTGAAGATTATTTTTCCCTGAAGGGCAAGACCGCACTGGTCACCGGTGGCGCCAAGGGTTTGGGAGCGATGATTTCCGCCGCGCTGTCGCGCGCCGGATGCAAGGTGATCATCGTGTCGAGCTCGGAGATGCCTGCGGGAGCCGCCGTTCATGGCGTGCCGGGAGATTCCTTCACCTTTCTCAAGTATGATTTGTCGCAGATGTCGGGCGTAAATGCAGCCGTGGCCGAGGTGAAGCGACTGACACCGAAGCTTGATATTCTGATCAACAACGCCGGTGCGTTCAGCGCCAGCGACATTCCCTCGGTCGACAGCGATCAGTGGGACAAGCAGATGGCGCTGAATGTTCGCGCACCGTTTTTCCTCGTCAAAGAACTGCTGCCGTTATTGAACGCCGCATCACGCAAGGGCGACCCTGCGCGGGTCGTCAACATCGGTTCGATTGCCGCGCTGTGGCCCAAGAGTACCGGCGCTTATGCCTACGGCGCCAGCAAGGCCGCCCTGCATCAACTGACACGCACCCTGGCTTCCGATTTGACCGCTACCGGCATCAACGTCAGTGCGATTGCACCGGGATTTTTCCCGACCGACATGACCGGCGGCCTGTTCGCCGCCAATCCCGGATCGAAAGAAGCCACCATCGGCATGATTCCCGCCGGGCGTCTCGGCGAACCGCAGGATGTCGGCGGCCTGGCGATCTTCCTGTGTTCGCGCGCCGGCGCCTATGTCTCCGGTGCCGTGATCCCGCTTGAAGGTGGATTGTGGTCGGCCTGATGCGCAGACTTCAGGTTGGCGCGATGTGAAGTGTCCCCGCCCAAGCTTATTCTCGATGTGGACATCAAGTCGGCGTTTCGCAGGGTTCTCAAACACCATCAACACATCCGTTTCTCCCTCTCGTGCAACCATCTCGAGAGCACCGGTATCTTTGTTGGGGAGTAAGAGTTTAACTTTGCCCCATGGATGTTTGGAGCGAGACCACACGCAGTTCGTATAGGTGCGTCCGAGCTCGCAGCCGGCGCTTAGCCCCAGAGGGCTTGGGACAAGTCTAACCCCTACTGGCGCTTGCTGGCCGTTCCCAGACCACGGGCTTGATCACGCCGCTGCCGACCCACTCCAGTAATTTGAATTTCTGGATTTTCCCCGACGGCGTGAGCGGATACGCATCGACGAAATACCACAACGTCGGCGCCTTATGTGCCGCCAGCTTGCCGCGGCAATAGGCAAACAGGTCGCTGGTCGCTGGCGGCTTCTGCGGCGTGTTGGGAAGGATAATTGCGGCGATGACCTCGCCCCATTTCTCATCCGGCACGCCAATGACGGCGGCCTGATTGACTTCCGGATGATCGAACAGCACATCCTCGATTTCGCGCGGATAGATGTTGATCCCGCCGCGGATGATCATGTCCTTGAGTCGCCCGTCGATGCGCACGTAGCCACGTTCGTCCATGATGCCCAGATCGCCGGTGTGCAGCCAGCCGTCGTCGCCGATGGTGTCCCGTGTAGCCTCGTCCATGCCGAAGTAGCCCAGCATCAGTTGGTAGCCGCGCGCATAGATTTCACCCGAGACACCGATCGGTCGCACCGCGCCGGTTTCCGGACAGGCGATTTTCAATTCAACCTGCGGCAACGGCTGTCCCAGGGTTTGGGATTGATCTTCGATGGAGTCGTCGACGCGTGTCTGGCAGACGACGCCGTTGAGTTCGGTTTGGCCAAACAGAATAGTGAACTGGCATCCGAGTGCTTCCTTGGTCCGGTGCACCAGTGCCGCCGGGACTGCCGATGCGCCGGAAAGAATCGTCTTGATGCTGGACAGATCGTGGTTGGGAAATGCCGGATGCTCCAGCAGGTTCAGGATCATCGTCGGCACGATCAGCGTCGCGTTGCCGCGTTCGCTTTCGATGATTTCCAGCATCTGGGCAGGGTCGAAGCCGGGCATGATCACGTAGGTGCCACGGCTGGTGATGGTGCCGAGCTCGGTCACTACCGAACCGCCGATATGGAACATCGGCATGGCATTCACCCACACGTCGCCATCCTCAAACCCGGCGCGGCGTGCCACCTGGCGCGAGGTGTTGATGACACCGCGATGATGCAGGCAGGCGCCTTTCGGAATGCCGGTGGTGCCCGAGGTGTATTGAATCAAGACCATTTGTTCCGGCGCGACGGAGGGCAGGGGAGTCGCCGCGTCACCGGATTTTATGAAAGTATCCCAGTCCGACAGCGAAACCACTTCGCGCAGCAGCGGCAGACGTGGCCGCACCTCGGCGATGAGCTTGCGCAGGTCGTTGTCGCGATAAACATCCGCGTGGAAGATTGCCACGGTCTGTGAACTGCGCAGCACCACCTCGACTTCGGCTGCCTTGTAGGCCGGGTTGACCGGGACCAGCACCATCCCGGCAAGACTCACCCCGTGTTGCAGCAGCACCCACTCCGGGCAGTTCGCGGCGAAGACGGCAATGCATTCGCCCGGTTCGAAACGGCTGAGCAAAGCGCGTGCAACCTGCTCGGCGGTGGCAAGCATCTGCGCGTAGGTCCAGCGCCGTCTTGCGGCCCTGTCGGGAATGCCTTCCACCAGCGCCATCCGATCCGGCACCTCTCTGGCCACCTGACGCAAAAGATCGCCCAGGCTGAGATTGAGCAGATCTTCCGACGTGTCGGCAGGCCAGTATGATTCAGTGAGACTGATGCTGCGATCCAATCCGGTTTCTCCTGTTCAACACTGCGTGTGGTTTCGACTATTTAAAATATCAGCACCGGCTTGATGACTTCACCCGTTTCCGAAGCGCGCGCCGCTTCGTTGATTTTTTCGAACGGGAATTTTTTGATCAGGCGATCGAACGGAAATTTTCCGGCCTTGTACAGTGCCGCCAGACGCGGGATGAATTCCTGCGGGTCGCTGTCGCCCTCGACGATGTATTTCACGCCAACGCCGCGCATCAACATGCTCAGCAAGTTGGCGGGAAGCGTGGCTTCCGGAGGCGGCACACCGAGCAGCCCCAACATACCATTGTGCAGCAGCACTTCCACTGCGACGCCAATGACGGCAGGTATCCCCGTGGTGTCGACCGCATAGGTGACGCCGCCACCGCTCAACTCCTTGATCCTGGCCAGCACATCCGGCGTTTCCGTCGGATTGACGACGTGGGCGGCGCCCAACTCCAAGGCGAGCACTCCGCGTGCACGATTGGGTTCGACCACGATGACCGGACCTGCGCCCACCGCGAGTGCGCCGAGCATCGCGCTTAGGCCGACGCCGCCGCCGCCAAATACGGCAAGGGAATCTCCCGGCTTCATCTTCAGCGAGTTGATGGTCGCACCGGCGCCGGTTTGCACGCCGCAGCCCAGCGGACCCATGATTTCCAAAGGCAGGTCGTGGGCTATGGGCACCGTATTGGCTTCATGCGCCATGGCGTAAGTGGCAAACGAAGACTGGCCGAAAAATTCGCCATGCAGCATTTCCGGGCCCTTGCTCAAGGCACTGGAGCCGTCCGAGGCACGCGAACCGGCAACGTTGTAAGGATAAAAGTTGTAACAGTAGGCCGGTTCGGACTTGAGGCAGTTGGTGCAGGTATGACAGGAATTGAAAGACAGCACGACGTGGTCGCCGGGTTTGACGCGATTGACTTTTGCGCCGACGGCTTCAACGATGCCCGCGCCTTCATGTCCCAGCACCACCGGCATCGGCATCGGGAAAGCGCCGTCGCGAAACACGATGTCGGTGTGGCAGACACCGGTGCCGACCATGCGCACCAGCACTTCGTCATCGCGCGGACTGGCGACTTCGATATCTTCAATGAGAAATGGTCCACCTGATGTGCGGACCAGCGCTGCCCTGGCTTTTTGCGCCCGACCTGCTGTACGCATGAGTTCTCCCCCATCCCGCGGATGCGGGGCAATTTATTGTTCATGTTGTTCATCAAATGCAACAATGGCGCAGCAATGCCCCGCTACTTCCGAGTATGCATTATATGCGGCTCCGAATGACTCTTTGCCGCCCGCGTTTCACCATAACATTCTGCAAACAAGCGTTCTGGACGTGAGCAATTGGTACGGTAACATACGGGATTGCCTTTGGGCAGCAGCGGCGAATTTATGCTGCCCAAATGCGTATGGACGTCCTCAGGAAAACATTGACAGCGCACGGGGTGATAACGGCATGGACGTGCCGCACCAGAGCAAATGGTTTGTCGTGGATACTGTCCTCGGCAGGTGGCAATCAAAATAGCGAGGAGGGTACAAAGTGACACTGTTCGATAAAAACGCACTGGAAGGAAAGCGGATACTGATCACCGGGGGCGGCACCGGCCTCGGCAAGGCCGTTGCCTTGCACCTTGCGCAGCATGGCGCCAGCGTGCATCTGTGGGGGCGCCGCGATGCGGTTCTGAAAGAAGCCGCCGACGAGATAAACCTGGCTTGCGGAGCGCAGCGCGCCAATTTTCAGGCGGTGGACATTCGTCAGGCTGAGAGTGTCGACGCAGCAGTCGAGGCGATCTGGACGCAGTATGGGCCGCTCACCGGCCTCATCAACAACGCGGCGGCGAACTTCATCGCGCCGACCAAGGATATCAGCGCGCGCGGCTATGAGGCGATCCGCTCGACTGTGATGGATGGCGCTTTCTTTACCTCCACGGCGTGCGGCAGGCGCTGGATCGCGCAGGGGCTCAAAGGCTCGATTGTGTCTACGCTGGTCACCTGGATTTTCACCGGTTCACCTTATGTCACGGCTTCAGCCATGGCGAAAGCCGCCGTGCATGCGATGACCATGTCGCTGGCGGTGGAGTGGGCGCAGTATGGCATCCGCATTAACGCCGTGGCGCCCGGGCCATTCCCGACCGAGTATGCGTGGCAGATGCTGAACCCGACCAGCGACAGTTCGGTCGGTGCCACCCAGGCAGATCAAGTACCGATGGGCCGCTACGGCAAGATGGAAGAACTGGGTAACCTGATGCTTTTCCTGATGTCCGACGGCTGCGACTATCTGACCGGGGATGCGATCGTCATTGACGGCGGCCATCACCTTGCCGCGCCGTCGACGTTTGCCGGTCTCAGCAAGATGACCGACGCAGACTGGGCCAAGGCCAAGGAATCTGCCAAAGCCGCTACCGCCACCTCCAAGGCGCAGCGCAGCGTCTGATCGCAGCCAAAATCGAATTCAAATTTTTCACACTATCTGTTTAGGAGAATCACCGTGCGTGGATTGAAAGACAAAGTAGCTCTCGTGACCGGCGCCGCCAGCGGCATCGGCCTGGCCATCGCCAAGCGCCTCGCTGAGGAAGGCATGGCGGTCGGCGTGCTGGACATCAATGCCGAAGCGGCTGCCAAGGCCGCTGCCGAAATTCGCGCGGCAGGTGGCAAGGCTGACGCCGAAGCTTGCGACATCACCAACCCCGAAGCTGCCAAGACTGCGGTTGCCGCCATCGAATCCCGCCTCGGACCAACCTGGGCGCTGGTCAACAATGCCGGCTGGGACACGCCGACCACCTTCCTCAAGACCACGCCGGACTTCTGGCAGAAGATTATCAACATCAATTACTTTGGCCCGCTCAACATTACCCATGTGGTCGCCAATGGCATGTCCCAGCGTGGCGGCGGCCGCATCATTTTCATCGGCTCCGACGCGGGCCGGGTCGGCTCTACCGGCGAAGTCGTCTATTCGGGCTGCAAGGGCGCCACCATCGCCTTTGCCAAGGCCTTGGCGCGTGAAGTTGCCCGCTACCAGATAACTGCGAACACCATCTGCCCGGGACCCACCAACACGCCGGCGATGGATGCCTTCGTTGGTGCCGACGAAAAGGGCCAGAAGGTACGCGATGCCATGGTACGCGGCATGCCCCTCGGTCGTATCGGCGAGCCGACCGACTACCCGGGTCTGGTGGCATTCTTTGCCAGCGAGGATGCTGCCTTCATCACCGGCCAGACCATCAGTGTCTCGGGCGGCCTGACGATGCACGGTTAATTGAATATCAACCCATAGAAACGAGGCAATGATGTCCGAAATTTATAAAGATATTACTTACGAAGTCGGTGAGAACGCGGTTCGTATCACCATCAACCGTCCCGAAGTGTTCAATGCTTTCCGCAGCCAGACCGTTGAAGAACTGATCCTGGCCTTCCGTCGCGCCGACGAAGAGCGCTCGGTCAATACCGTGATCTTTACCGGTGCCGGCGACAAGGCGTTCTGTACTGGCGGCGACCAGAAGGTGCACCTGTCCGAAGACGGCCTCTACGGTCCGCGCGGCATGGTTGGCCTGCCCATCGAAGAACTGCAAAGCGCGATTCGCGATTGCCGCAAGGTGGTCATCGCCCGCGTGCAGGGTTTTGCCATTGGGGGCGGCAACGTGTTCGCCACCATCTGCGATCTGACCATCGCTTCCGAGAAAGCCCAGTTGGGTCAGGTCGGTCCCAAGGTCGGCTCGGTCGACCCCGGCTTCGGCACGGCTTATCTGGCCCGCATCATCGGCGAGAAGCGCGCACGCGAGGTGTGGTTCCTGTGCCGTCGTATTCCGGCACAGCAGGCTTACGAATGGGGCCTCGTCAACAAGGTCGTGCCGCATGATCAGCTCGATGCCGAGTGCGAAACCTGGGCCGCCGAAATCAACGCCATGAGCCCGACGGCGCTGGCCATCGCCAAGCGTTCGTTCAATGCCGACAGCGAAAATATTCGCGGCATCAGCTTCATGGGCGTGGCCGCGGTGAAGGGCTACTACCAGAGCGAAGAGTCGAAGGAAGGCGTGCGCGCGTTCAACGAAAAGCGCAAACCGGACTTCAAGAAGTACCTCTGATCGCGCTGCGCCGAACCGGCGCGGAGCCTGGAACCAATGCCATCCGCGCGAGAGGAGGGCATTTTTTTTGCTGCGGCCGTGTGGTAGGCTTTGGTGAAGCTCGCATGCATGCAGATTCCGCCGATGGAATCGCAAAAAATAAAAAACCTCGGAGGAATACAATGAAATTATCGATTGGTCGCGTGTTGACCAACGCGTTGTTCGCCATCCTGTTTGCCGGCAGTGGCGCAGCGTTTGCGCTCGGCGGACCCGGCGATGATGCGGCCCCGACCGCTGCGGCGGCAAAGGCCACGCCCGATGCCCAATGGCCCATGTACAACAAGGAATACAACGGCCAGCGCTACTCCTCGCTCGACCAGATCAACACCGACAACGTCGGCGCGCTGCGCGAAGTTTGCCGCGTGCGGGTGGACAAGGGCGTGTCCTTCCACTCCGGCCCCGTAGTGGTGAATGGCGTTATGTATGTGACGACCGACCTGATCACCGAGGCAATCAATCCGGTGACCTGCGACGTGGTCTGGAAAAACATCTACACCCCGGACAAGCCGGAACACTGGTTCAACAATCGCGGCGTCGCCTATGCCGACGGCCGCCTGTTCCGCGGCACCGGCGATGACCGGGTGCTGGCGCTGGATGCGAAGACCGGGCGCGAGCTCTGGCGCGTGGTCGCCGGGGATCCCGCCGTTGAGTGGTTTGCCGCTGCGCCCGTGGTCTGGCACGGCATGGTATTCCTCGGCGTGGCTGGTGCCGAATGGGGCATCAAGGGTCGCATCATGGCTTTCGACGCGAAGACCGGCAAGCGCTTGTGGACCTTCAACCTGGTGCCGCAAGGCAAGGAGTTCGGCGTCGAAACCTGGAAGGGCGATTCGTGGAAGACCGGTGGCGGCGGCACCTGGTCCACAGTCACGCTGGATGAGACCACCGGCGAGCTCTTTATTCCCGTGGCAAACGCGGCGGCCGACTTCGACCAATCGGATCGGGGTCATGGCAGCAATCTGTTCACCGATTCGATCGTGGTGCTGGATGCGCGCAGCGGCAAGCTCAAATGGTGGTACCAGGCCACCATCAATGACGACAAGGACCGCGATATCGGCGCGGCGCCGATGTTGTTTACGATGGCAGATGGTCGCGAGGTCGTGGCAGCGGGTTCGAAGGATGGCTATCTCCACGTCGTCGATCGCAAAAGCCACAAGTTGCTGTACAAGGCGGCGGTGACCACCATCAGCAACAACGACGCGAGGGTCACGCCCGAGGGTGTGCACGTCTGTCCGGGTACGTTAGGCGGCGTGCAATGGAACGGACCGGCCTACGATCCGCAGCAGAAGACCATCGTCATCGGTGCGGTGGACTGGTGCGGCACATTTAAATCGGAAAAGATGAAGTACAAGTATGGCGACTTCTATTACGGCGGGACATGGCAACTCGACAAGACGCCGGGCAAGGGCTGGATCAATGCCTTCGACGCCGACTCCGGCAAGCTGCGCTGGAAATTCCCGGTGCCTTCACCCGTGGTGTCCGCCATCACGCCGACGGCCGGCGGTATCGTCTTCGGCGGCGACATGGGCGGCAATCTTTACGCCCTGCGCAGCACCGACGGCGAAGTGCTCAAGACCATCCAGACCGGCGAACCGATCGCCGGCGGCATCGTCACCTACACCATCGCCGGCAAGCAATACGTCGCGCTCGAGTCGGGCAACATTTCACGCGTGCCATGGGGCAACGCCGGTATTCCCAGCGTCATTATTTACACGGTGGGTGAAGCGCCGCAACCGGATGCGGGCCCCACCGCACCGTTGCCCTCGCCTGACGGCGACAAGCAGGCCGAACATGCCGCGAGCACTGCCCACCTCGTCGCCAACGTCGCGCACGGCAAGGCGATCTACAACCGCATCTGCATCGCCTGCCACGGCGCCTCGGGAGAAGGCCAGTCCGGCCCGCCGCTGAAGGGTATCGGCAAGCGACTCAACGCCGAGCAATTGCTGAGCGCGATCAAGAATCCCAAGCCGCCGATGCCGGTGCTGTATCCGTCGGTGCTGACCGAGCAGGACGTCACGGACGTGGCGGCGTTTGTCGGCTCGCGCTAAGTCGATGAAACGGATTGGGCTGGTCGTCGCCCTGATGCTGTTCGCGGCAACCGCGATTGCAGGGGACATCGTCTACATCAGCAATCAGGCCGGTGGGGTCAGCCGCATCGATCCGGCAACCCTGACGACCTTGGACAGTATCGACATGGCAGACAGCGCGCCGCGCGGGCTGGCAGTCACGCCTGACGGAAAATTCCTGCTCACGGCAAACCAGAAGACCGGCGATGTGGCGGTGATCAACACGCAGTCGCTCAAGGTCGTGCGCCGCATTGCCATCGGCAAGAATCCGGAATTCATGCGCATACTGTCCGACGGCAGCAAGGCCTTCGTCACCTATGAGCCGGGCTCTTCCGGGGGCCCGCCGGGTGGCAAGGATGGAAAGAGCGACCACGATGATGACGACGTAACGCCGGCGCATGTGGCGGTGATCGATTTGCATACCTGGACGGTGGTGACTTCGATCGTCTGCGCGCCGGAAACCGAGGGAATCGAATTCAGTGCCGACAACCGGCAGCTCATCGTTTCCAATGAAGGCGACGACACCCTGACGGTTTATTCCATCGCCGATGGCAAATTGCTGAAGACGGTTGATCTGCGTACCTGGGGTCATCGGCCGCGCGGCATCAAGCGATCGCCGGATGGAAAGCACTACGTCGTCACGCTGGAAAACTCCAACGCCTTGCTGATTCTCGACACCGACTTTCAGGTCCTCAAGTCAGTCCCTACCGGCGCCGGGCCCTATGGCGTGGGCTTCGACAGGGCGAGAAAACGCATCGTGATCGCGGCCTCGCGCGGCGGTCGCTTGCAGGTATTCGACGCGGAAACCTACGCGCCTCTCGCCGACATCGCCATCGGCAAGCGCTGCTGGCATTTCACCTTTACGCCGGACGAGCGCCGCATCCTCGTGGCCTGCGGCACATCGAACGACGTGGAAGTGATCGATGCCGCCAGCTATCAGCTCATCAGGACTATGTCAGGCTTCACCAAGCCCTGGGGCATCGTGACCTGGCCCAAGGCCAACGGCAGCCTCGAAACAAAGACTGCGCCCTGATAGAATCTCTCACTGCCGCCGCGCGACCAACAAAAAGCCCCGAAAACCTGGGGTTTGCGGGGCCTTGCCATTTATCAATTGTTGCCAAGTTCCCGTGGTGCCCAGGAGAGGACTCGAACCTCCACACCTTGCGGCGCATGGACCTGAACCATGTGCGTCTACCAATTCCGCCACCTGGGCAAGGGGCTTGCAAAAGAGCGGCGGATTCTAAAGGAAACCAGAAAATTGTCAAACAAGAAAAACCAGAAACTATCCAGAATACGCGGCGCTGACCCGCATCTGGCGCGGGAACGCGCGAAATACGATCAGCCATTGCCGAGTCGTGAGTACGTGCTCGACGTAGTCGCGGAGCAGGGCGTTCCAGTGACTTTCGAAAGAGTCTGCGAACTGATGGATGTCTCGACCGAAGAACGCGAAACCTTCCAGCGCCGCATGGGCGCCATGGCGCGTAACGGGCAGCTGATGCAGAACCGCCGCGGCGACTGGCTGCTGCCGACCAAGGCTGACCTGATTCGCGGCAAGGTGCAGGGCCACGCGGACGGTTACGGTTTCCTCGTGCCCGAAGATGGCGGTGCCGACATCTTTCTGTCCACCAAGGAAATGGAAAAGATGCTGCACGGCGACCGTGCCATCGTGCGCATTATCGGCACCGATCGCAAGGGCCGGCCCGAAGGCAAGGTGGTCGAGGTCACCGAGCATGCCAACAGCCGCGTCGTCGGTCGCGTCACCGAAGAACATGGCGTGTGGTTCGTCGTCGCCGAGAACCGCCGCATCAGCCAGGACATCCTGCTCGCGCCGGCGGAGAAGGGCAGTAAAGCGCCCAAGCTCAAGGCCGGGCAGGTGGTTATGGTCGACATCATCGAACAGCCGTCCAAGACATCGCAGCCCATCGGCCGCGTGGTCGAGGTGCTCGGCAACTACGCCGACCCCGGCATGGAAATCGAAATAGCGTTGCGCAAGCACGACCTGCCGTTCGAGTTTTCCGCCGAAGCGTTGACGCAGGCCAAGAAATTGCCCGACGTCGTGACCAAGGCTGACTGGAAGGGACGCGAGGATCTGACCAATCTGCCGCTGGTGACCATCGACGGCGAAACCGCGCGCGACTTCGACGACGCGGTGTACTGCGAAGCGCAGGGCAAGGGCTTCCGCCTGATCGTGGCGATTGCCGACGTGTCGCACTACGTGACTATCGACTCTCCGCTCGATCGCGACGCCTATGAACGTGGCAACTCGGTGTACTTTCCGCGCCGCGTAATCCCCATGCTGCCGGAAAAAATTTCCAACGGCTTATGCTCGCTCAACCCCGATGTGCAGCGCCTGTGCATGGTCTGCGACATGGACATTTCGTCCTCGGGCGTGATCAAGAATCATCGCTTCTATCCGGCGGTGATGCATTCCAAGGCACGTCTTACCTACACCGAAGTGGCGGCCGCGTTGTACGAAAAGACGCCGGCCGCGCGCAACAAGCTCGGCGCGCTGCTGCCGCATCTTGAAACACTCGACCGCCTGTTCCGCATCCTCGAAGGCGCGCGTAGCAAGCGCGGCGCCATCGATTTCGACACCGCCGAAACCATCATGGTGTTCGACGACAAGGGCAAGATTCTGCGCATCGAACCTTACGCACGCAACGACGCCCATCGCCTGATCGAGGAATGCATGCTGGCCGCCAACGTTTGCGCGTCGGAGTATTTGCGCGAAAACGGACAGCCGGTGGTGTATCGCATCCATCCCGAACCGAAGCCGGAGAAGGTCGCCAAGCTGCGCGACTTCCTCGGCACCTTCGGCCTGCAGCTCGGCGGCGGTGACAGCCCGATCGCCAAGGACTACTCCAAACTGCTCGACAAGATCCAGGATCGGCCCGACAAGGCATTGCTGCAAACGGTGATGCTGCGCTCGCTGCAACAGGCCATCTACAGCCCGGACAACGTTGGCCACTTCGGCCTTGCCTACGAGAGCTACACCCACTTCACCTCGCCGATCCGCCGCTATCCCGACCTGCTGGTACATCGTGCCATCAAGGCGGTGCTGAAGAAGGAAAAATACCAGCCGGGTAACTGGGAAGAAATCGGCCTGCACTGCTCCGCCACCGAACGCCGCGCTGACGAAGCGACACGCGATGTCGAAGCCTGGCTCAAGTGCTACTACATGCAGGATAAAGTCGGCGAGGAATTCGAGGGCGGCATCTCGGCGGTGGTGCCGTTCGGCATCTTCGTCGCACTCGACAACGTGTTCATCGAAGGCCTGGTGCACGTCTCCGACCTCGGCCGCGACTATTTTCATTTCGACGAAACCAATCACCAGATGGTGGGCGAGCGCAGCGGTGTGCGTTACTGCCTCGCCGGCCGGGTGAAAGTGCAGTTGGTGCGCGTCGACATGGAACAGAACAAGATCGATTTCCGCCTTGCCGGCGAAAAGTTGGATGAGCCAAGGTTCAACGGAAAGGCGCGCCGTGGGTGAGGCATGCATGCATCCAGATTTTGCACCGACTTGAAATAATATAGCATGTGTGCTATATTGCATCCATGGGCTATCTGATCGAATTCTTCAACGCTTCAGTGGAGGCGGAGATTGAGGAATGGCCTGTCGGCATCAGTGCGAGTTTCATCCGCATCACCGAGCAGATGGTCGATACCGGGCCGAACCTGGGACTTCCGTATACCCGGCCATTTGGGGATGGACTGTTCGAGATTCGCGCCCGTGGTCCTGAGGGAATCGGCAGGGCGTTTTTCTGTACCTTGGTTGGGCGCCGTGTTGTCATCCTGCATGGCTTCATCAAGAAATCGCAGGCAACGCCGGACAAGGAGTTGAGGATTGCGCGAAAGCGACTGAAGGAGGTGCATGGTGGATAAGCAAGTGCTGAGCAAGACTAACAAGGTGGCTGACGGCTATCGCCCGGTCCCATTCGACCCCAAGACGAGCGCAGCAACGAAGCGGAAGAACAGCGCCGCATTCTGCGAGGCCTACGATGCCATGGAGGACGAATTCGAGGCCTTGGGCGCATTGCTGGTGGCGCGTAAGGAAGCCGGACTAACACAAGAGGATGTCGCTACCCGAATGGGTGTTTCTCAACCCGTGCTGGCGCGAATCGAATCCAGTTTGGGTAGCCGAAAGCATTCCCCTTCCCTGGCGACGTTGCGCAAGTACGCGGCGGCCTGCGGGAAAAAACTTGTCATCCGGATGGTGTGATGCGTCATCCGATCCAGATATACGGCGGTGATGCGTCGAAACAAAGGTAACCCGTGGCTGAAACCAAACTGATCCACGGCTTCCACGCCATTACCGCCAAGCTGCGCCAGGCGCCGGACGACGTCAAGGAAATCTATGTCGCCGAAGGACGCCACGACCAGCGCGCGCGCGACCTGCTGAAACTCGCAGAAGGCTGCAACGTGCGCGTGCTGCCGGTGGATGCGGCGCGGCTCGACGGCATGGCCGGCGGTGGCAATCATCAAGGTGTCGTCGCACGCATCGATGCACGGCAGCGTCATCTGACGGTGGACGATATTTTGGAAACACTGGCCGAACCAGCGCTATTGCTGGTGCTCGACGGCGTGCAGGACCCGCACAATCTCGGCGCCTGCCTGCGCGTCGCCGACGCCGTCGGCGCCCACGCCGTGATCGCACCCAAGGACCGGGCCGTGGGCCTCAACGCCACCGCCATCAAGGTCGCCAGCGGTGCGGCCGACACCGTGCCCTACATCACTGTCACCAATCTCGCGCGATCATTGCGCGAGATACAGGAACGTAATGTCTGGGTCATCGGTGCGGATGGCGAAGCGAAGCGCGACCTCTACGAAGTCGACCAGTCCGGTGCGATTGCCTGGGTGCTGGGTGCCGAAGGGACAGGCCTGCGCCGTTTGACCGGCGAGACCTGCGACGAACTGGCGCGCATCCCGATGCTGGGGACGGTGGAGAGCCTCAATGTTTCCGTGGCGAGCGGGATTTGTTTGTTTGAGGCGAGGCGGCAGCGGGGGTTGAAGAAAGCTTAAGTCTGGGGCCGCCAGCGATCAACAATTCTGCCCCTGCGCCACCAGGGCAGCTCTGAAGTCGCAGGTGCGCAGCGTCGCGATGGTCTTCCCCGCCGCGTCGAGCAGATCAAAGAGTGCGTCGCTATGGCCACGTATGCTGTAGAGCAAAACGCACCCGTCAGCTCCACCGCCCTCCGTGTGACAGTCGCCATCCGGCGGAGTAAATGTAAAGCGTCCGGCCGGGCGGGAGTCTCTTAGTCGACCGTCGATTTCATAGATGACATGAGCACCTTCGATAACGAAGGTGTATGTAGCCGCCAAATGTCGATGCGCCAACGTGTTGGTATTTGGATCAAATTTAACAATAAACTCGACCATATTGGTTGCGTCGTCCACGAACAATATCGACGCAACGAATCCGGTGAAATCACCCAGTGTTCGCCAATCAATGTTGCGGTCGTCGAAGCGATGGATGGCCTGGGCCGCTAGTGTCGACATTGAATCTCTCTCCCATGAACAGTGAATGCGAATGCCGCGGCGATGATGCTGTCAACGATCGAATCTTTGTTGTCATTAAACATCCTCGTTCGGCTCATTGACCTTGGCCTGCATCGGGCTTGTTCGGCAAGGCAAAGGCGACGAGCGCATCGCCGGGCGGCATCTTGAGGAATGCGCTTCCCCCCGCCATGATCACCACGAACTGGCGGCCGCTCTTGGGCGAGATATAGGTCATGGGTGTTGCCTGCCCGCCTGCCGGCAGACGCGCGCTCCACAATTCACGTCCCGTTCGGATATCAAACGCGCGAAAGGTCTTTTCCCGAACGGCGCCCATAAAGGCAAGGCCGCCTTTTGTCGTCAGTGTTCCGCCAAACCCTGCCATGCCGACCGGAATCGGCAATCCCGTCGCGATTCCGAATGGGCCGCTGTCACGCGCCGTGCCAACTGGATGCTGCCAGAGCAAGGTGCCCGTCCGCAGATCCACCGCGCTCAATGTTCCCTGGGGCGGCTTGTTGCAGGGAATCTCAAGCGGCGAGAACAGGCCATGGACGATCGCCCCATACGGTGCGCCCAGCTGGGGCAATGGCGCATCGACAAACTTGTCCGATGACTCATGCGTCGTATCGCCATGACCCTCACCATTTGCTTTTACCAAGGCCAGCACCCGATCGGCCTCCGCGCGGGGAACGAGCTGAACCGTCGTCCCGATGTTCAGGCTATTGACAATTGCCACGGCGTGTTCCGGATCGACGGATATGCCGCCCCAATTGACGCCCCCGCCGATGCTGGGATATTCCAGTGACGGCGTAACTCCGGGAGGCGTGAACGTGCCTTCGTAGCGCAGACGCCTGAACGCAATACGGCACCAGAGTTGATCGATCGGCGTGAGACCCCACATGTCGCTTTCTTTCAGGACCCCGCCACCGAAGGATGGCATGCCGACCGAGAAGGGTTGCGTGGCCGAAAGGTGCTCTCCGGGCGCTCCACCGTTCTGCGGCACAGGCTTCTCTTCGACCGCGGCAATTGGCACACCCGTGCGGCGATCAAGAACGAACAGCTCGCCGCGTTTCGTCGGCTGGACAAGCGCCGGCACAAGCTCGCCACCATGGGGAATGCTGACGAGCGTCGGTTGCGCCGGCACGTCGTAATCCCAAACGTCATGATGCGTGGTCTGAAACGACCAGCGCGGCATGCCGGTTTCGATATCCAGTGCGACGACCGAGCTGCCGTATTTCTCGTCAAAGTCGTGGCGATTCTGTCCCGAGTAATCGGGGGTGGGATTGCCGGTCGGCACAAACACGAGGCCGAGCGCATCGTCGACGCTCATGGGCGGCCAGCTGTTCGGTGTCGAACGCGTGTAAGTTTCGCCGGGGCCTGGCGCCTTGTTGTTTCCCGGACGACCCATGTCCCAAGCCCAGGCGAAGGCGCCGGTGACCGCGTCAAAGGCGCGAATCACGCCGGAGGGTTCGTCCGTGCTCTGGTTATCCGAAACCCAACCTCCGACGATGACTTTGCCACGCAGGATGGTCGGCGCCGAACTCGGATAGTAGAAGCCGGGAATGACATTCCCCATCCCTTTCTTGAGATCGACGAAACCGTCGTGGCCGAACGAGGGACAGAGCTTACCGGTATGCGCATCGACAGCAAACAACCTCGCGTCAAACGTGGCGGCGATAATGCGCTCCGGACACTCCACCGATCGGGAGCGATGAAATGCAACACCCCGGCACGTCGCATAGGGCGAGCGACCGGTGGTATCCACTTGTGGATCGAATCGCCAGTGTTCCGTACCGCTTTCCGCATCGAGTGCGATGATAATATTGGTCGCCGAACAAAAATACAGCGTGTCGCCGATCATCAGCGGTGTGGCTTGGGAAGGAACTTCGATCTTGGTATTGCCGGTGCTCCAGTGATATTCCCAGGCGGGTTTCAGACCCGCCACATTATCCGGCGTCAACTTCGTCAGCAACGAGAAGCGCGTGCCGCCTGGCGTGGCACCGTATTCGGGCCACTCCGCCCCTGCGCCGGACACGGCGACGCCTTGAACAGGTTCGGGAAACGCCGCCGCTGGTTTGCCCGGCAACAGCGCCACCAGGAGAACGGCGCCGAGCGAGATAACCGCCAACCCGCCGGCGGCATGTGCGCCGAAGCGAAATAGCCCGGGCGCGCGGACCATGTGGCGTCGCAGCCCCGGCAGAAAAAACCACAACCCCAAAACCGCGGGCGCGAAAATTCGCGCTGTGAGCGCCCATGCATCCAGCCCCGCCTCCATGAACGCCCAGATCAAGGTGACGGCCAGGAACAGCGCATAGAGCCATGGTCCGCGCGCATCCTTCCGTATCAGCAGAACGCCTGAACCCGCGACGAGAACCGCTCCGGCAACATAGTAAAGGGAGCCCCCCATCGATGCGAGCTTGAGGCCGCCTATCCCGAAACCTGCGCCGATCAAAATAAGAAGTACCGCCAGGACATAGGGCGGCCGTGCATCCTGCGATATCCTGAACTTGTTGCTCATTTCGAACTCTCCCCTCGTGGCGATCCTTGCTGGATCGTTTTTTTGGTTATTGCCCTGTGACGGTCCTTATGTTGTACAGACCGCTAACGGATAGTGCAAATCGGCTGCAATAGTAGCGAAAATACGTCGTCACCGTTTGGGTATCCGGCGGACCATACTCGTTGCATACAATCGCGCGCATCTCGCTACCTTGCATTTTGTTTTGGATGAATTCGAATCATTAGTCGGGGCTCCGTGCAAAAATCCATAACCAATGGAACGTATGTGAATACTTATTGCTGCGACTTGGGGATGTGTACCCTCAGACCATCCATGGCACCTGTTAGCTTGATCTGGCAGGACAGGCGGGAGGTTTCGTCCGGATCGATCGCAAAATCGAGCATCGCGCTCTCGGATTCCTGCGGCGGGATGATCTTATTCGCCCACTCAGAGTCGATATGGACGTGGCAAGTCGCACAAGCGCAGGCGCCGCCGCATTCGGCGACGATACCGCTGATGTCGTGTTTGACGGCACCTTCCATCACCGAATGCCCGACCGGGATGTCGATCGTCTGGCTCGTCCCATCGGACTGAATGAACGTTACTCTGGGCATTATCTAATGCTCTCCTGATTGAATCATGTGGGAAAATGACTGGGCATCTTGATGGATCGGCTCACATCGGCGAACTTTTTGGCCGAGACCCACGTACAGCAATGAGCTTGCCGTCTTCGCTTTCTTTGGCATTCGCCTGCCGTAAGTTTTGTGACCAGCTGCTATTTATCGGTTAATGAGGGTCATGAGTGTTTGAGCCTTCACGGAACAAAGAAGGTTTCATATGCATGTTGGGTGTCCATGTACTCCCTGACGCGGAAGATCTTGCCGTCCTTGAACGAAAACAACAGGTGGTAAAGGTTGTTGTAGATTCGGCCGTTCATAAGCTCGGCGAAAGACTCCGCCTCCACGGCTACGCGATCAGCTTCAGCGGTCATCACTGTCGGCTTGAATTGCATAGCTCCGCCTTTGTAGGCCGTCTTTACGCCGTTTAGTAGCGTTCCGAATTTTTCCTTTTCGTAGGTGTCGGATAGGCCCGCGATCTTTCCCGAAACCCACCAGGTAGCCCGGTCATCCATAAGTTCGAGCAGACCAGAGACGTCGCCTTTCGAAAATCGGCTAAGAAATTCAACGACGATAGCCTTGTTTCTCTCAACACCATTTGATTCTGCGCCCATTTTATTTCTCTCCATTCAGATCCACCCCCTGCCCATCAAGTTTCCGCACACTTTTCGCCAATCATGATGCAGACAGAATTTATCGCCCCGGAGGGCGCTTCACCAGCAGATGTTCGTTCAGATCCTCGCCCACACCCTTCACCAGCCAACTGTGCCAAGCTCACGCCACGAGTCATAGTCGTAAGGTACTCCGCGCAAATAAATCATGCCGTTGACTGAACTCGAACCCCCCAGCACTTTTCCCCGATATATCTGGAAGGTTCGCTCTTTCAGTTGCGCTTCCGGATCACTGTCGAAGTGCCACATGTATTTCGGATCGGGCAACATCTTGGCAAAACCCAGTGGCAATTTGATCCAGGGGCTCTTGTCCTCAGGACCGGCCTCCAGAAGCAATACCGAATTGCCCGGGTTTTCACTCAGCCGGGTTGCAATCGCAGCGCCGGCCGAGCCAGACCCTATAACGACATAATCGTATTCAAGCTTTTGCGGCAGCATGACGAATCAGTCGTTCAATCCGCGCCAGGCCAAAGTACCCCCGTCAATGACGTAGACCGCACCGTTGATGAAGGACGAATCGTCAGACGCCAGAAAGCAAGCCAGCTTTGCGATCTCGGCTGACTGACCCAATCGAGGAATCAGGTGTGCACCAGTGAGCATTTTCATGGTGGCCGCTTTGTCTTCCGAGACCTCCAGATATTTACGCATCATCGGGGTATCGATCGAACCAGGGCAGTAGCAGTTACTGCGAATGTTGTATTTGGCCAAGTCAACAGCAGCGGCTTTGGTTAACATCACGACCCCGCCTTTGGAAGCGCAATACGCAGCAGACATGGGAAAAGCGACATGGGCGCCAGTCGAGGCAACGTTAATGATCGATGCATCTTTGGTTGACAACTTGAGGTACGGCGTCGCGTGCTTGATACCCAGCCAGAGCGCCCGCAAGTTCACCTCATAAACCATGTTCCAGATGTCCTCAGGCATTTCATCTATTGCCGTGTGCGGAGTCAGGTCAGTCTCATGAACAGCGGCGTTGTTGTGCAGGACGTCAATCCCGTCAAAATGCGCTGCGGTTTTGTCCATCAATGCTTTGATGGCTTCACTATTGCGGACGTCACAATGAATGAAAATTGTTTCATAGCCTTGCGCAACAATTGCGGCGGCGGTCTCTTCGCCGCTTTTCGCATTGACGTCCGAGACGACGATACGACCACCTTGCCACGCCATTTCAATGGCGCTTGCACGTCCCATCCCGCTCCCCGCGCCAGTGACGACGCATACCTTTCCGTCTATCCGATTGCCCAACTTCGCTCTCCTTATTGTGTTGTCGCTTTTATTTCTTGACCGGCCAAGCGAGTGACACATTGGCGATATTTGCCACCATGCCAGTGCTGTAGACGGGCTTCTGATCTGAACGCAGGCTGAATTCGGGAATTCGCTTCAACCATTCCTCAAGCGTCGTCACGAGTTCAAGGCGTGCAAACAGGGCTCCAGCACAACGATGCACTCCGCCACCGAATGTAATATGACCGGCGGCTTTACGATCAAAATCCACTTCCCACGGATTTGGATAGAGGGACTCATCGAGCCCTGATAAAGCTGTCGGCATTAAAACCATCTCGCCGCGTGTGAGATGTACGCCGTCATAGTCAATAGCGTACGCCGCTACCATGGCCACCAGATTGAAATGAAGTTTAGTCGGGAGTAGCTCGGGATAGCTAAAATTATTAGCTCATGTATCGAGACAGTTATTTTCGGCCATTCACGCAGGTATCGCGCTAAATTATTGGTTGAAATCCTAGTTTCTGTAAGTGCGTTATTGCCATCCTCGACTTATAAAAGCTGATTTAATGAGACAAATGAATTGTCTGGAAACAGGGTAATTATGCGCTTGTGCAGCGCGAGAAAGGGATTGAATACGACTTCCTTCGAAGAGAAAATTGACTTCTGAGTCCGCTGGGTACGGTGCTCCAGTTGGGCGTATCTTTGCGATTCTGAACTTGACGGCTGAACAGGGAATGATTACGACTGCTGATGTCGTGCGCGTTCTCGACATTCCGCGACCAACCGCACATCGCCTGGTGACGAATCTGGAGGCTTTAGGGCTGTTGCGGCAGACGCCCTTCAAGGGCAAGTACGGTGCGGCGCCGAAACTTGTAACCTTTGCAACATCCTTGTTCGCATCGAATCCAGTTTACTTGCCGATCAAGACGCTGCTGCTTGCGCTGACGCGAAGAACCGGTGAGTCTCACTCCATAAACTTATATTCGAATGGTGAGGTGGAGTATTTTGATGGCACAGAGAGTTCCTCTTCAGCGTGGCAGGTTCGTGTGGGTCATAAATCGCCATTGCACTGCACTGGAGCGGGCCAGGTGTTTTGATGACGAGAATCTTGATCGATTCCTCCAAACGGGCCCCTGGGAACAGGTGACGCCTAATACCTTGACCACACGGGAGTCGCTCTATGAGAGAGTGATGCAGGTGCGCAAACAGGGGTACACAATTGCTGACTCCGAATACACCGAGGGCATCATCATCGGCTCCGTGCCGATCAAAAACAAGGCGGGCAAGGTTGTCGCCGCGCTTCGGATGCGGGTTACAAAACTGAGCTATAGCATTAGTAAAGTTGCTGATTTGATTCCGACGATGCAAGCATATGCCAATCGAATCGGGAAGTTGCTATAGCCTCGTGGTTGCCTCAATAGCAATTGTCCGGCCATGTTTGGCACATCATGCATGGGTGACTGGCCGCGTTGTATTGCTTAGTCAAGCAGGATAAGTCACCGCATCCAACAACGCCATCGGCCCGGCCTCGCGCATCAGTTCCATGTGCTCTGACCGCCGCACGAAGATCGAACCGGCGAAACTCATCGCATTCATTGACACCTTTTCCGGGCCGCATTCCCAATGCTCGACACTGCGCGGCACCAGCAGCAGCCAGCGCCGCCCGGCGAGCAGGTTGTAGGGCGGCAGCATGCCGTTGACTGCCTTGATGCCGCAGTGGGCGCAGGCGCGGTAGAAAATTTCGTGCAGGTAGGGCGCGGCCGTGGCTGGATCGGCCATGATTTTTTCGTCCAGCGCGACCAGTGCATGGCGGAAGTTGAATGCTGGCAACTTCTGCAACTCGCCGCAGTTCGCCGTAGCGGGCAGTGCCGCTTCGATGGCGAAGGTACCGGAGGGCACCCATTGCAAATGCTTGTGCGGCTGGCTGGCGCCGGCGACTATGCCGCCGTTGTAGAACACCAGCCCGTCCAGTTCGGTCAGTGTCTTTGCCACTGCGGTGAAGTCGGGGATGGTCAGCAACGAGAGTTGTTCCTCAAAGACGCGTGTCACCATCAGGATGTGGCGTTCGAACAGGGGAAACTTGTTGAGGATCGCGACATGCGTGGCCGACAGATTGGCGACGAACAGGTCCTGCTCGTAGGGCAGGAAGGGATTGACTGGCTTGGCGCCGGGATTGGGATGGAACAGCTTGGCCGCATCCTTGAGCGCCAGCGATGACAGGCAGAATACGGAGAACGCGAAGCCGCCACCACTGATGGTGGATTGCTCGATGCCGAGTGGCAGCAGGGCGCCGGTGGCGCGGGCGTGGTCGGTGGCGCGGGTGATGGCGGCGGCAAGATTGGCGTCGTTCATGTGGCTAATCCTACAGCGAGATTGGTAAAAAGAACGCACTGCGCATAGACTGGGCAGGTTGTTAACAACTCACAAAGGAGAAGCGCAATGGATGGTTACCACATGCTGACATTGATTACCCTGTTGACGGTTTTTCTGATGTTCTGGACCGGGGCAAGAGTTGCCATGGGACGTGCAAAGTACGGCATCAACGCCCCTGCGACCACTGGCAATCCTGATTTTGAACGCATCTTCCGGGTACAGATGAACACGTTGGAAAACGTAGCCATGTTTCTGCCCTCGTTGTGGCTGTTCGGGTTGTACATCAGTGGGTTGTGGGCTGCGGCGGTGGGAGTGGTGTGGTTGTTCGGGCGGGTCTGGTATGTGCTGGGCTATTCCGCCGAGGCAAGCAAACGCGGCCCAGGGTTTGGCATTGGTACCTTTGCGCTGGCGGTACTGGCCGTAGGTGCGCTGATTGGGGTTGTTATGCAGTTGATCCAGGGCGGGGTTTAGTCCGGGGCAGGTGCCGCAAATCGGTGGCCGCTACTCCTAGCGGCTGTCGATGATGCGGCGAAAGATTTCCAGGCGGCGCGGAGTGATCGATCCGTTGGCCACCGCATTCTTCAACGCGCAATCGGGTTCTGCCGTGTGCTGGCAATCGCGAAAGCGGCATTGGCCGAGCCATGGACGAAACTCGGGAAACGCCGATGCGATCAGGGCCTCCGATATGTGCGTAAGGCCGAACTCCTGCAGGCCGGGGCAATCGATGATGGTGCTTTCCGCATCCAGCCGATAGCAACGGGCGTGGGTGGTGGTGTGCTTGCCCGAGCCAAGTGCGGTGGAGATTTCGCGGGTGGCGGCCAGGGCGCCGGGCAGCAGCGCGTTGATCAGCGTCGATTTGCCCATGCCCGATTGGCCGACCAGCACCGAAGCTTTTCCGGTCAGCCATGGCCGCAGCAGTGACACATCCTGTTTGGCCGACAGTTCGATCACCGTGTAGCCCATGGCTGCGTAGGGCGCCAGCATGGCGCGGGCGGCAGGCAGGTGCTCGGTGATATCGCATTTGTTGAGCACGATCACCACGCGCAGTTGATCGTGCTCGGCGGCCACTAGGGCACGGGTCAACAGCTCGTCGCTGAATGCCGGCTCGGTGGCGACCACCAGCAGCAGTTGCGTGGCGTTGGCGGCGATCAGTTTTTCGCGATAGGTGTCGCTGCGATAGAGCAGCGAGGTGCGCGGCTGGTGGCGCATGATCTGGCCCTGGTCGGCGGCGCTGAGCGCCAGCTCGACCCGATCGCCGCAGGCGAAGGGACTCTTCTTGCCAAGGGGGAAACCGGTGACGCTTGCGCCGCTGTCGAGCTCGACTTCGTAATGTCGTCCGAAGGCGGCGACGATGGTGCCGGCGACTTCGCTCAAAGCTTGAACAGGCTGTCGACCTTGGTGGCGCAGACAAAATCGCGCCCCGACAATCCGCCGACATCGTGGCTGGTGTAATTCACTTGGCACTGGTTGTAGCCGAGCACGATATCCGGGTGATGATCGGAGCGATGCGAGATCCAGGCAGTCGCATTAACAAAGGCCATGGCCTCGTGATAGTTTTTGAACTGGTAGGTCTTGGAGATCACGCCGCCCTTGCGCGACCAGCCGGTCAGGTCCCTGAGGAGTTCCGCTATCTCGATGGCGGTGAGGCGGCTGCGCAGCGGGCTTTTGGCCATAGTGGTTTCCTTCAGGCGTCAAATGGTTGTACCCCGGGATCGGACCTTCGGTCTGATCCGCCCCCCGAGGGGGCCAAGTCAATCTTGGGACGGCCCGGCGATTGACTTGTGAGTCGGGCGATGCGCAGGCTGGCCGACGGATGCGAGTCGTAGAACATCGAGTGGATCGGATCCGGCGTCAAGGTCGACGCGTTGTCACGATACAGCTTGACCAGCGCGGTGACAAGGTCGTTGGCCGCGGTCTGCTGCGCGGCGTAGGCGTCGGCCTGGTATTCGTGGTGGCGCGACAGGAATGAGAACAGTGGTGACAGCGGAAATGTGAATACCGGCATCACCAGAGAGAACAGAATCAGCGCCATTGCCGTGCCTGTGGTGGAGACGCCCAGCCCTGCGTAGAAACCCGGTTGCAGCATCAACTGGCCCAGCAGCCAGAGCAGCCCGAGGCTGATCAGCGACAACGCCGCGATGCGTTTCCATACATGACGATGCTTGAAGTGGCCGAGTTCGTGGGCCAGCACGGCTTCCACTTCTTCGGGCTGAAGCCGCTCCAGCAATGTGTCGAAAAAGACGATGCGTTTGGCGGCGCCGAAGCCGGTGAAGTAGGCGTTGCCGTGCGCCGAGCGCTTTGAACCGTCCATCACGAACAGGCCGCCGACGCGAAAGCCGCAACGGGCGAGCAGGGACTCGATGCGCGCCTGCATCGCCGCGTCGGCGAGCGGCACAAACTTGTTGAACAGTGGCGCGATCACTGTCGGGTAGAACAGCAGTGCAAGCAGGTTGAAACCCATCCAGAACAGCCAGACATAAGCCCACCAGTGTTCGCCCATGCGGCCCATGAGCCATAACACCGCCAGCAACAACGGCGCGCCAAGCACCACCGTTAGTGCGGCCTGTTTGAACAGGTCGATCACATAAAGCCGCGCTGTCATCTTGTTGAAGCCGAAACGTGCTTCGATGACGAAGGTCCGGTACAGCGAGAAGGGCAGGTCGACGATGAAACCGACCAAGCCAAAGCCGGCGAACAGGGCGAGGCCGAAAGCGTAGCTGTCAGTGTCAGGGAAAAAACCTTGCACGGTGTCGGCAATCATCTGCAAGCCGCCGCCAAGAGTGAACAGCAGCAACAGTATGGTGCCAACCAGTGTATCCAGCAGGCCGATGCGCTGTTTGGCGATGCTGTAGTCGGCCGCTTTGTGATGCTCCTCTTTTGAAATTTTGTCAGCGAAGCGAACGGGTACTTCATTGCGGTGCGCGGAGACATGGCCGATCTGGCGGAAGGTGAGCCAGATGCGCAATCCGGTAGTGCCGAGCACGGCGAGCAGGAAAACGGCGGAGATGATTGGAGTCAAGGCGTGGTGTCCCGGGGAAGTGTGACAAAATCGCGGCTATCGTTGCGACGTATTGAATAAGGCAGCAGAAAAATTATGGCACAAGATCAAAACGCACTGGTCTGGCTCGACATGGAAATGACCGGTCTCGATCCCGACACTGATCACATTATCGAGCTTGCGATGGTCATCACCAACAACAATCTCGAAACCATCGCCGAGAGCGCGATGTGGGCCGTGCATCAAACCGACGCGGTGCTGGCCGGCATGGATGAATGGAACCAGAAGACGCACGGCAAATCGGGGTTGATCGACCGGGTCAAGAATTCAGCGCTGGCCGAAGCCGACATCGAGCTGCAGGCCATGGAGTTTCTCAAGCAGCATGTGCCGCAAGGGAAATCGCCGATGTGCGGCAACTCGATCTGCCAGGATCGCCGCTTCATGGCGCGCTGGATGCCCAAGCTCGAAACCTACTTCCACTACCGCAACCTCGATGTGTCGACGCTGAAGGAACTCTGCAAGCGCTGGAAGCCGGAACTGGCCAAGGGCCTCACCAAGCATGGCAAGCATGAGGCGCTGGCGGACATCTACGAGTCGATCGAGGAACTCAAGTATTACCGCGAGCATTTCCTCAAACTGTAAGCGGCCAGCCCCGCCCTTCAACTTTTCCGATAAAGGCGCAGCCTTTCGCTGCGATCTCCCGGACGATTCCCCTCCCACACCTTGCGCCATCCGGCGGGCGCTTTTGCGTTGCGATCACTGGTCTGCACCAGCAGCCACGGGCAGCCATGGCCGGCGCCGGACAATGGCAGGGTGGCCAGCCCGCTGAAATAGCGCAGTGAGGCTTTCTGCGCGTCACCCACGCCTTGAGCGGCGATGCAACTGCTGCTGTCGCCCAGGGCATTTTGCAGCGATGCGGCGACCGGGCGATAGGATTTGCCGTAGTCCATCCATGGCAGCCACAAGGCAACCAGTAGCGCCCATATCAAGCTTACTCCGGCAGCCCAATGGGTCACGCCGCGCCAGGGCGAACGCGGCAGGCGGAACAGCAGAAGCAGCCAGAGAAGCGTCAACACGCCTGCAAACGTGAAGGCTGGTATCGACAATTGTCCGATGAAACCCGGTTCCATTTTGCCAAAACTTTTTGCGAGGCGTTCCGGCGTACCGCTTGCCATAGCGTAACCGCCCAGCCACACCAGCCCCGCCAGCATGGTGAAGGTCATCATGCCGAACCAGTCGAGGGCGTTGGCCGCGCCGCGCCGCAGGCGGTCGATGCCGGAAGATGCGAGCAATGCAAGCGGGACGATCAGTGGCAGATGATGCAGGGGCTGTGGATCGGAAAAAACCACAATCTCCAACAACGCAATGATGGTGCCGAGCAGGGGAATCAACACCTGCGGTGTTGATAAATGGCGTTGCTGATTCCAGATCGTCCACAGTCCCAGCGGCAAAATCGGCCAGGCCGCCCAGCCGAGCAGTTCCAGATGCTCGTGCAGCGCTGTCCAATCGACGGGCTTCAGTGCGATCCTTGCCGTTTCGGCTTGCCACATTGGCGCAAGCGACTCGGGCGACCACAATGCCAGCGAGGCCGGCCACAGTGCGCCCAAAACAAGACCGACCAACAGCGCCAGTACGATGCCGCTCAACGCCGATGCGCTGCGCCAGCGCGGGTGACAAAGCGGGAAGATCGGTACCGGCAGCAGAAACAGCAGGGCTGTGCTGCCCATGGCGAGGAAACCGGAGCCAAGGGCGATACCGGCGACAACGCCGCCCGTCACTGCACGATCGGGTATTTTGGCGATGCCGTAGTAGAGGAAGGCCTGTGCCGCGAGCAGAGCAATCGCCGGTTCTGCGTCGTGGATCGGAACCAGCAATCCCAATGTACCGACGACAAGCAGAGGGGCGCTCCAGGCAGAAGCCTGTGAGCCTTGCAAAGCTTTTACGGCGAGCGCCAGACCTGCCAGCAGCAGGCCGCCGAATACTGCCGAAGCCAGCCGTGCAGCTTCGTGAAAGGGCAGCAGGCCGCCCAGTATTTTCCCCAACAGCGCTGCGCACCAGTGATACAGAGGTGGGCTGCCGAACCACGATTCAGCGGCGAGATTTGGCGTCAGCCAGTTGCCGTGTATGGCAAATTCGTAGGCGACGCCGAGATGCACCGCATCCTCGGTCTTCCATGGGTCGTGGCCGAACAACCCGGTCAGCAGGTAGAGCCCGCAGAACAGGATGATGGGCCAGCCGGTGATGGGCAGCGACAGTGGTTTCATCGTTAATCAGCAGCTATAAAACAAAAAAGGCAGCCGAGGCTGCCTTTCCGGTTTGTCTGGCACGATCAGGCCGCTGCGCCACTGCCACTCTTGGCGTACTTTTGACGGAAGCGCTCGACGCGACCGGCCGTGTCGACGATCTTCTGCTTGCCGGTATAGAACGGATGGCACGACGAGCAGACTTCAACATGCAGTGGTTTGCCGCTGGTGGAGCGGGTCTTGAACTTGACGCCACAGCTGCAGGTGACTTCAATCTCGGTGTAATCGGGGTGTATGCCTTGTCTCATGATCGTATCCTCGGTTGCTGCAGTCCGCGAGTGTGGCGGGCTGGAAAGGCGCGCATTATCCCCGAATTTGGGGCATTTTGCAATCGCGACTAGCCCCGGCGCATGGAGTCGAAGAACTCGCCGTTGTTCTTGGTGGCCTTGATCTTGTCGAGCAGGAATTCCATGGCTTCCAGATCGTCCATGTTGTAGAGCAGCTTCCTGAGTATCCACATCTTCTGCAGCACGTCGGGCTTCAACAGCAGTTCCTCGCGCCGGGTGCCGGAGCGGTTGACGTTGATGGCCGGATAGACCCGCTTCTCGGCCATGCGCCGGTCGAGATGGATTTCCATGTTGCCGGTGCCCTTGAACTCTTCGTAGATCACGTCATCCATGCGCGAGCCGGTATCGATCAGGGCGGTGGCGATGATGGTCAGCGAACCGCCTTCCTCAATGTTGCGCGCGGCGCCGAAGAAGCGCTTGGGCTTTTGCAAGGCGTTGGCATCGACGCCGCCGGTCAGCACCTTGCCGGAGGCCGGCTGCACGGTGTTATAGGCGCGCGCCAGACGGGTGATGGAGTCGAGAAGGATCACCACGTCCTTCTTGTGTTCGGTCAGCCGCTTGGCTTTCTCGATCACCATTTCAGCCACTTGAACGTGGCGCGTGGCGGGTTCGTCAAACGTGGAAGCGACGACTTCGCCCTTGACGGTGCGGGTCATCTCGGTGACTTCCTCGGGCCGCTCGTCGATCAGCAGCACGATCAGGATCACGTCGGGATGGTTGGTGGTGATGGCGTGGGCGATGTGCTGCATCATCACCGTCTTGCCGCTCTTAGGGCTGGACACCAACAATCCGCGCTGGCCCTTGCCGATCGGGGCAATGATGTCAATGACGCGGCTGGTGATGTTTTCTTCGCCGCGCATGTCACGTTCGAGATTGAGGTGTTCGGTCGGATGCAGCGGCGTCAGATTCTCGAACAGGATCTTGTGCTTGCTGTTTTCTGGCGGCTGGCCGTTGATGGTGTCCAGTTTCACCATCGCGAAATAGCGTTCGCCTTCCTTCGGCGTGCGGATCTCGCCTTCTATGGTGTCGCCGGTGTGCAGGTTGAAGCGGCGGATCTGGGAGGGCGAGACGTAGATATCGTCGGTGCCTGCCAAGTAAGAGGTGTCCGGTGATCGCAGGAATCCGAATCCGTCGGGCAGAACTTCCAGCGCGCCATCGCCGTAAATGGTTTCGCCTTTTTTCGCCTGATTCTTGAGCATGGCGAAGATCAGCTCGTGTTTGCGCAGGCGGTTGGCGCCTTCAATTTGGCTGGTGTTGGCCATTTCAAGCAGTTGGCCGACGTGGAGGGCTTTGAGCTCCGAGAGATGCATAAGCAGAACCTGTAGATTTGATCCGGACGGAGTCGTCCGGATGGAACTAGGAGAAGAACTGGAGTTGGGGTGGGCTTTTGAAACCCGGATCCGGTGTGGCGACGTTGTTATTGTTTCTGCCGCCCGGATTTGCTGCTGAATGTAACGGGATTAAAGATTGCTGTCAATAAAAGCGGTTAATTGGGATTTTGAGAGCGCGCCGACCTTCGTGGCCTCAACGGCGCCGCCCTTGAACAGGAGCAGTGTAGGAATACCGCGGATGCCGTATTCGCCGGGCGTCTTCTGGTTGTCGTCGATGTTGAGCTTGGCGATCTTTAGCTTGCCGGCGTATTCCTTGGCGACTTCTTCCAGAATCGGGGCGATCATCTTGCATGGGCCGCACCATTCCGCCCAATAGTCCACGAGGACCGGGGTTGCGGATTCGAGCACTTCGCTCTTGAAGCTGGCGTCGCTGACGTGATGAATATGTTCGCTCATGGGTTCCTCTGATTGATCGGGTGGTGTTCGCTGGAACGCTTTGTTTCGGGTTTCGGTTTGGGGTATATGGTGCCGGAAGAGCAGGAATTCAAGCTGAGTGTCGCTAGCTTAACAAAACCCGCAGCTATTGGCGAGTAGAGGTTTTTATGGGGTCCGTCCGGACTTTTTGCCGCACAAGTTGGATGGTGCTACCCTGACATCACAGAAACATCACCACCCAGACATTTCAGATGACCTACGTTATTACCGAATCCTGTATCAAGTGCAAATATACCGACTGCGTCGACGTTTGTCCGGTCGACTGTTTTCACGAGGGGCCGAATTTTCTGGTCATTGATCCGGACGAGTGCATCGATTGCACGCTTTGTGTCAGCGAGTGCCCGGTGGAGGCAATCTACGCCGAAGACGATGTGCCGACCGAGCAGCAGCAGTTCATCGCCTTGAATGCCGAACTGGCTAAAAAGTGGCCGGTAATTCTTGAGCGCAAGGAGCCATTCGCCGACGCGGATGCGTGGGTCGGCGTACCGAACAAGCTAAAACATCTGGAACGCTAAAGAAGAAAAATCCGAGGAGACCGCATGCTCAAGGCCTGCATCAAAGACTGGCCCGAGGAACAGCAAAACCCCTGACTGCAAGCCCCTGCGCGGGTTAGTGTGGCCGGAGTCGGGCATGCGCCGTGATAGACTTGCCGCACGCCATTCAATCGTCTTTTCAAGGTTTTTCCATGTCCGGCAACTCTTTCGGCACACTGTTTTGTGTCACCTCATTTGGCGAATCCCACGGCCCGGCCATCGGTTGCGTGATCGATGGTTGCCCGCCGGGAATGGCCCTGTCCGAGACGGATATCCAGATCGATCTTGACCGGCGTCGACCGGGGACTTCGCGCCATGTCACACAACGCCGCGAGCCGGATACCGTGGAAATACTTTCCGGCGTGTTTGAAGGCAGGACCACCGGAACGCCGATTGCACTGCTGATTCGCAATCAGGACCAGCGCAGCAAGGACTACAACAATATTGCGCAGTCGTTTCGCCCCGGGCATGCCGACTATGTGTACCTGCAAAAGTATGGCTTGCGTGATCATCGTGGCGGCGGTCGCTCTTCGGCACGTGAAACTGCGGTGCGTGTTGCGGCAGGTGCCGTGGCGAAAAAATGGCTGGCAGAACGCTACGGTGTGCGTATTCGCGGCTACATGAGTCAACTGGGACCCAGGGAGATTCCTTTTGTCGACTGGGCGGCGGTGAATGAAAACCCCTTCTTTTCGCCCAACGCGGAGATCGTGCCCGAGCTCGAAGCTTTCATGGATGCGCTGCGCAAGTCGGGCGATTCGGTTGGGGCAAAAATTTCTGTCGTTGCCGAAGGCGTGCCGGTAGGCTGGGGCCAGCCTGTCTACGACCGGCTCGATGCCATGATCGCCTACGCCATGATGAGCATCAATGCCGTCAAGGGTGTGGAAATCGGCTCAGGTTTTGGTGCCGTTACCGAGCCGGGCAGCGTTCATGGCGATGAGATGTCGCCGCAAGGTTATTTGTCCAACCATGCCGGCGGCGTGCTGGGCGGCATTTCGACCGGTCAGGACATCACCGTCAATCTCGCCGTCAAGCCGACGTCGAGCATGCGCCTGCGGCGTCACTCGATTGATGACCAGGGCGAGCCCACCATCGTTGAGACGCATGGCCGCCACGATCCCTGTGTCGGCATCCGCGCTACTCCCATCGCCGAAGCCATGCTGGCACTGGTGTTGATTGACGCGGCCTTGCAACATCGCGCCCAGTGCGGTGATGTTGTTCCGCCTTTTCCGCCCATCCCTGCTCGCAAAGCCTGACTCCAGATTTGAGGATAGAACAATGACGTTGCTGCTGAACGACCTGTATCACGAGTTTCCGGAATTCACTGGCGCGATTCACACACTGAAGGCGGGCAATCAACATTTTGCTCGCTTGTTTGACGACTACAACCTCACCAATGACGAGATCAGGCGCCTGGAAGGCATCGGCATTCCCGTCACCGATGGAACATTCGAAGAAGCCAAGAAAAAGCGTCTCCATCTCAAGGACGAGGTTTACGCGATGCTGCTCGCGCAGCGGGGCAGTTGAACTCCACCATTACTGAATTCGCGTCGATTTGACGACTGGTACATCTGTTCCTTACTGGCGACTCTCCAGCGGGTACTTTTTCTACTTCGCCTTCGTCGGCTGCTTTCTCCCTTATTTCAGTCTTTACCTGAATTCGGTTGGTCTTGATGCATGGCGCATCAGCATCGTCATGGCGATGCTGCCGCTGATGCGCCTGCTGGCCCCCGCATTCTGGGGCGTGCTGGCCGATCGACTTGGCTGCAAGGCAATGCTGGTGCGCAATGTGTTGGCGACCAGTGCACTGGTTTTTGGCGGGTTTCTGCTGACGACGGATTTCTACTGGCTGATCGTCACCATGCTGGCGATGTCGCTGTTCTGGAGTGCGTCGCTGCCATTGATGGAAGCGCTGACGCTGGGCCATTTACGTCATGCGGTCGAGCGATACGGGCGGGTTCGCTTGTGGGGGTCGATCGGTTTTATCGCAGCGGTGCAGGGCGTTGGCTTTCTGCTTGATGCATGGCCGCTGGTTGCCATGCTGTGGATTGCGCTTGGACTGCTCGGCGGCGCATGTATCGCTGCTGCACTGATTCCCGAAAGTACCCCACTCGCCGTCGATCATCGTGCAGAGCATTTGCGCGAAAGCCTGCAGCGTCCTGCGGTAATCGCGGTGATGCTGGCGGGTTTGATGATGTCGGTCGCGCATGCGCCGCTGTATAACTTTTACTCAATCCATCTTGTCAATCACGGCTACGGCAAGGCGACTGTCGGCGCAATGTGGTCGTTGGGAGTTCTAGCCGAAATACTCGTATTCGCTTTCATGCCGCGCTTGCTGGGGGCCGCGTCATTGCGCACCATGCTCATGCTGTGTTTTGCGCTCGCTGCATTGCGGTTTCT
>JANYCD010000074.1 GCA_025360425.1 Sterolibacteriaceae bacterium
TCCTCTGGGCCTGCCGTTACCGACAGGCTCTAGCAGCCTACCCGGGAGCGACGCGAGCAGCGTCATGGCTCCCCTATTTGGCCTTGCCCCGGATGGAGGTTACCGTGCCGTCCGTGTTGCCACGTCCGCGGTGAGCTCTTACCTCGCCATTTCAACCTTACCGGCCCTTGCGGGCTTAGGCGGTATATTTTCTGTTGCCCTGTTCGTCGCCTTGGGCCGCTCACCGAAATGAGCCGCTTATAGCGCCCGGCCGTTAGCCGGCATCCTGCTCTATGGGGCCCGGACTTTCCTCCATGAGCTTGCACTCACAGCGACTGCCTGGCGAACTTCCCGGGGCAATTGTATCCGCAGCAGCGCGCGAAAACCCCTCTTATTTGCCCGGCTATCAAAGCGACGCAAGACGCGCGTTGGCGGCGGTCAACCGGCTGCTCAACACTTCCAGAAATGCCTGATAGAAATGCATGCGACAGGCATTCGAAGAGAGACGCAGCGCATCGGCCCGAATCGAGATGACACGCGCCCGCGTCTGTGCCGTGACATCGGCGCCGCGCATGCGCGTGCTGCCGCCGATTACCGCCATCTCACCAAAGCACTCGCCGGCAGACAACACATGCAAGCGCCGGCCGCGTTTGCTTACGGCAAGCTCGCCTTCGGCGAGAAAACAGAAAAACTCGCCCGGTTCGCCGTCCTTCATGACCAGGGTACCGGGCGCCACATCGTCCCAGCTCGAGACGCGCACCACCTCCCATGTTTCGACATCGCTGAATTCGCGAAAAAATGGCAGGCTGCGCAGCGTCTCGAATTTCTCGCTGTCCGGCACTTCCTGGACCTGTGACGAGAGTTGCTTGTTGCGGAAAGCCTGCGCCAGGTCATGGGAGAACTCATCCCAACCGGCATAGCGCGCCGCCCGGTCTTTCTGCATCGCACGCCCGACGATGGCCTCGATGCTGGCCGGTATGCCATTGCGAAAAGTCGATGGCGACGGCGGGTCTGACTGGGTGATCTGGTAGATCATGCTGAAATGATTGGTCGCGCTAAATGGCATACGTCCGCACAGCAGCTGATACATCACCACGCCCAGGGAATAGATGTCGGTCTGGTGGTTCAGCGGCAGATCGCGCACCTGCTCGGGCGACATGTAGGCCGGTGAACCGACGCCCGTGACCTGAGTCTGGGTTTGGTCAACACTGGACAACATGGCTGCGCCGAAATCCGAAATCTTGATGTCGCCGGTATTGTCACCTTTGGCCAGCAGGAGGTTGGCCGGCTTGATATCGCGATGGGTGACACCAAGATGGTTGGCATATTCAAGCGCACGCGTGCATTTGAAAATGATTTCGACCAGGCGTTCCAGCGGCAGCAGATGCTCCGGCGAACAGAACTGCTCCAGTGTGCCGCCCGGCACATATTCCATCACGATATAACTCAGGTCGTCGGCGACCACCGCATCAAAGATCTGGACAATGTGCGGATGGTTCAGCTTGCCGGCCAGAGAGGCTTCATTAACCAGCAGATGGCGATACAGTCGACCCTTGTCGACATCGCGCAGTGCCTCCTGGAGAATTATCTTGACCGCAACTTCGCGCTGGGCAAACGGATCGAAGCCGAGGTAAACAGTGGACGTTGCGCCCACCCCCAGCTTGTCACGAATCTCGTATTTGCCGACCTTGTCCATCGCTTGACCCGGGAGGTCAGTTCACCCCTTGCCCGTCATGCTTTTTTTGACCTTCGCTATAGCAGCGCGCACCTGGTTTGGCGCAGTACCACCGACATGATCACGCGCAGCGAGCGAGCCCTCCACCGTCAATACGGCATAGACATCTTCTGCAATTTCCGGCGCGAAGGTGCGTAATTCCGCCAAGTCCAAATCAGGCAGATCGCACCCCCTGGCCTCGGCTGCCCGCACGGCACGCGCTACCGCTTCATGCGCATCGCGGAAAGGCATGCCCTTTTTCACCAGATAGTCGGCGAGGTCGGTGGCCGTGGCATAGCCTTGCTTCAGCGCCGCGGCCATCGCTTCCGGTTTGACAGTGACGGCCGATATCATGTCGGCAAAGATGCGCAGCGTATCGACCAGTGTATCGGCGGTATCGAACAACGGCTCCTTGTCTTCCTGGTTGTCCTTGTTGTAAGCCAGTGGCTGGCCCTTCATCAATGTCAGCAAGCCCATCAGATGACCGAACACGCGGCCGCTCTTGCCGCGCGCCAGTTCCGGCACATCGGGGTTCTTCTTCTGCGGCATGATCGAAGAGCCGGTACAAAAACGATCGGCGATATCGATGAAACCGAAGCGCGGATTCATCCACAGAATCAATTCCTCCGACAGCCGCGACAGGTGCACCATGATGAGCGAGGCGGCGGCAACGAATTCAATCGCGAAGTCGCGATCCGACACCGCATCGAGCGAATTTTCGCAGACGCCTTCGAAGCCCAGTTGCTGTGCCACGAACTCGCGGTCGATCGGATAGGTAGTGCCGGCCAGCGCCGCGGCACCAAGCGGCAGCCGGTTGACACGACGCCGTGCATCGGCGAGCCGCTCGCGATCTCGCCGCGCCATCTCGACATAAGCCAACAGATGATGGCCAAAGGTCACCGGCTGCGCCACCTGCAAATGGGTGAAGCCGGGCATCGCCGTCGCAGCATGTTTTTCGGCCAGATCAAGCAACGCGCCCATATGATTCAGCAACAAGCCATCGATCGTATCGATAGTGTCGCGCAGCCAGAGCCGGATGTCGGTGGCAACCTGGTCATTGCGCGAGCGGCCGGTGTGCAGCCGCTTGCCGGCATCGCCCACCAGAGCAGTCAAACGCTTCTCGATATTGAGGTGTACATCCTCGTCGTCGAGATTCCAGGCGAACTCGCCACGCTCGATCTCGCCGCGTATCCGGGTCAGGCCATGTTCAATCGAGGCAAGGTCGGCAGCCGAAATGATGCCCTGCCGCGCCAGCATCGCGGCATGCGCGAGCGAACCACGAATATCCTGCAATCCCATGCGCCGGTCGAAAGACACCGAAGCGGTATAACGCTTGACTAATTCCGACACCGGTTCCGAAAACCGCCCGGACCATGCAGTGCCTGAACCCGCGCCGTCTTTGTGTTCTGCCATAATGAGCTTGCCAGCGAATTGATAAATTCGGATCAACCCAGATAAAACCTGATCGGCCACCATGGCCAATGAACGCGGAAGTATACGGCAAAACCGAGCACCGTCCGCCCTGCCAGACCTGTGCAATCTGGGGGTGACCCTGCGCGTGCTGCTCGCAGTCAATGGCCTGGCGCTACTTGCCTTGCTGATTCGCAATGCCGCCTGGTCGGGGCTGGCGGCACGGATTGTCGACCTCGCCATGTGGGTCGAACCGATCCTGATCTCGTCTTTGTTGGCGATCTGCGCAAGTCGTAAATGGCTGGATCGCATTCCCTATCGATTCGCATTTCTGCTGGCGGTTGCGGCGGTCGCCGCCATCGCGTGGTTCTTTGACAGCCTCCTCCGGCAGACGGTCGACTCCACGGTTAACCCGTGGCCGGCAATGCTCTGGGCTGCACTGGTGGCCGCTGGCGTTCTCAAGTGGTTGGTACTCACCCAGCAGGCGCGTGAACCGGCCCTTGCCGAAGCGCGACTGATGGCGCTGACATCACGGATTCGCCCCCACTTCCTGTTCAACAGCCTCAACGCGATTCTCGGCGTGATACGTGCCGAACCGCGCCGCGCCGAAGCGGCGCTGGAGCAATTGGCGGAACTGTTCCGTGCGCTGATGCAGGATCCGCGCGATCTGGTGCTGCTATCGGATGAAATTGAGCTGTCGCGCCGTTATCTGGATTTGGAGCGCCTGCGCCTGGGCGACCGGCTCAAGGTGGTGTGGGATATCGAATCCTGCCCACCCGATGCGTTGATGCCGTCGCTGATGCTGCAGCCGCTACTGGAAAACGCTGTGTATCACGGTGTCGAGCCGGCGGATGATCCGGGCACCATCTCCATACACCTGGCCCACGCGAATAACCGGATTCACATCGAACTGATCAACCCACTGCAACCGGGCCACGTGCATGCCAAGGGCAATCAGATGGCATTGGCCAACATTCGCGAACGACTGATGCTGCTTTACGATCTTGAAGCGAGCCTGGCGACTGAAGTCGGCGAGAACAGCTATACCGTGCGCATCACCATCCCTTACCGCAAACAATGACCACACTGCGCATACTGCTGGTGGATGACGAAGCGCCGGCCCGCACCCGAATGCGTAATCTGCTCGACGACCTCGCACCCCAGTTCGCCACCGAAGTGGTAGCCGAAGCCGGCGATGGCATCGAAGCCCTCGAACGCATTGAGAATGCGGTAATTGACGTGGCGCTGGTGGACATCCGCATGCCGCGCATGGACGGCTTGCAACTCGCGCTGCAACTGACGCGCAGGCCGAACCCACCGGCGATTATTTTTGTCACTGCTTTCGACCAGTATGCAGTGAAAGCCTTTGATCTTTCCGCCGTCGACTATCTGCTGAAGCCGGTGCGCAGCCAGCGTCTGCTTGAAGCACTGCACAAGGTCAGGCAGGGCGCACCCGGCATGGCCACATTGCAAAAGCTGGTGCCCGATGGACGCCGTCAATTGCGCTCGACCGAACGCGGACGCGTAATTCTGATTCCGATCGAAGAGGTGCTGTTTCTCAGGGCGGAGCAGAAATATGTCACGGCGCGCACGGTAGCCGCTGAGCATTTGCTGGAGGATTCACTACTGCAACTGGAATCCGAATTCGGCGAACGTTTTGTCCGCGTCCATCGCAACTGTCTGGTGGCGGTAGCGGCCATGGCCGGTTACGAACGTGCCGCTGATGAAGAAGGTGAGAGTGAGCCACATTGGCAACTGCTACTGCGCGGCGTCGGCGATAAAATTCCCGTCAGCCGCCGCCAGTGGCCCGTTGTGAAGGCGCTGATCAAGAGCTGAGCGACTTACAACCCCGCCAGCTTCAACAGCAAGCCAATCACCGCGCACGCAGCGATCACTTCGACCACGCCACGCTTAAAGCGTAGCAACGCAATCGCCGCCGCCAGCGCGATCAACGCCGATGGCCATTCGAAGCGCCCGCTGGAGCCTGCCGGCCATAACACGTGATAGCCGAAGAACAGGGCAAGATTGAGAATGACACCGACCACCGCTGCGGTAATAGCTGTGAGCGGCGCAGTGAACTTGAGTTCGTTATGCGTCGACTCCACCAGCGGACCACCGGCGAGAATGAACACAAAGGACGGCAGGAAGGTGAACCAGGTCACCACCGTCGCCGCCACCGCACCAGCCAAAAACAGGTGCTCCAAACCGAACAACGCTCTAGCATAACCACCGATGAAACCGACAAAAGCCACCACCATGATCAGCGGCCCCGGCGTGGTTTCACCCAGCGCCAACCCATCGATCATTTGCAGACCGCTGAGCCAGCCATAGTCATCCACCGCGCCCTGAACCACATAGGGCAGCACCGCATAGGCGCCGCCGAAGGTCAACAGCGCCGCCTTGGTAAAGAACCAGCCCATCTGGGTCAGCGTGGCCTCCCAGCCCCAGCATGCGATGAGCGCGGCCATCGGCACCAGCCATAGCAAGCTTCCGACAGCCGCGACGCGCACCAACCGTGACCAGTTGAACAGCGCGTGGGCAGGCGTCGGCGTGTCATCATCGATCAACGCCGCACCATAAGACTTGTTCGCCGCGCCGTGGCCGCCACCGGTACGAAACTTTTCCGGCGCGACGCGGCCACCCACATAACCGATCATCGCCGCCGCAGCGACGATGGCGGGAAAGGGAATATTGAAAGCAAAAATGGCCGCGAACGCCGCAGCAGCAACGCCCCACAAGACATTATTCTTCAACGCACGCGAACCGATGCGGTGCGCGGCCTGAACGACAATGGCCGTCACCGCCGGTTTGATGCCATAGAACAGACCTGCCACCAACGGCACATCGCCGAAGGCGACATAAACCCACGACAGCGCGATCAGGATGAACAGCGAAGGCAGCACGAACAAGCCACCGGCGACAATGCCGCCCCGCGTGCGATGCATCAACCAGCCGATATAGGTCGCGAGTTGCTGCGCTTCGGGGCCGGGCAGCACCATGCAGAAATTCAACGCATGCAGAAAACGTCGCTCTGAAATCCAGCGCCTTCGCTCCACCAGCTCCTGATGCATTACCGCGATCTGCCCTGCCGGACCGCCGAAGCTGATGAAGCCGAGTTTGAGCCAAAAGCGGAAAGCCTCGGCGAAACTCACTGGCTCAGGACGAACGTGATCGTTGGAGGAAGGCATGCAGATTGAGCACCGGACAAACGCAGGACAGGATTATCGTCGTTCCTGCCGGCCAAGGCCAGAGCGCGGGCGCAGTGGCATAATTCGATTCATGAGCAAAGCACCCCCACCCAAGGGTCTCCCACCGATCTGGCAAAAGCCGGACGGGTCGCCCGTCTCCTGCCTGGAAAAAATCAAGGTGCTGAACCAGAACTACGCCGAGCTGAAACAGATGGCGCAGGACGCGCTGGAAGATGCGCTGCTGATGGAGTGCAACGAGGAACAGATCAAGGAAGCGCTGCACCGTCTGGTCGACGACTTGCACAACCCCTACGACTGAGCGGTAACGGAATGTACAGCCAGCACATGTGCAGCTTTGAATCGGCTACTGCCGGGTCGGAGCGGGTCACCAGACAGCCAATAATGAGCATTCCGGGTTAGCATTCGCCAAACAATGGCTGGAGCAAGCACATGCTTAAGAATCGCATCCTGAAACTTACCGTGACCGTTGTAGCCTGCTTTGCAGCGCTTACATCCTTTAGCGCACGCGCTGGCATCCTTGATGGCTTGCTCGGCCCCAACAATTATTACCAATGTATTCTTGATCGTATGCCGGGAACCACAGCGGATGACGCTGCAAATGAGATCTCCGCCAAATGTTCGAAGGAATTTCCATTAGGTGCGCCGATTCAAAAACAGACAGGGGTCTTTTCCGCTTTTCATTCGGGTAGTGAATGCACGTTCAAGAAAATAAAGGACACTGCAAGTCCGTTGGCCAAACAGATTATTCAGTATTGCTGCTATTCGTTGTATCCAACGGGTGCGTCGAATCAATAGCCTGGAACGAATGCTTTCATGGCGGCTTGACTCCATTGCGTTGATCGGACAGACAATCAGTTAGTCAATACTGGCCATTCCGGTAAAACCTGCGGGAGCTACCGCCAATATTTCACGCTTTCTGCATGCTTGAAATATTCTCCTGTCACCCATTCGGATACAGACTCCAGGTCGCATCAAGTTGACCTAACGCAGACAAAACACGATGAAACAACTATTGCTTATTTCAATTTATTCAATCATGTTCTTTTCGGGCTCGGCGTTTGCCGGGCCTTGGGAAGACATCGCTGCTGCCAATGCGCGTGGCGACTACACGACCGAGTTGCACCTATTGAAACCGCTGGCAGCGAAAGGAAATGCCAAGGCGCAATATGTTCTAGGCGTGCGGTACTTCAAAGGCCAGGGCGTCGCGCAGGACTTTGCGGAAGCAATCCGCTGGTTCCGACTTGCCGCAGAACAACAATATATGCAGGCGCAATACAACCTCGGCGTGATTTACGCCCAGGGTCAGGGCATTCCCCAGGACTACACGGCAGCAATCAAGATGTTCCGGCTGGCCGCAGACCAAGGGTATACGCCGGCGCAATACAACCTTGGCGTGATGTATGAGCAAGGCCAGGGGGTTCCGAAAGACAATACCGATGCAGCGACGTGGTACCGGCGCGCTGCCACACAAGGCGATGTGAACGCACAGGCGAACCTTGGCTCGATGTATGAGAGTGGCGATGGTGTCGCAAAGGATTTTTCAGAGGCAGTGCGACTGTATCGACTGGCGATAGCGAAGGGGAATGCCAAGGCGCAGTCCGGCCTCGGCCTGATGGTTGCCCAGGGTGAGGGCGTGCCGCAGGACTACCTGGAAGCGGTCAGGTTATTTCGGTTGGCAGCCGAACAGGGATACCCGCGCGCCCAATTCAACCTCGGTGTAAGTTATGCAAAAGGCCAAGGGGTTGCGCGGGACTATGTTCGCGCCCATATGTGGTTCACTCTTGGTGCCGCGGCCGGCGATGCGGATGCGGCCAACAATCGCGACATCGTTGTGGAACTGCTGACTGCGGATGAGCGCACACGCGCGCAAAAGATGACGGCAGAATGTCAGCAGCGCAAGTTCAAGGGATGCGACTAGAGCGCGAGTCATCAGTCGTTGACCGGGCCGCGTGATGCTTTCACCTGGCCGCGCCTGACCTTGCTCTCCACCCGCTTGCGCTGCGAACTCCAGGTCGGCTTGGTGGCATGACGCTGGCGTGGCGTGAAGGCTGCACCAGCGATCAGTTCATGCAAACGCTGCAGCGCATCGGCACGGTTTTTTTCCAGGCTGCGGTAGCGCTGCGCCTTGATCACCACCACGCCGTCGGAACTGACACGCTGATCACCGAGCTTGAGCAGGCGCGCCTTGAGTTCGCCGGGCAATGACGAGGCGACGATGTTGAACCGCAGGTGGATCGCGTTGGACACCTTGTTGACGTTCTGCCCACCCGCACCTTGCGCGCGAATGGCGACGAATTCCACTTCATCGTCGCGCAATTCGAAACGGGTGGCGTTTTTTTCCATTGCAGGAATGTTACCGGGTTCTTCTGGTGCGACGCCACTGCGTCGGATCAGCTCAAAGCTGCGCAAGCGCTGACAATCAATATCGGATATTGTTTGCACCGTGATCGCAGGATATCCCCCCTTGAAAAAATTGCCCCCAATGCCCCACCATTTCATTTCACGCAGCAGCCGACATCCATGAACAAATGCCGGGTTTTCATCCTCGCCCTGTCCACGCTGTGCGCCGGCTGCGTCTATGGCCCGCAGCAGGTTCGGGTCGCGCCGGAGTTGAACCAGACCAATGGCGACTACGGGACTGGCAAGACAGTCAGACTTCTCGTGGTCGATGAGCGCACATCGAAGAACCTGGGCCAGACAGAAGAAGGCGCCGATTTCAACCTTCAGGGCAAGCTGCCCAACGTTGTTGAAGCGGCGATCAGAACTGCTTTGGAAAAACAGGGCTTCAATAGTTCGCGCAACGAAAGAAAAGGTGCCGCGAATCTCCGCGTCGGGATTCGGCGTCTGGAATACAACGTCAAGCCGGGATATCTTTTCAGGTCAGTGCACGCGGAAAGCGAAATCAATGTCATTTGCAAGTCTGCGTCTGGAGTCGAATTCATTAAGCCCTACACCGGACTGCTGGAAAAGAGTGTGTTTTTCATTGGTTGGAGCACGAACAGTGACTACGTGTCCACTACAGTTTCAGAAGCAATCAACAAGCTGCTGGACGACAAGGAACTGAAAGCCTGCCTCGTCAATTAAAGATTTGAGTGCTGCTTCGGACGGCAGAAAGTCGCGGAGTGCAAGCTTTGAGATGAAAGGTGTACAGGTTTCATTCAGCTAGAGACGCTATCATTGCCCCATCTATAGATGCAACACAATTGACTCGAAGTATCGGTCGTGCACAGTGTCTAAAGGTTACTCGCGCGACAGTCGCGGAAAACAAATCAGGAGGCGCTCTGAAATTCAGGGTGGCAATCAAGACAAACCCTGGACTCGGAGTCAGATCGTCTGTTCGGTGCTGCCTTGCACGAGCGTAAGGTACGCCGCGACAGGATAACCTTGCTGCGTAATCGCCTTGATAAGAGATATAAAGAATGTATTTCATAGTCGATTTTGATGGCACTTTGTCTGTGCTAGATACGGTGGACAGCATGTTGGAGCGCTTCGCCGACCCGGAATGGAAAGCGGTGGAGGAGGAATGGCTCGACGGGAAAATTACTGCCGTTCAATGCATGCAGAAGCAACTTCGTATGGTCAGGGCCGACCATGTTTCTCTTGAAAAATTTTTCCGTGAAACCAAGCTTGATGCAGGCTTTCTGCCGTTCTATACCCATGTGAGCCGATTTGCCAAAGTGGCCATTGTCAGCGACGGTCTTGGCCATGCCATCAAGGTTGCCATGCGGAATGCGGCGCTACCCGATATTCCTGTTTTTGCCAACAAACTGCATTTTTTAGCTGACGGCATCGACATCTCGTGGCCTCACATAAACTCCGCATGCAGTGCGGGAAACGGCGTCTGCAAATGTGCCGTGGCGAATCAACTTTCTGGCGGCAGAAGGGTCATTCTCATTGGTGATGGCAAATCGGACGCTTGCCTGGCCAGGAAAGCTGATGTCGTATTTGCGAAAGGATCGTTAATCACCTTTTGTGAAACGAATTCCATACCGCACTACAAGTTTGAAACCTTTTCCGATGTGCTGGCCGAAATCAGTACCTGGCCAAATGAAGTACCGATGCAGAGCATCAACCTGGCCTCTTGAACCACTCGTCATCACCCCGGCAATACCATCCATGAACCAGAAAATTATTCAAATACTTGAGAAAAATGACAAGTATTGCTCACATGGCGACACCGTCAATTACGCTGACCCACCCAAGGTTTTTGAAGGCTGTGAAGGCAGTTTCCTCTTCGACGAAAACAATACGCCGTATCTCGACTTGCAGATGTGGTACTCGGCAGTTAATTTTGGTTACAAGAACAAACGCCTTGGCGATGTGCTGCACAAACAGATCGACACGCTGCCACAGTTGGCCAGCCAATATTTGCACGCCGAAAAAGTGGATCTTGCCGAGATTATCTGCAAGTACATGGAAGACAGGCATGGCGTAAAAGGCCGGGTGCATTTCAATGTCGGCGGTGCGCAGGCGGTCGAAGACTCACTGAAACTGGTGCGCAACCACACGGGGAAAACGCATCAGTTCGCGTTCATGGGGGGTTACCACGGGCGCACGCTGGGTGCTTCCGCCATCACTTCCAGCTATCGCTATCGTCGTCGTTTCGGCAACTTTGCCGACCGTGCGCACTTCGTGCCCTACCCCTACTGTTTCCGCTGCCCTTACGACATGAAGGTGGAAACCTGCGATACCTACTGCCACAAGGAATTCGAAAAACTGTTTGATACCGAATATCAGTCGGTGTGGGACGAGAAAGCTCAACAATGTGAGTTTGGTGCGTTTTATATCGAACCGATGCAAGGTACCGGCGGCTACATTATCCCGCCGCAGGGTTACATGCAGAAGCTGCAGGCAAGCCTCAAGAAACGCAATGTCCTCCTGGTTGCCGACGAAATCCAGATGGGCGTCTACCGCACCGGCAAGCTTTGGTCGTGGGAGAACTTCGGCATTGTTCCCGATATTTTCGTATTCGGCAAAGCCATCACCAATGGCCTCAATCCATTGTCAGGTGTGTGGGCGAAGGAAGAATTGATTTCTCCGACGAAGTTTCCGCCGGGTTCCACGCACTCGACGTTTGCTTCCAACCCGCTGGGTACCGCCGTGGCGCTGGAGGTCATGAAGATGACGCAGGAAGCGGACTTCGAACCGCATGTCCGCGCACGCGGCGCCTACTTCCTCGATAAGCTCAAGGGGTTGAAGTCGCGCTGGAAGGTCGTTGGCGATGTCAGCGGGCTCGGCCTCGCACTTCGCATTGAACTATGCGAGAAGGACGGTTATACCGCCAGCCGGGCGCTGGCAGACCGTGTCTTCAACGAGGGGCTCAAAGGAGATCTGCTGGTCAACGACAAAAAATACGGTCTGGTGCTCGATATTGGCGGCTACGAGAAAAACGTAATTACCCTGGCGCCGTCGTTGCTGATTACCGAAGAGGAGATTGACCTCGGTATCCACCTGTTTGAAATGCTGTTGCGTCGTTGCGGCGCCGAATGAACAGCCCTATCGAACATTGCCTGGGCAACACGGGCTATTACCTGAATCCGGAGGGTAGAGAGTCGGTGCTGCTCATTCACGGACTGACGGGTACGCCTGCGGAAATGAAGCCCATTGCCCAGCGGCTCGCAAGAAAGGGATTCAGCGTCATGTGCCCCGCATTGGCAGGACACTGCGGCAGTGTGGCCAACCTCGACAAATCCCGCTGGCAGGATTGGTATGGCGGGATCGCGCAGTCTTTTGAGGCACTGAAAGCACAACATTCCCGCGTCTATGTCGCCGGGCTGTCGATGGGTGCGCTGATTGCATTGTTGCTGGCCAAGGAACATGGAGAGCGCATCGACGGCCTGTGCCTGCTATCCACGACCTTTTTCTACGACGGCTGGAATATTCCGCATATCAGGCGCAAGCTGCTGTTGCCGATTGTACTGAACACGCCGCTCAAGTACTTCATGCACTGGAATGAGAAACCGCCATACGGCATCAAATGCGAGCGTACCCGAGCCATGGTGCACGCGGTACTGGAGAAACGGGATGCGCAGGCGTCGGAAAAGGTCGGGATATTCCGTACTTCAGCCCTCACATTATTGGAGAACAACCGGTTGATCAGCGCGACCAAGAAAGTTCTCCCTCAGGTAAGCGCCCCCACCTTGATTATCCACTCAACCGAGGACGATACCGCCAGTCTCAAAAATGCATACTATGTTTCCCGGCGTATTGCCTCAAAAACCGTGGAAAGCTTTTTTGTCGACGACACGTATCACGTGTTGACGTTGGACAAGCGTCGTGCAGACGTTGCCAACCGGATGGTTGCTTTTTTCAAGAAATGCGCCGGCAGCCATGCCTGATGGTCGATGAAAGACCATCTCCACAATCTCATCGAACCCCCCGCGTTAGTCCGGCATTTTTTGCAGCACCCTCCCGCAGGATTTTCCGCTTCGAACATTGGCGGGGTTCCGGCCTTCGCCACGCTCTTCAATCTGCTCACCACGATGGCGCCTGCTGATCGGCGGCGGCTGGAAAAATTACCTTTTTATGGCTGGTGGCAAAAGTTTCTGACACCCCGGACACTATTTGTTGGCACCACGGTTTCAGAATATGGTTTGCTGTCACAGGAATCTTCTGCGGACGATTTGCTGACCGATGTATCCAGGGTATCAAGTGACCACACATTCATTATCGTCAAGGACTTGCCCGTCGAGGCATTGCTGGTCGGGGAGCGCGCGCACAATTATGTACTGGCATTCATTGCTGCCGCACAAAGATCCGGCTTTTTGATCCTGGAGGGACAGGCGCTGGCCTATGTGCCGATTGACTTCGCATCGATTGACGAATTCCTGGCGCGCATGCCAAAGTCACGACGAAAGGACATCCGGCGAAAGACAAAAAATTCGCAGGAACTGGAAATCGAAAAAATAAGCACCGGAAACGCCCGGTTCACCGACGAAAGCCTGCTCGCGGAATATTACGGGCTGTACCGTCAGGTTTATGATCAGAGCGAAATTCACTTTGACCTGCTTTCGCCAGAATTTTTTCGCGCGGTACTGCAAGACGCATCCTGCGACGGCATCGTATTCACCTATCGGGTTGATGGAAAGTTGATCGGCTATAACCTGTGCTTCGTCCACAATGACATGTTGATCGACAAGTACGTCGGGTTTTCCTATCCGGCATCTCGCCACCACAATCTTTACTTCGTCAGTTGGCTGGTCAACCTGCAATACGCACTGGAGCAGCGGCTGCGCTATTACGTGGCCGGCTGGACCGATCCGGAAATCAAACGCCATCTGGGCGCCAGCTTCACTTTTACCTGCCACGCCGTACTCATTCGCAACGGCTTTCTGCGGCAGATTTTGCGTCCCTTCAAGCGGCTGTTCGAGGCCGACAGTTCCTGGCATGAAGCCGCTCGTCCTTGACTTTGACCAGTCGGTCAAACCATTGCCGGACGAGCAACGGATCGACTTGCATCGCTGGCAGGAAAAAATTCGCTTCGCCTGCACGCGAGGAGAGCTGGACAGTCTGAAGGATGTTGTCGATGAGGCGCTCCTGCGTCAGCCCGGCGTGGCCTTCCTCGGTAGCGGCGACTTTCATCACGTCAGCCACTTGCTGATCAAGCACTATGCGCGGCTTCACCAAGCGCTGCAGGTCGTGGTGTTTGATAACCACCCGGACAATATGCGCTATCCGTTCGGAATCCATTGCGGTTCCTGGGTATGGCACGTCAGCCGGCTGCCGTTTGTGTCCCGGGTGCATGTCCTGGGAATCACCTCAAAGGATGTCGAGCTGAACCATGCATGGGAAAATCATTTGCGCAATTTGCACTCCGGCAAAGTGCGCTACTGGTGCCTGGGACCCAACCTGAACTGGATGCGGCCACTGGGCATCAAGGACAGTCGCACCTTTGAAAGCGCCGACGACATGCTGGCCGCGTTTCATGATTCTGTTGAGAACTGCACGGACCCGATCTATCTCAGCATCGACAAGGATGTACTGCATATCGAAGATGCCCACACCAACTGGGACCAGGGCGTGATGCGTCTCTCCGAGATTGAAGCGGCCGTCGGCAAAATCAGGAGCCGCGTCGTCGCATCGGATGTTACGGGTGACATCTCGCAGTATATTTATCAGAGCCGGCTCAAGCGATTCTTGAGCGGACTTGATGGCCAGCCGCAGTTTATTGCCGCAGATCTGGAGCTCTGGCAGACTGAGCATCAAGCGATCAATTCGGCGCTGTTGCGATGCCTGGCTGCCAGCGATACGAAAGGCCAAAAATCTTGACGACAACCGCGGTTATTTTCTGGATCCTGAATATCGTGCTCGATACCACCGGACACCTCGCGTTCAAGTCGGTGGCAACTGTCGGGCACACCACGGAGCTGGAGCGCTGGAAAAAGATGCTTGCGCTGCCCACGATGTGGCTGGGTATTGTGTGTTTTGTATTTGAATTCGTCGCCTGGCTTGCACTGCTCTCCCTCATACCGCTTTCCCTGGCCTTGATCATCGGCACGATGAACATCGTGGCCGTGATGCTGGCGGGGAAACTTTTGTTCGCCGAACAACTGGATGGCATGCGCATCGTCGGCATGTCGTTCATTGTCATTGGCGTGGCGCTGGCCGGAGGCTGCGCATGAAGTCGCGCCGCTTCTATATCCTGGGATTTGCTGCGCTGGCATTGTTCGACACCATCACCCAAATCTCCTTTAAATTCGCCACGCTTCATGCGGGCGAGTTTTCCCTGCAGCTATCGTGGCTGCGCCATGTCTTGTTGAGTCTGCCGATTTACGGCGCGATGCTCGGCTACCTCGGCTCTTTCATCACATGGATGACTCTTCTCAAGCATGCGCCGATCGGGCCGGCTTTTGCGGCCTCTCACCTCGAAATCATTACCGTGCTGCTAATCTCCTTCGTCGTCTTCGGCGAGCGCCTGAATTCGGCCCAGTTGCTCGGCGCCGCCAGCATCGTGCTTGGCGTGATATGCCTCAGCATGAGCAAAGCCAAACATCCGGATGAGTGAGGTTCCTCCCACTGCGGGTTTGCCGCTCGGCCTGGGAGATTTTTTGCCCGCTCCTGCACTATCGTTCGAGCAATCACTGGCCACTTTTCTCAAGGTGCCCGCAGTACAAATCGAATGTTCCGGCACCGCTGCGCTGGTGCTCATACTCGCTACCCTCGCCGCCGGCAGCAAACGTCGTCGCGTGATCCTGCCAGCCTATACATGTCCCCTGGTGTTGCTGGCCATATTGCATTGCCGGCTTGAACCGATCCTTTGCGATCTGCAACCGGGGCATTTCGACTTCGACCTTCAAACGCTATCCCGCCTCTGCACTGAAGATACGCTTGCAGTTATTACTACGCACCTCGGCGGCCGGGTCGCCAATCTGCAACCCGTCCTTGAGATTGCCGGTCGCACCGGGACCCATGTCATTGAAGATGCGGCGCAGGCCCTGGGAGCAAACTGGCAAGGCCAACCCGTCGGCATGATCGGCGAGGCCGGCTTTTACAGCCTGGCGGTGGGCAAGGGGCTGACGCTGTTCGAGGGTGGAGTACTGCTCGCATCCCGCGATGCACTGCGGAGCAAGCTCCGTGAGACGGCCCAAAAAATCATTCCACGAAACATTCCCCGCGAGGCCTTGCGCGTAGCGCAACTGCTTGGCTATGCGGCGCTCTACCGTCCATCGGGGCTGGCGCTTGCTTATGGCATTCCATTGCGGCGCGCCCTCAAGCGCGGCAAGCTGATCGAGGCAGTCGGCGACAACTTCCCTGCCGACATTCCCCTGCACCAAGTCGGATTTTGGCGCAAAGCCGTCGGCGCGCGTGCCCTAAGACGTCTGCCGGCTTTTCAGTCTGAATTAAACATGCAGGCACAGCAGCGCTTGAAACGTCTGGCCTCAATATCCAATATTGTTGCATTGACTGATGCTCCCGGAGACCAGGGTACGTGGCCCTTCTTCATGATCCTGATGCCGACCCGCGCGGCGCGCGACGCCGCTCTCGACAGATTGTGGACCGCCCGCCTTGGGGTAAGCCGCCTCTATCTCAATGCCCTGATCGATTATTCCTATCTGCGGGAAAACATTGCTTCTGAAGACACCCCGAATGCCCGCGACTTTGCCGCCCGAATGCTAACGGTATCGAACAGTCCGTGGCTGAACGACGCAGGATTCGAATCCATTTGTCGGGTATTGGAAGCGAATTGTCGTTGTGCTGGAGCTCCAGGCTGAACGCTCGAGGCCGAAAAATTTAGCCAAAACTATGCTCGCGCGAAAATCCGTGGACATAGAACTCCGAAGAGAATAATCAATCCTGACAAGACTGAATTTTCCGAAAATCGTGACCATGCCCACGATTGCCACCCTGTTGTCTGTCGAACAGCTCGGTGGGCTCTCGACCCGTTGCTGCCGGTTGCAATTGCGAAAAGCAGTCGTTCAACGTCCGCGATGCGCCCAGACAATAGCAAGAAGCGTTGCTTTTGGACGGTCGGCTCGATCGTGTGGGTGGGCTAGCGGGAGAACTATGTATTTCGTTGCTCAGCGCGTGTTCTCCACCTCCGGACTGGAACGGCGGGATGCGACCAGGCTTCCCGCCACCGACACCAATAGAATCAATCCGACGATTCCCAGGACGATACCCACAGGAATTTTGTAGACGTCGAGTAGCAACATTTTCACTCCGATGAATATCAGGATCACTGCCAACCCATACTTGAGTAAGTGGAAGCGCTTAGCCAAGTCTGCGAGCAGGAAATACATGGCTCGCAGCCCCAGGATGGCGAAGATGTTGGAGGTGAAGACGATGAACGGGTCGCCGGTCACGGCAAAGATCGCGGGGATTGAGTCCACCGCGAAGATGAGGTCGGTCACTTCCACCAGCACCAGCACCACGAACATGGGCGTGGCGAAGCGTATCCCCTCCTTCAACACGAAGAACCTCTCCCCATGGTACTCATGGGTAATCTTCATGTGGCCGCGCATCCAGCGCAGGATCGGGTTTTTTTCCAGATCGGGCTCGTGTGTGGAGAACAGCAGCATCTTGACGCCCGTGAGTAAAAGGAACAAGCCGAAGACATAGAGAATCCAGTGAAACTGGGCGAGCAGCAGTGCACCGACGTAGATGAGCATTGCGCGCATGACGATGGCGCCGAGCACGCCGTAGAGCAGCACCCGCTTCTGGAACGCGACGGGCACCGCGAAAAAGCTGAAGAGGGTAATCCACACGAAGACGTTGTCCACGGCGAGCGACTTCTCGATGAGGTAGCCGCTGAGGTATTCCAGCGCCTTTTCATTGGCCAGCGCCCGCCCGAAGCGCCCGTCGAGGTACCACCAGAAC
>JANYCD010000078.1 GCA_025360425.1 Sterolibacteriaceae bacterium
CCAAAACCGACTTAAGTGCGTATTAATTTGGATTCAGGAACTCGACGACTTCCAGGTCAAAGCCGGATATCGCGTTGTACTTGGCCGGGACGCCCATGAGGCGAAATTTGTGCAATCCCAGCATCCGCAAAATCTGCGATCCAACCCCGATCATTAGAAACGTCTGATTGATGCCTGTCGACAGCGGATTCTTGCTTGCCTTGTTGCCGGTCAATGCCGCGACACTGTCCAGCAGATCCGACGTTGATTCCATCCTGGTCAACAGCACCAGAACACCGGAATCTTCGGCCGCAATGCGGGCCAGACATTTCTGGATGTCCCAGCCACTTGTCCCCGGCACGCGGACACCGAGCAAATCGCGAATGGTGAGCGTCGACTGCACCCGCACCAGCGCCGGTCTTTCACCCGTAACCGAACCGCGCACCAGCGCGAAGTGAACTCCGCCGTTTACCCGATCACGGTACGTGTGAAGCACGAATTCGCCGTGATCAGTGGTCACCGGATTCTTGCTGACTTCCTCGACCGTGCTTTCGGTCACTACGCGATGGTGGATCAGATCCGCAATCGTGCCGATCCTCAACCCATGCGCTTGCGCGAAACGCTCCAGATCAGGCCGTCGCGCCATGCTGCCGTCATCGTTCATCACCTCGCAGATGACGCCGCTTTCCTCGAAGCCGGCAAGCCTGGCCAGGTCACAGGCCGCTTCGGTGTGCCCTGCCCGCACCAGCACGCCGCCAGGTTCGGCGACCAGCGGAAATACATGGCCTGGCTGCACGATATCCCCGGCCTTGGCGTTGCGGGTGGCCGCCACCTGGATGGTGCGCGCCCGATCTCCCGCCGATATCCCGGTGGTGACGCCAGTTGCCGCCTCAATGGAGGTGGTGAACTTGGTGCCGAAACCGGAGTTGTTGCGTTCCACCATCAAGCGCAGGCCGAGTTGTTCGCTGCGCGCACCGCTCAGGGGCATGCAGATAAGGCCACGCGCATGGCGCGCCATGAAGTTGATGTGCTCCGCAGTAACGCATTCTGCGGCCATCACAACATCGCCTTCGTTTTCCCGATCCTCGTCATCCATGAGCACCACCATCTTGCCGAGGCGGATGTCCTGAATGATTTCCTCAATCGTGTTTAACTGCATCACTACCCCTCCATGATTGCACTGCCAGCGCGACCCACAGCATGAATGGTCTGGCAGGATTATGCGACCGCACTCATCCTCCGTCAACACGTTAGTTGACTGACTGCTGATCGTTGTTGATACTTTTCTGGCTTTCCCCGCTGACAGCACCGGAGTGTCGATCATCGTTTCACCTCAGGCCAATGGCGGCTTGAATGTTGCCAATAGCGCTACTAATTTTTGACACCATCAAGACTTCAATGTGAAGCCGGATCGGTGGATAAGTTGCTGTATTATTGTTGGGCTTGGCCTGATGCTGCCATTAGCAGATTCAGTATCCAGCGACTTGGCACCGTCCCGCTTCCCCAATGATTTCCGCATGAAAGTCTGGTTAATGGCGAGCTTCTTAAAATCGATCTTCGGCAGCAAACCCGCAAAAACCGTCAAGGTCGAACCGTTTGGCTCAGAATTTGAGATCCCCAATGGCCAGACCCTGCTCGAATCTGCGCTCCAGCACAATGTTCCGTTCCCGCACAACTGCACGGTAGGCACCTGCGGTTCATGCAAGTGCAAGCTCAAGACCGGCCGGGTCAAGGCCATCACCGATTTCGGCTACACGCTCTCGCGGCAGGAGCTTGAAGCCGGCTACATCCTCGCCTGCCAGGCGGTGCCGCGCGATGAGTTGACTGTCGTTGAGGTGGAATCCCAGGCGGAGGACACACCTCCTCCGGAAAAATTTGTCGGTCGCATTGCGTCGCGGGAAACACTGACCCACGACATCGTGCGCGTGACCATTGAGCTGGATCGTCCGCTGCGATACATCGCCGGTCAATACGCCAACATCAAGAGTCCCAACGTGGCGCGTGGCCGTTATTACTCTTTTGCCGACGCACCCGAGCGCAATGGCCGCAGCAGAATTTCCTTCTTTGTGCGAAAGGTTCCGGGTGGTGCTTTCACGGAGGCATTGTTCACCGGCCGCCTGGACGACCTCCAGCTTGAAGTCGACGCGCCGCATGGCGGCTTTTACCTGCGCATGAGCACGGTACCCATGGTCTGTGTCGCCGGAGGCAGCGGTCTTGCTCCGCTCATGAGTCTGCTGGAGGATGCGCGGAAAAGTCGCGTGCGGCGCAGATGCATCCTGCTCTTTGGCGCACGCAGCCAGGCGGACCTTTATGTGCTGGAACAAATCAAGGGCATTGCCAACGCGTGGCAGGATCCATTTGACTTTATCCCCGTCCTGTCCGAGGAGCCGGCGGATAGTGGATGGAAAGGCGCGCGCGGTCTGGTGACCGAATTCATTGCTTCCTCGCTGCCTGATGCAAACTGGGCGGAGGTCGAGGGCTACATGTGCGGACCACCGGGGATGATCGATGCGGGCATCGGTGTCATGACCGGACTTGGCACAAGACTCGGGTCAATTCACTACGACAAGTTCACCGACGAAAGCCACAGTTCAAATTCGATTTGAAACCCCCGGACAGCCAACCACGGTGGGCTCGATCGAAAGACAGTAGCATTGAATCATTCACCCATAACTAAAACAGGAGAGAACAATGAGCACTCAAGCATCGACAGGCGTCAGCGCACGCGCAGCAGTTCTTCGTAAAACGGGCGGGCCTCTGGAACTGGAAGACATCAGCGTCCAGGCTCCCCGTGCCGATGAGGTGCTGGTGCGCATAGTCGGCACCGGTGTTTGTCACACCGACATGGTCTGCCGCGACGGTTTTCCGGTTCCCATGCCCATCGTCCTTGGGCACGAAGGCTCGGGCGTGGTCGAAGCCGTCGGCGCGGACGTCAAGAAGGTGCGCAAGGGCGACCACGTCGTGCTGGCCTTCAACTCCTGCGGCCAGTGCGGCAGTTGCAAGGATGACCATCCCGCCACTTGCGCCCAGTTCCTCGGCATGAATTTCGCGGGTGTGAGGCTCGCCGACGGATCCACTCCACTCAGCCAGAACGGCAACCCGGTGCATTCGGTGTTTTTCGGACAATCCTCGTTTGCAACTTACGCCATCGCGCGCGAGGTCAACGCGGTTCCGATTTCGAATTCGGTGCCGCTTGAGTTGATGGGCCCGCTCGGTTGCGGCGTAATGACCGGCGCCGGCGCCGCCATCAATTCGCTCAACATGCAGCGTGGCCAAACGCTCGCCATCTTCGGCGGCGGCGCGGTGGGACTGAGCGCCCTGCTTGGCGCGAAAGCCGTCGACGCCGGCCAGGTCTTCGTCATCGAACCCAACGCCGCGCGGCGCAAGCTCGCGCTGGAACTTGGCGCCAGCAAGGCATTCGACCCGCGCGATGGCAGCGACGTGATCGCCGCGATCAAGGAAGCCAGCGGCGGCGGCGTTCGCTACGTCATCGATACCACGGGAATCCCGGCAGTGATCGGGCAGGCGATCAATTGCATTCTTCCGGGCGGCACCATTGCGCTGGTCGGCATTCCCCCACCCGAGGCTCCCGTTCCCGCGACCTTGATGGACCTGCTCGCCAAGAGCGTGACCCTGAAGCCGGTCACCGAGGGTGATGCCAACCCACAGACCTTCATTCCGAAGATGGTGGCGCTCTACCAGGACGGCAAGTTCCCGTTCGACAAGCTCATCACAAAGTTCCGCTTCGATCAGATCAACGAGGCAATGCACGCATCGGAAAGCGGCACGGCGATCAAGCCGGTGTTGGTGTTCTAGAAACTTTCGATTTAGGCCGCGCGTTCAGGTCGCTGGGCGCGCGGTTCGTCGATCTGCTGCTTCAGTTTCGGCAGCGGTACATTGCCCGCGCTTCGATCAACATCACGATTTTGTCATCCTGATTGATCGCTTCCTGACGCAGCAGCAATACACCACGATCAGGCTTGCTTTGCGAACGCCGCGCTTCCAGCACCGTCACTCTTACCCGCAAGCGGTCACCCGGTCGTACCGGACGCGGCCAGCGCAATTGATCCAGCCCCGGTGAACCCATTGCGGATGCCGCTGGAATGAAATGGTCGCACATCATCCGCATCACCACCGCACCCGTCATCCAGCCGCTCGCTGCCAGGCCGCCGAAGCTTGACGCCTTTGCCGCGTCGGGATCGGTATGGAAGGCTTGCGGATCATACGCACTGGCGAAAGAAACGATCTCTTCCTGAGTGATCAGGTAATCGCCGAACTCCGCCGTTTCTCCGACGGTGTAGTCCTCGAAAAATCGTTCCTTGTAGGGAATCAAAGGTCGAGTCTTTATGTCGCGGTCACCGGGTCGCGGTCACCGAGTCCCTGTAACAATGACCACAAGGTTTTCACGAAGCCTCATTGCAGTTCTCCGTCAAGTGTTTCAGTTGCAGTAATCAGGCGTGCCGTATCTTGATCAAACGCTTGCCGCTGTTCTCGCCGCGATACAGGCCAGCGATGGAATCGGGAGCTCGCTCAAGGCCGTCGAGGATATCCTCGCGATAACGCAAACTGCCATCGCGCACCCAGACGGCGAGCTTGGCCACCGCTTCCTCGTAGCGATGCTCATAGTCCCAGATCAGGAAGCCCTGCATCTTCACCGCCTTGTTGAGCAGGTGCCGTTCGATGCGCGGCCCGGTCGGCCACGGCTCCCAGCTCGCCACCGAGGCAGTGCCGCAGATGACGATGCGCGCGTTCTTGTTGACATGGCGCACTACCGCATCGGTGATGGGGCCAGAAGTATTGTCGTAGTAGATGTCGACGCCCTTCGGACATGCTGCGGCCAGCGTATCGGTGAAGTTGGCCGCCTTGTAGTCAACTGCTGCGTCGTAATCGAAATCCTCGATGCAACTGTTCACCTTCTGCGGTCCGCCGGCAATACCGACGGTGCGGCAGCCCGCAAGCTTTGCAATTTGTCCGACGGCAGAACCCACCGCACCGGCAGCCGTGGAAACCACGACAGTATCACCGGGGCGTGGCTGGCCGATTTCTGTCAACGCAAAATACGCGGTCACACCGTTGATACCGAGAATGCCGAGCGACAGCGACAAGGAAAGATCCTTCTCGCGCACCTTGCGCCGGATCGGCTTGCCATCGGTGACTGCATATTCCTGCCAGCCCAGCATGCCCATGACGCGGTCGCCCTCGGCATAGCCGGGGTGACGCGAGGCGATCACCTCGCCGGCCGCGAATGAACGCATGACCTCACCGATGCCGACGGGATCGGCATAGTTGGCTGCGGCATTGGTCCAGCCACGCATGGCGGGATCGACCGAGAGAAAATCGTTGCGTACCAGGAATTCGCCCTTGCCCAATTCGGGCACTGGCGCACTGGTGAGTTCGAAGTGTTCGGCCTGGGGAATCCCGAGCGGACGGGACTTCAGGACAACCTGGCGGTTGCGGCCGGGAAGTGGCATGCAAGTTCTCCCAATTTACTGAGGTGGATACTACGAAAGATCTTGAGGCTTTTGATCTTATCCGAGTTCAGAGCTGTCCACCACCATCCACCGCGATGGTCTGGCCGGTGATGAACTTCGCCTTCGACGAGAGCATGAAAACCACGGCTTCGGCAATGTCTTCCGGTTGGCCGAACTGACGCAGCGGAATCGACTTGCGAATGCGCTCCACTTGCTCCGGCGTGAATTCGTTTTCCAGCACCGCCTTGCCCAAGCCGGCATCGACCCAGCCAGGCCCGACACAGTTGGCACGGATGCCGTTGCGTCCCTCCTCCTTGGCGACACCGCGGATGAGCATCTCTATCGCAGCCTTGGGCGATGCGGAAAGAATGTCCTTGGACGGCACGCGCTCCACCGAGGCGGCGATGACGGCGACGAACGCCCCGACGGCGGCCTTGAGATAGGGCAGCGTGGCCCAGACCAGATTGAAGCAACCATTGACATCGGCGTTCACCGCCGCCGCCCACTGCACCGGCGTCAGGTCGCGAATCGAACACATGTGGATTTCCGGTCCTGCCGCATATACGACCGAATGAATGCTGCCGAAGCGCTTCGCTACATCGTCGACGAAGACTTTCAGCTCGTCGGCCTTTTCTACCGAGACCGAGGCCGCCTCCGCCTTGCGGCCCATAGCCTGGATGGCGGCCACGGTTTCGTCGGCGCGACCTTTGTTGCGCCGATAGGTCAACACCACGTTCGAGCCGTCGCGCGCGAGACACTCGCACACCGCACGGCCGATGCCGCCGCTGCCGCCGATGACGATTGCAGTACCTTCGCTGTAGCGGGGATCCGGCCCCTTACTCATTTGAACAGCCATCGTTTGATACTCCGTGTGGTTATGCCGGACGATTCGACATGTACTCGTGGTAGGACTTCGGCCAGCTCAACTCGAACCAGCCGACCCCGGGCTTGCCGTCAAATTCGTAGCGCATGCCTGACTGAATGTTGATCGTTTGCGGCCCGATCAGGAAGGGGTAGGAAGCGACTTTGGTACCGCGAATGTTGACGCTGCGGCCTTCAGTATCGCGCAGAACGGCGGTCATCGTGGTCGGCGACAAGGTGCCGTCATGCTCGAATTCGCATTCGACAGCCGTCACTTCAGTCATCTTGCCATCCTTGTAGATATAGCCGCGGATATGGTTACGGCCAGCCACCATGATGTCAAAGAAGTGCACCGAAAAATCGGGACCGGCCTGGCCCTGCATCCACTTCCAGTGCTGGATGGCGCCCCACTCGCGGGAACCCCAGGAATGGTCGCGGTGGCCGGTGGTATTGAATGGAATCTTGCGGCCATCCACGGTCAGGGTACCGACGATCGTACCGCTTTGCTCGAAGCGGTTGTCGGCCACGATGCTCGGGCAACCCTGGGGATGACCGGCGTAGTTGTAGGGGGGATGAAAGCCTTCGAAGTGCAGGTCGACGCTGACCCGCTTGCCGACGTAGGTCACGTCAGACACCTTCAACGCTTCGCCCTGGCGGACGTGCACGCCGCCGACCTTCCAGTCCTTGAAGCCCATCTCGCGCGGCACTTCGATTCCATCGAGTTTTTCAAAAATGGCATCAGGTCCCACGCCGGGGCCGTAAACACAACACGCTGCACCGGCCTTGCTGTCCGGTGTGACCCAGGTATAGACGAAGCAGGTGATTTTCTCTTCGGGGAGCACGATCATGTAGGGGATCGACTCCTTGGTGACTGCACTCGGTCGCAGCACGTGGCGCTCATCGTCCTTCGGGTCGGATACGAGGCGCTTTTCAACTTGAATCTGGTCGAATTTCATTGGGTTTACTTCTCTTGATAAGTTCATTTTTGGTGACGGAAAATAGCTGTTCGCGTTCAGCCGACTTCTTCCATGCGCGTGCGCAGCAGTTCGAGCAATGGATAGGACACACCAATCAGCCAGGTGACCATGATGTCCTGATGCGTCTTGCCGCAGGCGGAAATGCGATACATGGTCGCCAGGCAGATCGCCACCAGCTTGTAGATGCTGAAGATGTTGTAGTAGGTAATGGCCTCGGGAATAATGGGCAGGCCGGAGGCTTTTTCATATTGCGCGTAATAGTCGGCCTGGTCGAGAAAACTGCCGATCAGGAAGGTCTTGCCGTCTTCGGCAAAGTGTCCGAACGGCGGCAGTGCGGCATAGGCGATGTCCTCGTGACGATCGCCGAGGTGGCCAAGTTCCCAGTCGAGAATGGCGGAAATCTTGTTATCGTGTTCGGTATACAAAAAATTTCCGGTGCGGTAATCGCCGTGGACGACGGAAATGTGATCCGCCGGCGGCATGTGATTGCGCAGCCAGGCCATGGCCAGGCGCATCAGTGGAACGTCTTCATTGACGTCTTCTTCCCAGATTCTTTCCCACCAGTTGAGTTGCCATTCGACCGCCTGGGTGCCAAGGACCGGCGCATCGAGGGTGGTCATGTTCGCCTTGCGCCAATCGAGTGTGTGTATCTTTGCCATGCAGTCGACGAACTGGGCACCAAGGACAGGACGCAGGGTCTTGCCGTAGTTGACGCTGAGCCCGGCGGAGAGGTTCGGCGGCATATTGGTCGGCTTGGTCACTCCGCTGATGAACCCGCAAATCAGCGCCGGATAGGGAAAGTATTTGGCTTCGTCGTCGACCCAATAGACATCCGGCGTGGGAACAACCCCTTCAAAAGCCTTGATCAACTGGAACTCGCGCAACCGGCTGGTTTCAGCGGTCGACTCCGCCGGTTCCATGCGCAGCACCATCGATCGTGTGGTGCTAACGCCAGCCAGATTCCAGGTCAGCTCAAACGCCATATGCACTTTCGATGCCCCGCCGATCAACCAGCGCGGATTGGTAAGCTCGAACGGCTGCTTCAGTTCGGCATTCAGCAGCGCCTGCACGCCTTTTACCAGGGTTTCCAGCGGCACCGCCGTATAGGGCGGGCCGGAACGGCGCTGAAGCTTGCGCGTCAACACGCGATCCACCATCGTTTCGCAGGGAAACTTCTGGTGAATGTGAGCGATCCACTCGGGCGAGGGATGATTCTTGTCAATGGTCTGCATCATGGGAGCTCCTGGCGCATGACGTTCATGTGTAACGCTGCCAACAAATAGTGGACGATTCCTGCACCAATGCCGCGCGCCGCGCCGGTGACGAGTGCGGCCTTGCCTTGCAACTTGCCCATTGTCTCCACCTCCGTGGTTTTCGCTATTTTATTTGGCCCCACAATATGCCTGTTCCCACCGCCGAACGTAACCCTTCCTTGGGGGGGGATCGGGCTGCCGACACCCCCGGTGGGGGGTATGGCCGCCGGTAAAAGAAGTAACATAGTAATACGATTCAAGTGCAAAGCAGCCCGCGAGCATGGGGCCCACAAGACTTTGACGGAACCACACCGAACAGCAGAGGAGAATTTCAATGAGCAAGATGAGATCAGCAGTCATGCTGGGGCCGAGGCAAATAGAGCTTGTGGAAATCGATCGGCCGGAGGTAGATGCGAACAGCGTCATCATCAAAGTGGAAGGCACTGGCGTTTGCGGCAGCAATTTGCACTGGTGGCGTGGCGCCGAGCGTGCCACCGGCATGTGGCCATTCCCGATTCCCGGTGCCGGTGGCCACGAATACGGCGGTGTGGTGATCGAAGCCGGGCGCAATATCCGCAAGCTCAAGGTGGGTGATCGTGTCGCTGTGGACCAGTTCCACAGCACCAGTTGCGGGCAGTGCGTTTACTGTTCGTCAGGTGCGTTCGGCGTCTGTCCCAACCGCGGCACCTTCGTCACGCCAGGGTTTGTCGACTACATCAAATTCCCGGAGAAGGGATTGCACGTCTTGCCCGATTCCATCGCCACCCACGAAGCGGCGATCATCGAACCAGCCGCTACCCCCATCAGTGCCCTGCGCCGCCTCGGTCTGCGGGGTGGCGAGCGGGTGGTCGTGCTCGGCGCCGGCATTGTCGGCCTTGCAGCTGCGGGGGTGGCCAAAGCTTTGGGGGCAGGCAAAGTTGTGGTGACAGCCAAGTATGATCAGCAGGAAAAATTCGCCTATGAATTCGGCGCCGACGTCGTGGTGCGCAGCAATGCCAAAGACGTGGTGGAGCAGGTGCTGTCTCACGTCGACGGCGGTGCCGACATCGTGGTCGAGACCGTTGGTGGCATGGCGCCGACCATGGATCAGGCCGCCGCCATCATCCGGCCGCGTGGCACCGTGATTCCCCTTGGACTTTGGGACGAGCCGGTAAAGATCGACTCCTGGGGCGCCGTGTTCAAGGAAATCAATTTCATGTTCGCCCTGGCTTACGGACAAGTCGGTTTGCGTACCGATTACGAATACGCCATCGAACTGATGGCCTCGGGCAGGTTGCCGTTGCAGAAGCTGATCACCCACCAGGTTCCACTGGCCAATATCCGCGAAGCCTTCGAACTTGCCGACGACAAGACACGTGGCGCGATCAAGGTAGTGGTAAGACCCTGAACCTTCATTCCGCTCCGCTTGATTCGGTTGATTTGAAGCCGAATCAGCATTGCACGCTGTCGCTCTAGTAACCGTTGGAGGAAGAAAAAATGATCAAGATGGTGGTACCCGTATGGCGTCGCCCGGATCTCACCCAAGAACAATTTGAAGCGCGCTGGCGCGGCGCCCATGCCAAGCTCGTCGGCGAATGCGCCAAAGCCATTGGCTTCGTGCGCTATGTCCAGAGCCACAAGATTCCGTCTGCGGAACTCGAAGAATTTTCCCGCTCACGTGGGTGGGCACCCGCCTGCGACGGCCTCACCGAGGTTTGGTGGGAGAGCATGGAGGCAATGCAGGCGGCGATGTCCTCACCTGAGGGACAAGCCGCCAGCATACGCATGCAAGCCGACGAGAAGGAGTTCTGCCATACCGAGCGGATGAGTGCCTTTCTGAGCGTGGAGCACATCATTTTTGACTTCACGAAGTAAGCGCTTGTTTGTTTGCCAAACGTCCAAAAGCGTTTGCTGCCCTGATCAATTCGTCGGCCGGCTCATTTACCATGCTTGCCCAGGCCAAACGTTTTACCTGACCAGGCAATCATTGGAGAAAAAATGATAAAGATGATCGTACAAAACTGGCGTCGCCCCGATTTGACACAGGAGCAGTTCGTGGCCCGCTGGCGCGGCGCCCACGCCGAACTGGTCAGCCAATGCGCCAAGGCGATGGGGATCGTGCGCTACATCCAGAGCGAAAAGCTCCCGTCGCCGGAGCTTGAAGAGTTCGCCCGTTCACGCGGCTGGGTGCAGGCGTGCGATAGTCTTACCGAAGTCTGGTGGAAAAGCATGGAATCCATGGAGGCTGCCATGGGCTCTGCGCAAGGCCAGGCCGCCAGTGCCCTGCTGCAGGCTGACGAGAAGGAGTTTTGCGATTCCAAGAAGATGAGCGCCCTTCTTTCTGTTGAACACGTCATCTTCGATTTCACCAAGTAAGCACACATTCAATCATCCATCGGCAGTTCAAAACATCTGGAGCAACAAGGCATGATCAAAGCGGAAGACTACGACTACCACTTCAAGGCTGACTCCCACTGGCAATGGGCGGAAACCATCTTTTTTCCGGTCAATGTTCCGGGTACCACCGTCAACGGCGGCATTTACGTATTGACGCGTCCCATGCTCGGCGTGGCGATGTCTAGCATCACCTTCATGGACCGGCTGACCTTTCTGTGGGAGGACCAGGCCTACATCGACAACCAGCAGCATTTGCCCTGCCCCAAGTCGCTGAAGGAGTTCTCCTTGCCCAACGGCTTGTCGGTCAAGGCGATCGATCCGCTCAAGCACTACCACGTGACATACCAGGGTATCGACGACACCAGCTTCGACCTCGAGTATTTTGCGCTGCACGAACCCTTCGATCTCAACGATCCGGCCATGGACCCGATCGCCGCCAAGCGCAACGGCGCAACCACATGGGACAACGCCTTTGCCGGCCACTATGAGCACACCTACCGCATCAAGGGCGAACTGGTGCTGCGTGGCAAGCGCCATGCGGTGGATACGGTGGATACCGGCGATCGCAGTTGGGGCCCGCGCGCCGAGCGCGACAATGCCTGCTTCATCTGGTGGCATGCCAGTTTCGGCGAAGACCTGACGGTGCACATCCTGACCAGCCACGACTTTCCCAACACCAATAAAATCGGTGCGCTCATCAGCGGCTACGTACTTGAAAGAGGTCAGAACTACGGCATCACCGAATGCCACGGCGAACAGGACTACATGAAGGGGTTGCCAATCGGCGGCCAACTGGAGGTCACGGATATTCGCGGCAAGAAATTCGCCTTCACCTATTCGGCCCTCAACTGCTGTTACATGGCGCCCTATCCGTCAAACACCTACCTGCAGGCCTTCATGCGGGTCAACCACAACGGCAAAATCGGCTTGGGCGTGCAACAATTCGGCCTTAGCCGCGCCTATGCGACGCGGCATCGCGCGGCCATCCTGTCGCGCTATTGATCGTTTCAAACAACCGACGATTCGGGGGACAAAATGAATCTCAGCCACTACTACACGCTTGGCAATTCGGGGCTGCGGGTCAGCCGTCTGGCGCTCGGCACCATGACTTTCGGGACCGACTGGGGCTGGGGCTCAGACAAGGATACGGCGCGCGGCTTGTTCAACGCCTATGTCAATGCCGGCGGCAACCTGATCGATACCGCCGACATGTATCTCAACGGCAACAGCGAGCAGTGGGTCGGCGACTTCGTCAAGGAACGCGGCCTGCGCGACCAGTTGGTGATCGCCACCAAGTTCGGCTTCAACCCCAACCCGACCAATCCCAACGGCGGCGGCAACAGTCGCAAGAACATCATGCGCGCGGTGGAAGGGTCACTGAAGCGGCTCGGCACCGACTACATCGACCTCTACCTGCTGCACTGCTGGGACCAGATGACGCCGGTGGAAGAAGTGATGCGCACCTTCGACGAATTGGTTCGATCTGGCAAGGTACGCCACGTCGGCCTGTCGAATGTGCCTTCGTGGTACGCCAGCCGCGCGCAATCGATTGCCGAATTCCGCGGCTACGAATCGGTGTGCACACTGCAGCTGTCCTACTCGCTGGTCGAGCGCTCCATCGAAAACGAATTCACCGCGCTGGCGACGCGCTACGGCATGGACACCATGGTCTGGAGTCCGCTCGGCGGCGGCATGCTGTCCGGAAAATACAAGCCGTCGGAGGCAGGCAAATACGGAGAGGGGCGCTTGCAAGTGATGCAAGGCAATCCGGCGTTCGCCAAATTCAGCGAGCGCAATTTCGCGATCGTGGCCGAAGTCGAAAGTGTCGCCAAGGCACTCGGCCGCAGCATGGCGCAGGTGGCGGTCAACTGGGTCGCCAACCGCCCCGGCGTGGCCACCGTGCTGATCGGCGCCACAAAGCAGGCCCAGCTCGACGACAATCTGCAGGCACTGGACTTTTCCATTCCCGCCGAGCTGCTCGCGCGGCTCGATGCAGCGAGCGCGGTGGAACCGACCTACCCCTACACCTATTTCACTCCCGCCGTGCAAAACCAGGTGGTCGGCAACCATCCGCTACAGGACAAACATGCCGGCTACGCGCCGCCGATATTGATACCGGGTGCCAACGCTGCGGCTGGCAACGAATGAAACACTGACAAAAATTCAATAACGAGGAGCAATAAAATGATCAAACCCGAAGATTGCGATTTCCATTTCAAGCCCGATTCCCACTGGCAGTGGGCGGAAACCATCGCCCTGCCGTATGCCATTCCCGAAGCCAACATCAACGGCCTGATCTATGTCGTAACGCGGCCGATGCTGGGCGTTGCCATGTGCGACATCACCATCATCGACAAGATCTCCGAGCTGTGGGAAGACCAGGCCTACGTCGACAACCAGCAGCACCTGCCCTGCCCGAAAAAACTGTCGGATTTCTCGCTGCCCAACGGCCTCACCTTCAAGGTCATCGAGCCGCTCAAGCGCTACCACGTGACCTACAAGGGCATTGACGACACCAGCTTCGATCTCGACTACGTCGGCACACACGCACCCTACGATGTCAACGATCCGAACATGGACCCGCTCGCCGCCGGGCGCAACGGCCCGGCGTGGGACAGCTCGTGGAACGGGCATTACGAAGCGACCTTCCACGTCAAGGGCGAACTGATCCTGCGCGGCAAGCGTTATGCCGTGGATTGTTATGAGACCGGTGACCGTAGCTGGGGTGCACGTCCGGAGCGCGACAACGGCACGATGATCTGGTGGCACGCCAGTTGGCGCGAGGATCTTACCGTGCATTTGTTTACCCGCCACGACATCGCCAAGAGCGCGGATTTCGGCGCACTGGTCAGTGGCTATGTGCTGGAGGCCGGCAAGGTCTACGGCATCACCGATGCGCGCGGCTCGCAGGAGTATCGCAAGTCGGCGCCCATGGGCGGACAACTCGAAGTCACCGACATTCGCGGCAAGAAATTCAACTTCACCTATTCAACGGTGAACAGTTGCTACTGGGCGCCCTACCCGTCAAACACGTATTTGCAATCGTCGATGCGTGTGAACCTTGATGGCAAGATCGGCTATGGCATTCAGCAACTGGGCCTGAGCCGGGCGTATCTGGGGCGCAACCGCGAAGCTCTGCTCACCCGTTACTGAAACGTTTTCAGATGAAGCAATGACAGGCGGGCCACAAGGCCCGCCTGTCATTGGATCGGCAGGACTCGATAAATGGAGAAAGTCAGAATGCCCATCGTGGACAAGAATCGTCCGACGCCGGAATGGATTGAAGAAATTCGTCGGCGCTATCCATGTGAGAAGGAAATTGATCGTGTCCTGACGCGCAAAATGCGACGCCGTGCCGGGCCGCCTTATTCGCCCGTTTCGCTCGAAACGCTGGTCAAGGGCACCGATGCACTGATCCGCAGTCAACTCAAGGACGATTTTGAAATCAGCGACGCCAAGTGGCTTTCCGGCGGCGCGTCGAAATTGCAAATGGCATTCAAGCTGAACTGGAACCAGCCCGGCGTCGGTCACACCACGACGCCGATGGTGCTGCGCATGGAGCCGTCCGAATCGATTACCGATACCAGCCGGTTGCGCGAGTTCCAGATGATGAAGGCGCTCGAAGGCATCATCCCGGTACCGGCGACTTACTGGGCGGATGGCGAGGGCAAGTTTTTGCCGTACCCGGCGATCGTCTACGGATTCGCCGCAGGCGTGACCAAGCCCACCACATCAACCAGTGGCGTGTCCGGAGTCGGCACGCAAATGCCCCCGTCGCTGAGGCAAACACTCGGCGCCCAGTACGTGGACCATCTGGCCCGCATCCATACCTTCGATTGGCGCAGCGCCGATCTGAGCGCTTTCGACAAGCCGCCACCAGGCTTGCAGGCCATCGAATGGAAACTCAACCAGTGGGAGCGCATCTGGGAAGAAGACGTCAATGAAGACATCCCGCTGATGCGTCTGGCCATCTCCTGGCTGCGCAAGAACATGCCGCCGGCGGACAAGGTTTCGATCGTGCACGGCGACTACCGGGTGGGAAATTTCCTGTTCACCGAACACGATACCCGCATCTCCGCCTGGCTGGACTGGGAACTCTGCTACCTCGGCGACCGTCACGAAGACCTGTCGTGGACCACCAAGGAAATCTTCGGTCACGCGGCGGAAGACGGCAAAACCTTTCTCGTCGGCGGCTTTATGCCCAAGGCAGAATTTTTCTCTGCCTACGAAAAAGCGTCGGGGCTGTCAGTCATTCCGGAGACGTTGAAGTACTACGACCTGTTCGGCAGTTACAAGAGCGTAGTCATTACCCTTGCCACCGGCTGTCGCGTACCGCGCAACGGCAAGTCGCATCAGGACATCGTCGTCAACTGGCTCGCCGGAATTTCCTACCTGCTGCTCGACCAATTCAGAACGCAACTCGAAGAAGTACTCTGATACGGAAGTGCCACAGTTGAAACCTCACCGCAGTTAGCCGCAAGCCTGGAGAACACGCATGCCGAATGTGGACAAGAACCGCCCGTCGCAGGAATGGATCGAACAACTGCGCAAACGTTTCCCCTGCGAAAAGGAAATCGACCGCATCCTCACCCGCAAGCTGACGCGGCGCGCCGGCCCGCCTTTCTCGCCGGTCAGCCTGGAGACCCTGATTGCAGGCACGCGAGCCCTGTTGCGCAGCAAACTCAAGGACGATTTCGAAATCTCCGAGGCGCGCTGGTTGTCGGGTGGCGCATCGAAACTGCAGATGGCCTTCAAACTCCTTTGGAATCAACCCGGCGTCGGGCGCACCACTACACCACTGGTGCTGCGCATGGAACCTTCCGAGTCGAACTGCGAAAGCAGCCGGCTGCGCGAGTTCCAGATCATCAAGGCGGTGGAAGCTGTGGTGCCGGTGCCGCCCACCTACTGGTACGACGCGAATGGCGAGTTCTATCCCTATCCGGCGATGATCTACGGCTTTGCTGACGGCGTTGCGAAGCCCAGCGCCACCACCAGCAATGTCACCGGTCTGGGCATATTCTTTCCGCCGGCGCTACGCGAACCGATCGGCGGGGACTTCGTCGACCACATGGCGCGCTTCCATTCCTTCGACTGGCGCAAGGCGGACCTCTCCGCGTTCGACAAACCCGAACCGGGCACCCAGGCCATCGAATGGGAACTCAACCACTGGGAGCGCGTATGGGAGGAAGATTCAAACGAAGACATTCCGCTGATGCGCCTAGCCATGTCCTGGCTGCGGGCAAACATGCCGGCGGTGGATCACATCTCCGTGGTCCATGGCGACTACCGCACCGGCAACTTCCTGTTCACCGAGCACAACAACCGCATCTCGGCGCTGCTGGACTGGGAGATGGGCCACCTCGGCGATCGCCACCTCGATCTGGCCTGGGCCACCAACCCGACCCTGGGCCACATGGCCGAAGACGGCAATACCTTCCTTTGCGGCGGCTTCCTGCCGCGCGAGGAATTCTTCGCCCGTTACGAAAAGGCATCGGGACTGAAGGTCATCCCCGAATCGCTGATTTACTACGATATTTTCGGCGCCTACAAAATCGTGGTGCTGTGCATGGCGGCGGCCTATCGCGTGCCGAGCAACGGCAAATCGCACCAGGACGTGCTGCTGGCCTGGCTGATCGGGATTTCGTACTCGATCCTGGAAGGCCTCAGGGTCAAACTGGAAACGGTTCTCTGAACCGAAGGCTCGCATCCAGCCAAAGATCGATGCGCAAGCATTCCCCCGCCTCCCTGATCGTCACCACCGGTGTCGATGGTCGCGTGGGGCGGTTGCTGACGCAGGAACTCACGCAACGGACTTCTCCTGCCAATGTGCGACTGTGCACACCACGCGACCCCGCCACCCTGACCAATGAGCGCGCACGCGGGTTCCAGATTGCCCATGCCGACTACAACGATCCGGCGAGTCTCGATACGGCGTTTGCCGGCGCCGGCACCGTGCTCATCACCTCGTCGGACGGCACCAACGATGTCCGCATTCACCAGCATCGATGCGCCATCGATGCCGCCAAAAAAGCAAACGTGGGACGCGTCGTATACATGAGCTTCACCTCGCCATCGGCCAGTAGCCTGTGCAACCTCAATCACGTGCACGCCGATAGCGAGGCCTATCTGCTGGCATCCGGCCTGACGACCACCATCCTGCGCGACAACCAGTTCGCCGAGAACCTTGATCTGATGCTGGAGCGATCACGCGGCACCAACCAGCTAGTGCTGCCCGGCGCGCATGGCAAGGTCGCCTACATCACCCGTGACGACGCAGCGGCCGCAATTGCCGGCGCCTTGACGCAGACCGGTCACGACAACAAGACCTACGAACTTACCGGACCCGAGGCCGTCGATCTGTTCGACATCGCTGCGGCGCTGTCGATCGCGCGTGGCGCGATGGTGACGGCAAGTGAGGCAACATTGGAAGCGTTTGGCCCCGTGTTGGCGGACTTCGGCCTGCCGCCCTACATCGTGGAGGCAATGCTCTCCATGTACATGGCAGCCGCAGCGGGTGAATACACGTTGGTGTCGGCAGATGCGGCCATGCTGGCCGGGCGGCCCATCGAAAGCATGCGCGCATATGTCGCGCAATTTGCCTGACCATCTCTCAAAACATCATCAGGAGATAACAAATGATTCGTCCCGAAGAAGTCGAGTTCCAGCATTCGAACACTTCGCCCTACGACTGGTGCGAAACCAATTTTTTTCCGTTCGCCATTCCGGAAGCCAAGATCAGCGGCACCATTTACACGCTGACCCGCCCCGTGCTCGGCGTGTGCATGAGCGATTTGACCGTGCTGGACCGGATCGCCCCGAACTGGGAAGATCAAATGTACGTGGACAACCAGCAGCACCTTCCCTGTCCGAAATCCCTGCTCGATTACAGTCTGCCCAACGGTCTGTCGGTCAAGGCGGTGGAGCCGTTGAAGCGGTACAAGATCGACTACGTCGGCATCGACGATACCGAAATCCACATCGAGTTCCGTTCGCTGATGGAACCCTTCGACATGAACGATCCCGACATGGATCCGATGGCGGCAGACCGGATCGGCAAGGGTTGGGGCGGAGCCGCCTTTTCCGGCCATTACGAAATCACCGGCCGGATTACCGGCGAAGCGCAGCTTCGCGGCAAGGTCTACAAGGTCGACTGCGTCGACACGCTGGATCGCAGTTGGGGACCGCGCAAGGAGCGCGACAACGGCAACGCCACCTGGATTCATGGCTCGTTCGGCGAACGCCTGACGGTGCATGCCTTTCTCGCGCTCGACCCCGCCAAGACGGATGACTTCGGCGCCCTGATCAGTGGCTACGTGCTCGAAGACGGCAAGCTCTATGGCCTTGTCAGCGCCCGGGGGACGGCGGAACGCCAAGGTATTTTCCCCATGGCGAACGTTTTCGAAGTCACCGACACACGGGGCAAGACGTTCAGCTTCACCGGCGCCACCATCAATGCGGCGCCCTGGGCACCCTTCCCCTCAATGATCTACACCCAGGCCTATCAGCGCTGGAATCACGACGGCAAGATCGGCTACGGCGTCCAGCAGGATGTGCTCAGCCGTTCGTACCTGACGCGCAACCGCGCCGCCATCGCGCAAATCTGACGGGCACAATTAGAGGCTGGGGATTGCTACCGAAGCACCTCATTCCCGCTTGTGCCCGAAGAGGTGCGAAGGCGGGAATGACGAAAACAGAAGAGGAGAGAAACCATGCCACTCAAACCCGCCGATGGACGAACCGACGATGAGCGTTTCGCCCTGCGCTTTCTCGACCTGTGGCAGAAGCAGGACGTTGACGCCATGCTCGCCTGCTTCACCGAGGACGCAAGTTACATCGACATGCCGCTGCCGCCGCGTCGCGGGACTGCCGAGATTCGGGCCTACATCGAACAGGTGTTTTCTGCATTCAGCGTCCGCATCGAGACTCTGCACATCGCTTCGGCGGGAAATGTGATCTTCACCGAACGCGTCGACTACCTCGCGCTCAACGGCGCAGCAAAGCCTCCCGTTCCGCTGCCCGTGGTCGGCGTGATGGAAATGCGCAACGGCAAGATCTTCGCCTGGCGCGACTACCTCGACCTGCTGACTGTCGAGGAAGGACTCGGCATCAAGATGCGGCCCGCGGGCGGGGGTTCCGGGGTGGTGTGAACACGGGTATTCATCCATTAGAGGGATCAAGGTAATTCCAATTTTTAAATCACCCTGCCGCTTTAATCCGCTCAGCCTCCTTCGGTTTCGATCTCATCTTGCACTGGAGGCTGCACTATCCGAGGTGCGCCTTCACGTTCTTTGGCTGCGTTCCCTGGCCACGGCGCCGAGACTGATTTTTTCCGCCAAGGCTGGAAAAAGTCGACCAACGCGCCAGGCAAGACGCGCGCGGCCCGGCAATACGATCACCGCAACATTGCGTTCCACGGCGTCGAGCGTTTCTTCAGCACATTTTTCCACGGGATAGGGAGGGCCTGCCAGCGCTGTGAGGAAACGACGGATATCCGGAGCCCAGGCAATCGGAATATCTTTTGGGTTTTCAGAATCCAGAATCGGGGTTTCGATTGCGGATGGACACAGCACGCTGATCTGCACGCCTCTGCTTGCTGCCTCGATGCGCAAGCTTGTCGACAAACCCACCACAGCATGCTTGCTCAGGGCGTACGGCGTCAGCAAAGGTGCCGGCCCCAGCCCGGCAAGCGAAGCCGTATTGACGATGTGACCATGGCCCTGCTTGCGCATGATCGGATACGCCGCAAGTACGCCATGCAGCACTCCATGAACATTGACATCAATCACGCGTTGCCATGCCGCGAGAGGAATTTCATCAACTTCTCCGGCGACTGCGATGCCGGCATTGTTGAACAGAAAATCCAGCCGCCCCTGCTGGCTGGCGTATTGCTCGATACAGACACGGACCCCGGTCGCTTCGCGAACATCAAGCATTGCGGCAGTGGCCCTGTTGCCGCACTCCGCAGCAACCACTTGCGCTGAAGCAAGATCGACATCTGTCACCAGCACGTACACACCGCGTCTGGACATCGCCAGACTCAACGCACGACCAATTCCGGAACCTCCTCCCGTAACAATGGCAACTTTGTTTGTCCATGTGTTCATTTGGCTCTTTCCTGTTTGCTTATTGCGGTTTGAAAATTGCGACGACTATCCGGTCAGCGTTCCAAAGATACACAACTACGATCAAACGGTTTACCAACGTTCAGTTGCCCATGGATTTGGGTTGCAAAGGTTGATAGTCACGAAACTGTTCGCGCAACGCCGTCTTCAGCAGCTTGCCGGTGGCCGTGTGTGGCAAGGCATCGACGAACACCACGTCGTCGGGCACCCACCACTTGGCGACCTTGCCCGACAGAAACTCCATTAGCGCTTCACGCGTCACTTCACACCCGGCACGCTTCACGGCGATGAGCAAGGGCCGCTCTTGCCAGGTGGGATGGGCAATGCCGATGATCGCCGCCTCGGCGATGGCCGGATGGCCACACGCCGCGCCTTCGAGGTCGATCGACGAGATCCACTCGCCGCCGGACTTGATCACGTCCTTGGCACGATCGACGACCTGCACATAGCCGTCCTCGTCAATGGTCGCGATGTCGCCGGTGGGAAAGAAACCTTCGTCGTCGAGCACATTCGTCTCGCCCTTGTAGTAGGCCCTGGCGATCCACGGTCCGCGCACATGCAGCAGGCCGGCAGACACACCATCATGCGGCAGAGCCGCGCCATCGGGGCCGACGATCTTCGGCTCGACACCCCATACGCCCCGCCCCTGCTTCATTTTCATGCTGGTGCGCTCGTCCTGCGACAGCCCGGCATGCTTGGGCAGCAGCTTGCCAATGACGCCGATCGGGCTGGTCTCGGTCATGCCCCAGCCCTGGGTGAACTCGGCGCCGAAGTCGCGTTCGATGCGGTCGATCATCGCTCGCGGCGTGGCCGCCCCGCCGCAGCAGATGTGCTGCACGCCCAATGCCTTGACGTCAATCTCCGGATGCGCATCGAGGAACTGGAAGAACATCGCCCACACCGTGGGCACCGCCTGCGAGTAGTTCACATGCTCGTCGCGCATCAGTTCGTAAATGCTTTGGCCATCCATCTGCGCGCCGGGCATCACCAGCTTGGCGCCGACCATCGCCGTTGCGTACGGCATGCCCCAGCCGTTGGCGTGGAACATCGGCACCACCAGCAGCAGCGACGTCGACGAATTCACGCCGAAGGTATCGGGCGCGCATTCCATCAGCGAGTGCAGCACAGTGGAACGATGCGAATACAGCACGCCCTTTGGATGGCCGGTGGTGCCCGAGGTATAGCAGAGCGATGATGCATTGCGTTCGTCGAACTCCGGCCAGGCATAATCGTCGCGCTGTGCGTCAATCAGTTCTTCGTAACACAGCAGGTTGGGCAGGTTGAGGTCCGGCATGTGCGCGCGATCGGTCATCGCGACAAAGGTGGTTACCGTCTTCAATGCCGGTGCAATTTTCGCCACCAGGTCGGCAAAGGTGATGTCGAAAAACAGCACCTTGTCTTCGGCATGATTGACGATGTAGTCGATTTGCTCGGGAAACAGCCGCGGGTTCACCGTGTGCAGCACCGCCCCGCTGCCGGAAACGCCGTAGTACAGCTCGAGGTGGCGATGCGTGTTCCACGCCAGTGTGCCGACCCGGTCGCCGGGGAAAATGCCAAGCTGTTTCAGCGCATTCGCGACCTGTTTTGAACGGCGGCGTATCCCGGCCCAATTGCTGCGCGCGATGGGACCTTCGCAGGTACGCGCGACGATCTCGGTACGCGGATGAAACGTCGCCGCATGGTCGATCAGCGACGAGATCAGCAACGGCCGATCCTGCATCAATCCAAGCATGGTGTTCTCCTGCTCCGTGCGCCCCGCGGACTCGCCGGCCGCTTGTGTTTGAAATTCGTGGCCAGGATTTGAGGCTGCGATCGCTAGCGTAACATGACCGGGTAATGGCCCGGCAACGCGTGCCGCGAATCGCCATGACGCTTGTCAAAGTGGAGGATGTATCGTTTAATCCGATCCAGATAGGTCTGTTCGGTACGGAGACTGTAGTGCTTGATTCGGATTTTCCCCGCACCTAGTCAAGCAGGCGCGGCGACGCAGGGGAGTATGGATTTGATTGTAACTGCGCCATTTTAGGCCCCACTAAATTTGACTAAATGACTGACATGAATAAGATTACCATATTATACTGTTGTTTTATACAGCCTAAATGATGCAATATATTCCATCATTTAGGGTGTCTACTTTTAGTTATGCGTCCACGTAGAAATTCGTCCGTTTGCGAAGTTGCGGTCTAAAGAAGCTCATGCCCCTGGACCCGCAAACCTTATCAAGCACATTCCAGAAGTTTTTTCACTCAGAAAAGTCGAGTGGAATTCTGCTGATTGTCTGTACTGCCATCTCGCTCTTGATTACGAACTCCTCATTCGGCCCAGACTATGCGAGCGGGTGGCAAATGCGGCTCGGCGGTCTCAGCTTGGAGCATTGGGTTAACGATGCGCTGATGGCGATTTTCTTTCTGCTTATCGGCCTGGAACTCGAACGCGAGCTGTACAGCGGCGAGCTGTCCAACGTCCAGAGCGCCCTGCTTCCGATGTTTGCGGCCTTCGGCGGAATTGCAGCGCCGGCACTGATTCACTTCTCACTCAATGCAGGGACGCCTGCGCAAGCCGGAATCGGGATTCCGATGGCAACAGATATCGCCTTCGCGCTCGGCGTTCTGGCCCTGCTCGGAGACCGAGTTCCGGCTTCGCTGAAGGTGTTTGTGGCGGCGTTCGCGGTCATCGATGATTTGGGCGCAATTGTCATCATCGCGATGTTCTACACCGCGCAACTATCGGTCGGGTATCTTTTGGCGGCTTTGGCCGTTTGGGCTTTGCTCTGCGGGTTGAATCGTCTCTTTCGCGTGATGTCCCTGACCCCTTACCTGCTGGGCGGCGTGCTGATGTGGTTTCTAATGCTCAAGTCAGGCGTTCACGCAACAGTCGCGGGGGTGATGCTGGCCTTTGCCATCCCATTCTCCGCCAAGGCCGATGACGAAGCGTCGCCCTCACACCGGCTCGAAAATTTTTTGCATAAGCCGGTCGCGTTCATCATCCTGCCGATTTTCGCACTGGCCAATACTGCGATCCGCATCGGCGCGGATTGGATGCAAGACTTGAGCAATGCGAATAGCCTTGGCATCACTGCGGGTTTGATTGTGGGTAAGCCTCTGGGGTTAACGCTCCTGTGTTTCGTTGCTGTTGCTAGCGGCATATGCCGCTTGCCTGCCGATCTGAGTTGGCGGCATGTTATTGGCGCAGGAATTCTCGGCGGTATCGGGTTCACGATGTCCATTTTCATTACTAATCTTGCCTTCGTTGGGGATGCCGAGAACGTAAACGCCTCAAAAATGGCGATCCTTCTGGCTTCACTGACCGCAGGAATCATTGGTTTTCTATGGCTCAAGTTCTTGGGCAACCACAGTGAGGACGCATAACAAGGCGCTCCAGCCGACCGTCTCGCCTCCGCTTCGCTACGGCAAGACGGCGGCTGAGCTTGTGCGTTAGAGCGCAATCCCAATGGACTACTTATCGCTGTTCAGAATGCCAACCCCGATGAAAATCACGGGGCGTAGTTCAAGCATCACGAACGCTTTCATCAATTCGATAATTCCGGTCGTGCCGCCCAGCGCGGAAGAGGTACAGCAGGCATTGGAAATACTCGGAATGACCCCCGACACTTTTCAATGCGCATACTGTGGCAGCGTTGCTTCCGAATGGGATCACCTCCGCCCGCTTGTCAAAGACAAGAAGCCAACTGGG
>JANYCD010000020.1 GCA_025360425.1 Sterolibacteriaceae bacterium
CCGGGTCGCGACCTCGCCCTTGGCCTGCAGTTCGTCCACGCGGTCGTTGTAGCCGCCGACGTTGCGGACGCCGAGCTGGCTCATCGAGCGGTAGCGTCGCTCCATCTCCCGCGTCGTCCACTTCAATGCGGTCACGGCCTTGGCCGGTTCCGTCACCACCGGGGCCAGCAGATGCGGGATGCCCTCATACACCGAAAGCTCCAGCATCTTCGGGTCGATCATGATCATGCGCACATCGCGCGCCTCGGATTTGTAAACCAGCGACAGGATCATGGCGTTGATGCCGACCGACTTGCCGGAGCCGGTGGTGCCGGCCACCAGCAGATGCGGCATCTTGGCCAGATCGGCCACCACCGGCAGACCGGAGATATCCTTGCCGAGCGCCATCGCCAGCGGTGAATGCAGGCCGTGGTAGGCCTTGGAACCGATGATCTCGGTCAGGCGCACGGTCTGGCGTTTCGCGTTGGGCAGTTCCAGCGCCATGCAGGACTTGCCAGGCACCGTCTCCACCACGCGAATGCTGACCAGAGACAAAGCGCGCGCCAGGTCCTTGGCGAGACCCACAATCTGGCTGCCCTTGACGCCGATCGCCGGCTCGATTTCGTAACGTGTGACCACCGGTCCGGGATTGGCCGACAGTACCTTGGCTTCGACGCCGAAATCGGCAAGCTTGCGTTCGATCAGTCGGGAGGTGAATTCGAGGGTTTCGGCGGCCGGAAGGTCTTCGGGATTGAATGTCGCCTCATCAAGCAGGTGCAGCGGCGGCAAACCCTCGCCCGGGGCATCGAAGAATAATGGCGCCTGGCGTTCTTTCTCGATCCGCGCCACCGCTTTGGGCGCCAGCGGGATTTCCAGTTCGGCAGGCTCGATGCGAATCGGCGCCGGCGGGTTGTCCTCGAACTTGCGCAGTTGGGTATCCATCACGGTCTCGCGCTCCTTGGCCAGGACACGCCCGTAGCGGCGGTCGCTCCAGGTCTGCCAAAGTTGGCGTGATCCAAACCAGAGCGCTTCGAGCAAAGTGCCGACACGCTCGGTCAGCCTGATCCATGACAGGCCGGTAAAAATGGAAAGCCCGGCGGCAAGCAATGCCAGAAGGATCAGTGTGCCACCATTGAAACCGAGGAACTGCATGGTCAGGCGTCCCACTTCGCGGCCCAGCATGCCTCCAGGTGCAAGTGGCAGCACCGCCTTGAGACCCCAGAATCGCATGGCTTCGATACCGACGCTGGCGAGCAGCACCACCAGGAATCCGGTCAGGGCAATCAGGAAAGGACGCCGATCACCGCTGAGCACGCCGTCCAGCCGTCGATAGCCCCAGGCGACGACGTAGAGCAGAAACAATACCCACCACCAGGCCGAAAAACCGAATAGAGAGAGCGTCAGATCTGCCAGCCAGGCACCAAAGCGTCCTGCCGGATTAATGACAACGGCGATCTGAACCGCGTGCGACCAGCCTGGATCAGCATGGTCATAACCCCATAGCGCGAGGGCGAGATAAGCCCCAACCGCCGCCAGCAGCAGCCAGCGAGCCTCGTTCACCAAGGCAATGATTTTTTCGGGAAGCGGCTGGGAAAAACTGGTTTGAATGGCGGCAGGCTGTTGCATTTGAGGACGGTCGACGGGGAACAAACCTGATTATTCCCCCCGGCGCGTCCGGAATTTCATGAAAAAGGGGGAGGAAGCAAACGCTTAACGCCCTTTAGGTTTCGCGCGCATCCGTTCCCAGGTCTTCGCGCAGGATGATCTGTCGATCTTCATCGATGATCAGGCCTTGCTGCTCCAGTTCCTTCATGACGCGGCTGACCATCTCGCGCGACGCGCCGATCATCTTGGCGATGTCCTGCTTGGTGACCTTGGCCACCACCTGCCGACCATCGCGGGTTTCCGCCAGATCCAGCAACAATCTGGCAACGCGGCCATAAACATCAAGCAGGGCGAGGCTTTCAATTTTGCGATCAGCAAGGCGCAATCGTTTGACGAGACCGCGCATGATGAACAGGGAGACATCGAAACTGCTGGCGAGGAATCGCTGAAAATCGCTTTTGGGTACCACCACCAGATCGCTGGATTGCGTGGCAATCACGGTGGCCGAACGGGGATGATCGTCCAGCACTCCCATTTCGCCGAACAGTTCGCCGGAACCGAGGATGGAAAGAATCACCTCGCGGCCTTCATCATCGGAAACCAGTACCTTGAGCACACCGTTCACGATGAAATAGATGTTGTCAGTGCGATCACCCTCGTGCAGGACAGTGCTGCCACGCGCGGCATGACGCAGCGAAGCCATGCGCGACAGGGTTTCGAGACGCACAGCATCCAGCGCCTCGAATGCAGGGATGGAACGCAGCACTGCTACCGACACTCCAGTCACGATTTTTCTCCCGTTTGCAGGCGAGCGTTGAAACACCTGTTGTTACCCCCAAGTATAATGTCCTTTCAAAATTTCCAAAAAGTCTTTTCCTCTCCCATGAGCCCAACCATTCGTCACTCCAGCTTGTTGATTCTCGGCTCCGGGCCGGCTGGCTACACTGCTGCCGTTTATGCTGCCCGTGCCAATCTCAACCCCGTGCTGATCACCGGCCTTGCCCAGGGCGGACAACTGATGACCACCACGGACGTCGATAACTGGCCTGCTGATGACGATGGCGTGCAAGGGCCCGACCTGATGGCCCGCTTCGAAAAGCATGCGGCGCGCTTCAATACCGAAATTATTTTCGACCACATTCATACCGCCGCATTGACCGAGCGGCCGATTCGTCTGGTCGGCGACGCTGGCACTTATACCTGCGATGCCTTGATCATCGCTACCGGGGCATCGGCGCAATATCTTGGCATTCCATCGGAAGAAGCCTTTGCCGGCAAGGGCGTGTCGGCCTGCGCCACCTGCGATGGTTTTTTCTACAAGAACCAGCCAGTGGCGGTTATTGGTGGCGGCAATACCGCAGTCGAAGAAGCCCTGTACCTCGCCAACATCGCCAGCCATGTCACTGTGGTGCATCGCCGCGACAAGTTCCGCTCCGAAAAAATCCTCCAGGACAAGCTGTTCGAAAAGGAAAAGGCGGGCAAGATCAGCATCAAGTGGCACTCGACGCTGGACGAAGTTCTGGGTGACAAAACAGGCGTCACCGGCATGCGCATCAAGAACACCAACACCGGCGCCAGCGAAGATGTCGCGTTGCAAGGCGTGTTCATTGCCATCGGCCACAAGCCCAACACGGATATTTTTGCCGGCCAGTTGAACATGGAGGGCGGCTACATCGTGACCAACGGCGGACGCAATGGCGATGCTACGGCCACCAGCATTCCAGGCGTATTCGCCGCCGGCGACGTGCAGGACCACATTTATCGCCAGGCCGTCACCAGCGCCGCCAGCGGCTGCCAGGCGGCGCTGGATGCCGAGCGTTATCTCGATAACCTGAAGACCAATTAATCTTCAGAGGAACCGAGGCAATGCCGGCAAGTCCGCTGACTCCTTTGTACGGTGAAGAAAACTCTTCCTCCTGAGGAAACAGCGCTGTTCAGAAGCGCAGTGGCGGATGCAACGCCGCTACGCTTCGACCGGGTTCATTACGAACCATCTTTGCCACCGGCGATTCCGCGCCAGCGTCAACTTGACGAAGCCGCGGCGCTGCACGAATCCCTGCACGGCGCGCCCTTGCTGGACTTGTTTCTGGAAGGCGGCGACGAAGCCGCGTGGCTGTGCGCCGGTCTATCTCGCAACGTCCTGCGCGACTTGCGCCGGGGTCGCTGGGTAGTGCAGGACAATCTCGATCTTCATGGCTATACACGAGATGAAGCGCGGGATCAGTTCGCGGCCTTCATCAGCAGTTGCATTGCCCGCGGCCATCACTGCGTGCGCATCGTGCATGGCAAGGGCTTGCGCTCGCCAGGACGCGAACCGGTGCTGAAAAAGCTGGTGTTGGGTTGGCTCTCGCAGAAGCGGGAGGTGCTGGCGTTTTGTCAGGCTCGCCCGTCTGACGGCGGGGCTGGGGCAGTCATCGTACTGCTTGCCCGCTAGCGGGCAAGCAGTACGATAACCGCATCGGAACAGGGGAAACCCAAGTTTCCCCCGTACCCCTTCCTATGGATGGGTCGAGCGCAGCGAGCCAGTCAGTCGCCCCTTTCTTCGATGGAGACAACCGGACGGGTGCGGAAAGGGGATGGGGGATAGCGAAATAATTCGCTGCACAGCAGCTGTATAAGCCTCCGAAGGCGGCTTATACAGCTGCTTCGCCCGTTTCTCCGGTCCGGATGCGCACCACCCGCTCTACCGTGGTGACGAAAATCTTCCCGTCACCGATCTTGCCGGTGCGGGCAGACTTGATGATCGCCTCCATCGCCGCCTCCACAACAGCCTCAGGCACGACGATTTCGATCTTGATCTTGGGCAGAAAATCGACCACATATTCCGCGCCCCGATAGAGCTCGGTGTGCCCCTTCTGACGGCCAAAGCCTTTGACTTCGGTTACGGTGAGGCCGGCGACGCCGACTTCGGATAGCGCTTCGCGCACTTCGTCCAGTTTGAACGGCTTGATGATTGCTTCAATTTTTTTCATGGTGTCCCTTCCGGAATTTCTCAGTACTCATCACGATAACGCGATGTTATCGGATAACGCCAGTCCTTGCCGAATCCGCGCTTGGTGATGCGGATACCGACCGGGGCCTGACGACGCTTGTACTCGTTGCGCTTGAGCATGTCGACTACGCGGCGCACGTCGTCCGCCGCGTAACCCATGGTAATAATCTCGCGCGGCGAGCGGTCCTCTTCCATGTAACCCTGAATGATCGCATCCAGCACCTCATAGGCGGGCAGCGTGTCCTGGTCAGTCTGGTCCGGTTTCAATTCCGCCGACGGCGGTCGCGTGATGATGTTTTCGGGAATCACCAGTGCAATCGAATTGCGGTAATGACAGAGCCGATAGACGAAGGTCTTGAATACGTCCTTGATCACCGCGAAACCGCCGGCCATATCGCCGTAGAGTGTCGCGTAGCCGACTGCCATTTCGCTCTTATTGCCGGTGGTGAGCACGATGGCGCCGCTTTTATTAGACAAGGCCATCAGTATCATGCCGCGGATTCGCGCCTGCAAGTTTTCTTCGGTAGCGTCGGTCTTGGTCCCGGCAAATTGCGCAGCCAGCATTTCGGCGAAGGTGTTCATTGCCGGTGCGATGGGGATTTCGTCATAGCGCACCCCCAGCAACTTCACCATCGCGCGCGAGTCGTCCAGACTCATCTGAGCCGTATAAGGCGAAGGCATCATCACCGCCCGAACCTTGTCAGCCCCCAGGGCATCGACTGCGATACACAGCGTCAGTGCCGAATCGACGCCGCCGGAAAGGCCGATGATTGCACTCGAAAAGCCGCTTTTGCCAAGATAGTCGCGAACACCCAGCGTCAACGCCCGGTAAACCTCGGCTTCAATGGACGCGACGGATTCGATGTGACCCGGCAGAAGATGCCCGTCGTGATACTCGATGATTTCCAACGCCTCGCAAAACGCCGGCAGCTGATGGGTCAATCGCCCGGCGCCGTCAAGCGCAAAGGAAGCGCCGTCGAATACCAACTCATCCTGACCGCCAACCAGATTGGCGTATATCGCCGGCATGCCCGTGGCTGCCACCCGTTCCTGTAGCACTTGATAGCGCCGCGCCTGCTTGTTCATGTGGAACGGGGAGGCATTGAGCGTCAGCAATAATTCGGCACCCGCCTGACGGGTCGCCTCCGCAGCCCCGCTCTCCCAAACATCGGCGCAAATATTCAGGCCGCACCTGACACCACCGATATCCACGACACACGGATCGCCCCCGGAATCAAAGTAGCGCTCTTCGTCGAATACTTCGTAGTTCGGCAGGCGGTGCTTGCGGTAAGTCTCCTCGACAACCCCGCCGCGCAGCAGGGAAGCGGCGTTATAACGTTTCTCACCCATCTGGATTGGATGGCCGACAATCAAAGGCAGAGGGGCATTCTTGGCGAGTTCTGCCAATGTCCGGTCACAAGACCGATAGAAATCCGGGCGCAGCAGCAAGTCCTCGGGAGGGTAGCCGCACAACGCCAGTTCGGGAGTTAACAGCACGTCGGCACCACGCCGCACAGCTTCGGTTGCGGCATCAAGGATGCGGCGTGCGTTTCCGGATAGGTCGCCAACAGTGCAATTGATCTGGGCGACGGCGATGTTCAGTCGGGTCATTTGATTTCCACTATACAACACGATGCAACAGCATCAAGTCCGGAGCATGACCGCAGTGCTCATGTTTTATGCCTGTAAAATATCATCCCATGAGTCGCGGCGATCCGGCAGATCTGGCACTACTCCGCCTTGAGTTGCGGCGGTATACGACACGCTGCGACTCGCAGCAACGCATGATTGAACGCGCCGACTCGCTACGCGAAGTTTCCCGACTTTCCAACACGACCGTACCATCGAGCCTCTACACCACGACGGAGGCGCGCGATGCGCAACGGCGTGTCGTACAGGCTGCCGAAGATCGCGCCAAAGCCCTGATCAACGACCAGATTGCCGGCTGGCTCAAAGCCGAGCCGGAGTATCGCGAGAAGCACAAGGCCAACATGTTTGAAGAGTGGGCCGGCATGTCTGGTGCGCTCGGTCACTTGCGAACCTGGGCGCAACGGCAGTTCAACACTGCGGAACAGAACCGGATTTAGTTTCAGTAGGCCGGCTTCTCGGTAGCTTCGCCGTAACGCCTGATCCCGTCCATGATTTCCTGCTTGGCGTCGTCGACGCCGGCCCAGGCTTGGACGTTGACGAATTTTCCCGGTTCGAGATCCTTGTAATGCGCAAAAAAATGGGCAATCTGATCAAGCACGATTTGTGGAAAGTCAGTGTATGAAAGCACGTCACGGTACATGGTCGTCAGCTTGTCGACCGGCACCGCCAACAGCTTTGCGTCATCCCCGGCTTCATCGACCATCTGGAGCACGCCGACCGGCCGGCAGCGCACCACCACACCGGGCGGCAACGCGAACTGGGCCACCACCAGCACATCCACCGGATCCCCGTCCCCGGAAATGGTATGCGGGATGTAGCCATAGTTGCAGGGATAGTGCATGGCAGTTGACATGAAACGATCAACAAAAATTGCGCCGGACTCCTTGTCCACCTCGTACTTGATCGGTTGGGAATGCATCGAAATCTCGATGACGACATTAAAGTCACTCGGCAAATCCTTGCCGGACGGTACGCGATCAAGGCTCACGGGAAAGTCCTCGTAAAAAGAGCAGCATTCATTATATGTAAAGCCAACTGAATGAAAACACGCCTTAGCCAGGGCGTCTAGCGCGCCGCAGCGCGCAGCACATGATTCAGCCATATCAACAAGGCAAACAGTATCATCGCGCCGGCTTGGTGCGCGGCAGCCAACACGATGGGGACGCCATTCAACAGCGTGGCAATGCCAAGCGATAGTTGCAACAACAGCATCGCCAGCAGCGCGAACGCCGCCGGGCGATGCTGTTGTTGCAACTATCGCTTGGCATTGCCACGCTGTTGAATGGCGTCCCCATCGTGTTGGCTGCCGCGCACCAAGCCGGCGCGATG